>DASUSZ010000182.1:0-2808 GCA_036374815.1 Vicinamibacterales bacterium | reverse complement strand
CTGATGGAGCCGTGGGACGGCCCCGCGTCGATCGCCTTTACCGACGGCCGGCTGATCGGCGCGGTGCTCGATCGCAACGGCCTGCGTCCGGCGCGCTACTGCATCACGAAAGACGGCCTGGTGATCATGGCGTCCGAAGTCGGCGTCCTGGACATCCCCGCCGCCAACATCGCGGTCAAGGATCGCCTGCGGCCCGGGAAGATGCTGCTGATCGATACCGGCGAGGGCCGCATCATCAGCGACACCGAGATCAAGCAGCGGCTCGCGGCCGAGCATCCCTACGGCGAGTGGCTGCGACGGCATCTCGTCGACATCGAGAATCTGCCCGCGGCCTATGCGGAGCGGCCGGATCACCAGACGGTGCTGCGCCGGCAGCAGGCGTTCGGCTACACGCAGGAAGATCTGCGGCTGCTGCTGACGCCGATGGCGCTGAACGGCGAGGAGCCGATCGGCTCGATGGGCACCGATACGGCGTTGGCCGTGTTGTCCGAGAAGCCGCGGCTGCTGTACGACTACTTCAAGCAGCTGTTCGCGCAAGTCACGAACCCGCCGCTCGATGCGATCCGCGAGGAGCTGGTCACGTCGATGGGCGTGACGATTGGCGCGGAGGACAACCTGCTCGAACCCGGTCCCGAAGCCTGCCGCCAGATCAAGGTCGACTTTCCGGTCCTCCACAACGATCAGGTCGCCAAGCTGCGCCACCTGCCGCCCGGCTCGCCGTTCCGATCGACGACATTGCCGTTGTTGTACGACCCGCAGGAAGACGGCCCGGGTCTCGAACGCGCGATGGAACAGCTGTGCCGCAAGGCCAGCGTCGCGGTCGAGCACGGCGTCGGCGTGTTGATCCTTTCGGATCGCGGCGTCGACGCCCATCACGCACCCATTCCAAGCCTGCTCGCGGTGGCCGGCGTTCATCATCACCTCGTCCGTGAAGGCACCAGGCACAAGTGCGGGCTGTTGATCGAGACCGGCGAAGCGCGCGAGGTCCACCACATCGCGCTGCTGCTTGGCTACGGCGCCGGCTCGGTGAATCCGTATCTCGCCTTCGAATCGCTCGACGATTTGATCCGCCAGGGGCTGCTGCCGGATGTCACGCATGCCGGCGCGGTGAAGCAATACATCAAGGCGCTCAACAAGGGCGTGCTGAAGGTGATGTCGAAGATGGGCATCTCGACGCTGCAGAGCTACTGCGGCGCGCAGATCTTCGAAGCGGTCGGTCTCGATCGCGAGTTCGTCGACCGCTACTTCACGTCAACGGCGTCGAAGATCGGCGGCATCGGGCTGAAGGACATTTCCGAGGAGGTGCGGCGGCGTCATGTACGCGCCTATGGCGAAAAGGCCTCCGCCGAACTGCAGAGCGGCGGCGAATACCAGTGGCGCCGCGACGGCGAGCTGCACCTGTTCAACCCCGACACCGTGTTCAAGCTGCAGCACGCGACGCGAACGGGGCAATACAAGATCTTCAAGGAATACACGCAACTGGTCGACGACCAGAGCAAGGCGCGCGCGACACTGCGCGGCCTGTTTGGATTGACGCCGTCCGGTCCGCCGCTGCCGCTCGACGAGGTCGAGCCGGTCGAAAAAATCCTGCCGCGCTTCTCCACGGGCGCGATGTCGTACGGATCGATCAGCCAGGAGGCGCACGAAACGCTCGCCATCGCGATGAACCGGATGGGCGCGAAGTCGAACACCGGCGAGGGCGGCGAGGATCCCGGTCGATACGTGCCGGACGCCAACGGCGATTCGCGCCGCAGCGCAATCAAGCAGGTCGCGTCGGGCCGCTTCGGCGTCACCAGCGAATACCTCGTCAACGCCGACGACCTGCAGATCAAGATGGCGCAGGGCGCCAAGCCCGGCGAAGGCGGACAGCTGCCGGGCCACAAGGTCTATCCGTGGATCGCCAAGGTGCGCCACTCGACGCCCGGCGTCGGGCTGATCTCGCCGCCGCCGCATCACGACATCTACTCGATCGAGGATCTCGCGCAGCTGATTTTCGATCTGAAGAATGCCAACCCGCGCGCGCGCGTGCACGTGAAGCTCGTCGCCGAATCGGGCGTCGGCACGGTTGCGGCCGGCGTCTCGAAGGCGCACGCCGATGTCGTGCTGATTTCCGGTCACGACGGCGGCACGGGCGCGTCGCCGCTGACCAGCCTGAAGCACGCCGGCGTGCCGTGGGAGCTCGGCCTCGCCGAGACGCAGCAGGTGCTGTTGATGAATCGCCTCCGCGATCGCATCGTCGTCCAGGTCGACGGACAGATGAAGACCGGCCGCGACGTCATGGTCGCTGCGCTGCTCGGCGCCGAGGAATTCGGTTTCGCCACGGCTCCGCTCGTGGTCATGGGCTGCGTGATGATGCGCGTCTGCCATCTCAACACCTGTCCCGTCGGCATCGCGACGCAGGATCCGGAGCTGCGCAAAACGTTCACGGGCAAGCCGGAGTTCGTGCAGAACTTCTTCCGCTTCATCGCCGAAGAAGTTCGCGAGTTGCTGGCGGCGCTTGGTTTCCGCACGCTCGACGAGGCGATTGGCCGTGCCGAGTGCCTCGACTTCGAGCGGGCGAAAGATCACTGGAAGGCGAGGGGCCTCGATCTCGATCCGGTGCTGTTCGTGCCCGACATTCCCGGTGATTTGCCGCGCCGCAACACCGTGAAGCAGGACGCCGGACTGGCGGCGGTGCTCGATCGCAAGCTGATCGACGCGGCGACGCCCGCGTTGGAGCACCGCGCGCCCGTCGAGATCGCGATGCCGATCCGCAATACCGATCGGACGGCCGGCACGATGCTCGGCTACGAGGTGACACGACGTTTC
>DASUSZ010000181.1:0-9007 GCA_036374815.1 Vicinamibacterales bacterium | reverse complement strand
GGCCTGCTCAAAGGGGAATTTCAGCTCGTACGGGTCGAGGATGTGAAACACGATCACATCGGTGCCGCGGTATCGGAAGTGCTTCAAACCATCGAGCACGTTGGCCGGGTCGTCGAGCAGATCCGACACGAGGACGACCATGCCGCGCTTGCGCACGGCGGCGGCGAGATCGTGAAGCGGCTTGGCGACGTTGGTGCGCGCACCGAGCTCGATCCGCTCGAGTGCCAGCAACACCGTGCGCAGGTGGCCGGCCCGCGCGCTCGCCGGCAACAACGCTGAAATGCTGTCGTCGAACGCGATCAGCCCGAACGAGTCGCGCTGCCGGTGCATCAGGTATGCAAGCGCGCCGGTCAGGTACGACGCGTACTGCAGCTTGGTAATTTCACCCGACGCGTAGCCCATCGAGCCACTGACATCGAGCAGCAGGTGGCACGTGAGGTTGGTGTCTTCCTCGTATTTCTTGACGAAGTGTTTGTCGGAGCGCGCGAACACTTTCCAGTCGAGCGTGTTCAGATCATCGCCGGGCATGTATTGGCGGTACTCCGCAAACTCGACGCTGAACCCCTTGTACGGACTGCGATGCAGCCCGGTCAGGAATCCTTCGACGATGGTGCGCGCCTTGAGATCAATCGTGCCGAGCCGCGCGATGATCGCCGGATCGAGGTAGCGCGCGGGGCCTGCCATCGCTAAAGTCCGCTGGCCGGTACCGGGACCGCGTCGAGCAGCTGATCGACGATGCGGTCCGACGTGATGCCTTCCGCTTCCGCATAGAAGTTCGGCAGCACGCGGTGGCGCAGAATCGGTTTGGCGAGCGCCTGAATGTCCTTGACCGACACGTGGTGGCGGCCGTGCAGCAGCGCGCGCGCCTTGGCGCCGATCACCAGCGCGTGAGAGGCGCGCAGACCCGCGCCCCATTTCACCCACTTGTCGATGAATTCGAGCTTCGCGCCGCGGCCCGGCCGTGAGCTGTCGGTCAGCCGCACCGCATAGCGGACCACTTCCTCGGCGATCAATACCTGGCGCACGTAATCCTGGATCGCGAGGATGTCCGCGCCGTTGAGGATGCGCGCGGGCTCGGGCTTGCGCAGGCTGGTCGTATCCGTCACGACCTGCACTTCGTCGTCCTCGGAGAGATAGGTCATGACGACGTTGAACAGGAAGCGATCGAGCTGCGCCTCGGGCAGCGGATACGTGCCTTCGAGCTCGATGGGATTCTGCGTCGCCAGCACGAAAAACGGCCGCTCGAGCTGATAGGTCCTGCCCGCGGCGGTGACGTGATACTCCTGCATCGCCTCGAGCAGCGCCGCCTGCGTCTTCGGCGGCGTGCGGTTGATCTCGTCGGCCAGGATGATCTGCGCGAAGATCGGCCCCTTCACGAACCGCAGCGCGCGCGAGCCGTGATCCTCGTCGAGAATCTCGGTGCCGGTGATGTCGGCGGGCATCAGATCGGGCGTGAACTGGATGCGCTTGAACGACAGATCGAGAATCTGCGACAGCGTCTTGACCAGCAGCGTCTTGGCGAGGCCGGGCACACCCGTGATCAGGCAGTGGCCGCCGCAGAACAACGCCATCAACACCTCGTCGACGACCTCGTCCTGCCCGACGATGACCTTGCGAAGCTCGGTCAGAATCTTTTGACGGCTGCTCGCTACTTTGTCGGCCAGCCCTTCCACTGCGGGTGTCTGCATAACTAGTGTGTCAATGCGTAGATCACTTCATTAATCAACATCTGGTAGGCCTGGGCGGTCCACTTGATGTAGCCCTGGTATTCCTGCGCGTTCGACCATTCAACGCCGTCGCCCATGTCGGTGTTCCAGTTGATCAGCACCATCGGCCGGCCCTTGTCGTCGAGGATGCCGCGCAGGTGCGCCGTGAAACCGCCCTTCTCCCACGTGCGGCCGCTCAGGAACGATCCCAGCCCGGGAATCTGCGGATAACGATCGAGGCGGTAGAAGCAGGAATAGATCGGGTGCGGCGGCGCAATCTCGACGATCTCGCGATCCGGAAACACGCGCTGCAATTGCTTCTCGGTCAACTCCCATTCGAACGGGCCGTGGAAGTCGTCGAACGTCAGCGTGCCGCCGCGCAGCAGGAACTCGCGCAGGATCGGCACCTCGGCGTCTTTCAGCACCAGGTTGCTCGGCTCGACGATGTAAATCCAGGGGTGCTCCCACAGCTTCGGATCTTCCAGCGTCAGCACGATCGGATCGCCGACGTCGATCGCGGTGACCGACTTGATCCGTCGCGACAGATTCTGCTCCGCGGCCGGCGCGTCGATCGCCCACGGCTCGTCCCAATACTGCAGCCGCGAGGCCTGGCCGCCCTCGTTGTCGTAGAAGCCGTACTTGATGCGGACGAACGTCCACTTGAGACCCGCGAACTTGTTGCCGTCGATGACCGGAATCTGCGCTGCGACATCCCCCGCGATCCACACCACGCCCGCGACCAGCGCGGCGGTGATGATCCAACGGGGTCTGTGCACCTAGCGGCTTCCTTCCTGCAACTTCAGCAGCAGGTCCTGCGCCCTGGTGTAGGTCGGCGCGACGAGCAGCGCTTCGAGCACCTGCTTGCGCGCTTCGTCTTTGTGGCCGGCCTTCAGCAACGCTTCCGCGAGATCGGCATGGGCGCTTGCCTTGTCGAGCGGCTTGGCCGCCAGCGCGACACGAAACAGCCGGACCGCTTCCTCGCTGTTGCCCTTCGCGAGCTCGATCTTGCCGAGCTGCGAGTGGGCCGCTCCATCGAACGGGTCGATCGACGCGACGCGCTTCAACGCAATCTGCAATCGACCGGCGTCCTTGGCCGGATCGCTCAGCGACGCCAGCTCGCGCGCGGCCTGGATGTTGGTGTGATCGAACGCCGCAAGCGATTCGAGCGCGCGCGCGGCTCTGGCCTTGTCGCCTTGCTTGTTCGCCACCGCCGCAATCGCGGCCTCAGGGCTGTCTTCGCCTCTCGCGTTCGGCAAGATCTTCGCGGCCTGTTCGAATGCGGCAATGGCCGCGTCGGGATTGGACGGCGCGAGCGCCTCGCCGAGCGTCATCTGCACGGTGAAGTTGTCGGGGTTGGCCGCGGCCAGCGCCTTCAGCTGCTCCACCGACATGTTTTCCTTCAATCCCTCCGGCGCCTTGAGCGCGCGGCGCATCGACGCATACCGCTTCTCGAGCGCTTGATCGAAGCCCCTCTGGAGCTCGTCGATGTCGATGCCGAGCGCCTTCTTGATGGCGGTCTCGGTATCGCTGCCATCGCCGTAGGCTTCGACGAAGGCGCGCAGCTTGCGCTGCCCGTAAGTGTCGTGAATGTGCTCGTCGATCAGCGACGCCTGGTAATAGGCGTAATTGATCGTCGCCGCGCTGGTGAAGCCCGAGTTCAAGTCGCGAATCTTCAGCACGGCGCCGCGGTCGATGGCGCGCGCGAACGGGATGTCCATCTCGCGGCCCCAGTCGGGCCGCGCGCGCCGCTCTTCGAACACTGACGCGCCCTCGCTCAGCCACCGCGGCAGCCGGTTGCCCGACAACTGCAGCGTGATGACATGCGCCATCTCGTGCCACAACGTTTCCGCCCAGTTGAACGTGCCGGGCTCGCGCGCCGTCGGCGAGTCGAGGGTGACGACGCGGCCGAAGCAGGCGCCGAGCGCACCGATCATGCCGGGCAGGCCGAGCGTGCGCACCGCGAAGTCGTCGTGCCGCGGAAACATCTCGATCAGGATCGGCCCTTTCGGCGTGAACTCCCAGCGCTTGCTGAGCGTATCGAGCGACTCCTTCGCGAGCATCGGCACGTAGTTCTTCATCACCGGCGATTCGTCCGGCGACAGCCGGATGATCATGTCGCCTTCGGCGATCGTGTCGAACGGCTCGAGGTTGTCGAGCAGCTCGAGCAGGTTGTAGGTCTGCACGTCCCAGCGGTCGACGCGGAAGGCCGCTTCCAGATTGCGCCGCGCGTTGCGCTCGTCGCCGGTGCGCATCAACTGCGCGCCGAGGTCGGCGACGGCGCGGATGTTTTCGCGATCGAGCGCAATCGCCCGGCGCGTGTGCTCGACCGCCTCGTCGAAGCGGTAATAGTGCGCGGTGATCTCGCCGACGATGCGATGAATTTCGCCGTAGGTCGGGTGAATCTTCAGCGCCTCGGCCACCGCTGCCTGGTATTCCCCCGTGCGGCCTTCGACGTAGGCCATCGCCGCCTTCATCGACAGCGCTTCGAGGTGTTTCGGATTGAACTCGAGGACGCGATCGACCGCCGCTTTGACGTCGGCCTTCTTGTCCTGATAGATCGCGACTTGCGCAATCACCAGCTGCGCGCCGGCATCGTTTGGGTTCTGCTTGAGCACGCGCTGCGCAAAGGCGACGGCTTGCGGCGGGTTTTCGTCGGCCAGCGCCCTGGCCATGCCGAGCAGCGCGGGGCCGTATTCGGGATCGGCCTTGAGCGCCTCCTGGAACGACTTGGCGGCCTCGGCCTTGTTGTATTTCTCGAGGAACAGCTCCCCCCACTCGGTGTTGACCCGAGGATCGTTCGGCGCCAGGGCAATCGCATCGCGGAAGTACGACTGCGCGTCTTCGATTCGCATCAACGCGCGCGAGGCGCGCGCGGCGCGCAGGTATTCACGCGCGCTCGGGTTGCCGCTGTCGGCGCCAAGCACCTGCGTCAGCGCGCGGCGGCCTTCGGCGCGCTTGCCGATGTACATCTGGAGCAGTCCGAGCTCGAGCGCGGCCTCGCCGCCGGGCACGGCGGCCGCAAACGGCTGCAGGATCGCCTCCGCCTTCGCGTAATCACCGCGCGCGGCGACGCCGAGTGCGTGATACGTCGCGATGATCTCGTCTTTCGGGAACGCCTTGGCGAGCGTTTCGACCTCGTCGAGGCGTCCGCCGCGAAACGATTTTTCCGCGTTGGCGCGCGAGGTTGCGGCGCCGGCCTGCTCGGCCGTCAGGCGCGGGGTCAGCCCGAACGCGGTCAGTGCCACCGCGAGAGTAAGAAGTGTCAGTCGACGCGCCATCTTGCTTGCAGTATATGACGCCCGGCTCAGTACAACGGCCGCCAGGTGAAGAACATCACCGCGACAAAACCCTGAAGTACGGCAAATGTCACAATCCACGCATGGCGATGGCGCGCCGGCAGCGCCGCGCCGAGCCAGAGGAACACCGGAAACAGCACCGACGTCACTCGTCCCATCGATAACAGGCCGCCCGCCGACATCGGCGGCAGGATCGTGATCAGGATGAAGGCGGCGAACGGCAAGCCGAAGCGGCGATAGACCGGCCACACCGCGGCCAGTGCCAGCACAACCGCAAGCGAGTAGAAAAAGTCGATCGTCTGCGTCGAGGCGTAGGAGTAGAGCCCGTTGGTCGCGATGTAGCCGACGCGATCCGAGACCAGCGAGTCGAGGCTGCGATAGGTGCGTCCCCAGGCGACGTTCTGGATCGTCCACATGAAGGGATTGCCGGTCAGCCTGTAGATGAACGCGGAGAACGCGAGCATGCCGAAGCCCGGCGATGCAGCGGCCAGCATCCTTCTGGCTATGGTGTTCCACCCTGGCGGCGGAGGAAGGATCGGGCGCCAGCGTGCCGCGTCCCACATCGGCGCCACCGCCATCAACGCCAGCACGATCGACAGCAGCGCGCCGTTCGGGCGCGTCAGGCCGCAGGCAAAGCCAAACAGCGCGGCGCGTCCGAGCCGGTTCTTGTGGAAGTGGTAAACCGCGCCCATCAACGTCAGGAGGAACAGGCCCTCGGTATACGCGGCGCTGAAAAATACCGCGAAGGGATACGCCGCGAGCAGCGTGACCGAGGTGACCGCCTGTTCTTCGTCCTTCAGCACGTCGCGCGCCAGGCGCAGGAAGTAGACGAGCGCGAGATAGAAAGACACCAGCGAAATGCCGACGCCGGTCCACAGCACCTGCCGTCCGAAGAACACCGACAGGTAGCGCATCGACATCGGGAACGCCGGGAAGAACGCGATGTTCTGCTGGTTCTCGCGCGGCAGCGCTGGATCGTATTGATAACCCTCGTTGGCGATGCCGAGATACCACCCGGTGTCCCAGCGGCCGGGCAGATCGAGCAGGTCATTCGAATAGATCTGCCAGCGGTTGGTGGCTTCGGGTGGGAAGCCGATCAGGATGACGGCAAGAAAACCAATCAACAGCACGCCGAAGCGCGACGCCAGGTGAATCGGCAGCACCACCTTCGTATCCGAGGCGCGCCACCACTCGGCGGTGCCGCGGAAGACGCGTTGATGCAGCGGCTGCTGCCGGATGAGCGCATGGCGGATGGCGATCGCGATCACGGTGATGAGCAGCGGCCGCCACCATGAAGTGACCGACAGCCGGCCCTCGAAGATGCGAAAGCCGCCGGTGATCGCGACCGACACCGCCATCAGGGCCATCAGCACCGCGACGACATCGAGCAGCGTCGCCCACTTGGGCAATTTCATCCGCCGTTATTCTAGCCGTCCCAGCGCCCGGTCTTCGATGCGAATGCGCACGATCATCAGCCACCCGAAGCCGATCGCCGCGAAGACGCCGGTGAGCGGCGCCCAGACGATCGCCGCGACGCTGACGATCTCGCCAACCACCGCCAGGTAGTTCGGATGCGCGATGAAGCGGTACGGCCCCGAGGTGACGAGCGGCTCGCCCGGCACGACCAGCACGCGATAGCTCCACTTCGATCCGAGCGACGAGATCGCCCACACCTTGAGCGCCTTTGCCAAACCGAAGAGCGCGAGGCCGATCAGCAACACGTCGCGTGGCCCCGGCCCCGTCAGCGCGCCCTCGATCCCCATCGCGATGAAGGCGCCTGGATAGGCCCAGCGCATCGCGCCGATCACGTCGCCCTCGGCTTCGACGGCGCCGCGCGCGCGCAGCGCCTTTTCGTTGAACGACGACAGCACGGCCTCACCCGCCATGATCAGCAGGACGGCGAGCGTGGTGACGAGGGCGATGGCTACGGCCGGAGGCATGTCGCCGCGGTCCGCCTAAAGGCGGACCCTCACAGGATTAGCGCTGACTCCCACGAGAACGCTGACACGGACCAACTTAAACGTGGGACTCACTGAAGATTTCCTGTGAGGGTCCGGCTTCAGCCGGACCGCAGTCGCCCGCGTACTGAATCACCTTGTGAAAGAGCGAGGGCCAGACCTTCGCAGTCAGTGCGGCCGCGCCCACGCTCGATGGCGACGAAACCAGCCATCGCAGCGAGCGATTGAATCGCCACTTCGATTGAAATGCGTCGCGCCGGCGCGCCGCGAGGACGAGATGCGCGCGATCGAGCGACAGCGTGCCGGCGAACACTTCCTTGACGACCTCCGCCGCCAGCTCGCCGCCCATCAGCGCGAAGCGCAAGCCGTCGCCGGTCATCGGATCGATGAACCCCGCCGCATCGCCCGCGAGGAGCAGCCCTGGCTCGCCGGCAGCGTTGGCATCAACCGCCATCGGGCCGAGCATCACCGGCGGCTCGACGCGACGCGCATTCGCAAACCGGGCGCACAGTTCGGCATCGGCGTTCAGGTAGCGATCGAGCGCGTCGCCAGGCTGCGCAATCGGCGCATCGCCGCCCGCGTGCGGAACGACGAGACATGCGTTGGTGAGGCCGCCGGGGACCGGCGCCACACCAATGTAGTGTCGACGCCGCACGTGCATCTCGCCGAGCCTGGTCATGCCGCTCACACCTTCGTAGTACGCGCCGATGGCCCATCGCCGTGGCCGCCCGGGTTGTTTGGAGATGCCGCGGCCAATCGCGATGGCGCTGCGGCGGCCGTCCGCGGCGATCACCATGCGTGCCGGATGCGTAACCGCACGGCCATCCGATGCGGCAGTGATGATGCCGGCGACGCGCCCGTCGCGAACCGAGACGTCCCGAACCGCAGTCTGCTCGTGCAGCGTGGCTCCGGCATTCACCGCGAGCTCGATCAGCCACTGATCGAGGACCTTGCGCGTGATGGAACGGCCGGCGATGCCGGGGCCGTACTCGCCGCGCACCCGCACGCCGCCCGGTCCCGTCAGCAACATGCCGTCGATGGCGTCGCTTCGCGCGATCAGCGACGCGGCGTCGGCATGACGACGGATGACGGCGAGCGCGCCGGGGTTCAGCGTGTCGCCGCAGAGCTTGTGACGGGGAAAACGCGCCCGGTCGAACACGCTGACGCGCAGGCCTGCCGACGCGAGAATCGCTGCCGCCAGCGCGCCGGCCGGCCCGGCTCCCGCAATCGCCACGTCATCCATCTGCTCTACCGAGTACCAGCGCGCTGTTCTTCGAGCCAAACCCGAGGCAGTTGCAGAGCGCCGCGGCCGGCATCGCCTCGCGGCCGGTGTTCGGAATGAAATCAAGATCGCAGTTCGGATCGGGATTGGTCAGGTTGATCGTCGGCGGCAGGAAGCCGCGCGACAGCGCCAGCGCCGTCACCACCACGCCCGCGGCGCCGCTGGCGCCCTGCGGGTGGCCGATCATCGACTTGGTCGAGGAGCCGGGAATGCCGTCCGCCAGATCGCCGAACGCCATTCGCGTGCAGCGCGATTCGATCGCGTCGTTCAGCTGCGTCGACGTGCCGTGATAGTTGATGTAGCCAATCTCTTCGCGGGCGCGGCCGGACTTCGCGACCGCGTCCTGCATGCACTTGACGATCTGCCCGCCGTCGGGATCCATCTGCACGCGGTGATACGCGTCGCAGGTCGAGGCGTAGCCGTCGATGGTCGCGTAGACGCGCGCGCCTCTCGCCCGCGCGCGATCCTCGAGCTCCAGCGCCATCATCCAGGCGCCTTCACCGAGCACGAACCCGTCGCGGCAGCGATCGAACGGCCGCGACGCCTCCGCCGGACGATCGTTGAAATGCGTCGACACCGCGCGCATCCGCGAGAAGCCGAAGATCATGCCCGGCAGCACGCAGCCGTCGGTGCCCCCCGAGAGCAGCACGTCGCACTCGCCCTGCCGCAACAGCATCGCGGCGTAGCCGAGCGCGTCGGTCGAGCTGGTGCAGCCGGTCGACAGCACGTGGCTGATGCCGCGCAGTCCCAGCGCGATCGAGATCT
>DASUSZ010000180.1:0-4479 GCA_036374815.1 Vicinamibacterales bacterium | reverse complement strand
GCGCTGCTGCGATAACCGATCGCGAAGCTCGTCACGCGATTTCCTGGTGCAGTCGGCGAGCGCGTCACACAGCGCCGCGGCCGTCTTCGCGGCGTCGGCAATCTCGGTCGGCACCGCGTAGATGGTGTCGGCGTCCACGCTGTAGGCCAGCACCCGACCCGCACGATCGAAGATCTCGCCGCGCTTTGCCGGCGCCACCACGGTGCTCATCTGCTGCCGCTCGGCGCGCGCGACCAGCTGATCGTGCTGCAGCACCTGCAGGACGATCAGGCGCACTTCGATCCCGAACGCCCACAGTACGAGCGCGCCCGCCGCCACCATCAGGCGGCGCTTCAATACCGGGCGCCAGTGGGGATCAGGCGAAAGGGCCACGCAATCAGCTCTGCTTCGTTACCGCGACGCGACGACGGACCTGGCCGGCGGCGCCGTGGGCGCCACGCGCTCGATGACCACCGCTTCGTTGTCGCCGGGCGCGACCATGCCGAGCCGCTCGGTGGCGAGCTTCTCGATGCGCTGCGGTGCGCGCAGCGTTTCCATCTCGAGGCGGAGATGGCGGTTGATGTCGCCTTCGGCCGAGCGCTCGCGCTGCATCTGCTCGAGGCGATAGCCGTGGCGCAGCAGCTCGAAGTGCTGCCACGCCGAGAACAGCAGCGCGATGACCAGCACCACGCCGATGCCGAGCGACTGCCACAGATCGCGCAGGCGGCGTTCGTCGACCTCGCGCACAATCTGGTTGTTGCGGAAGTCCTTCCGAATCTCGTATTCGAAAGTGCCTTTGTCCATATGCCCCCTTGTCCCGCCGAAGCTCCTCGCGCGCGGGCGGACCTGTCCGCCGAAGCTGCCGAGCGAAGGCGGATCTACCGAACTCGCACCGCCGCTCGCAGCTTCGCGCTGCGGGCCCGCGGATTCGCCGCCGCCTCCGCATCCGTTGCCGTCACCGGATGCTTCGTCAGCAGCTTCAACTTCGCCTCGTCGCCACGCGCGAGGTCGCGGAACGTGTGTTTCACCACGCGATCTTCGAGCGAGTGAAACGCAATCAGGGCGATCCGTCCGTCCGTCTGCAGCCGCCCCACGGCTGAGCCGATAAACGAATCGAGCCCGTCCAGCTCGCGATTGACCCAGATGCGAAGCGCCTGGAAGGTGCGCGTCGCCGGATCAATCCGTTGCCATCCGCGTGCGGCCACCGCGCGCCGCACAATCTCCGCCAGCCGCGCCGTCGTCTCGATGCGCGACTGCTGCCGCGCCTGCACGATCGCGCGCGCGACTTGCCGCGATCGCCGCTCCTCGCCGAACTGGTAAATCACGTCGGCGAGCTCCTGTTCGTCGACGCGATCGATCAGCGCTGCGGCCGTCTCGCCCTTCGTGCGATCCATCCGCATGTCGAGCGGCTCGTCGCGCCGAAAACTGAAGCCGCGGCCCTCGGCATCGAGCTGCATCGACGACACGCCGAAGTCCGCCAGCACCCCTGAAACGTCCGCGATGCCGTGCGCGTCGAGCACCGCGCCGATCTCGCGATAGTCCGCGTGCACCAGCGTCACGCGATCGCCGAAGTCAGCCAGCGATGCCTTCGCGATCGCCAGCGCGTCGGTGTCGCGATCGATCCCGACCAGCCGCGCCGCTCCGTGTTCGAGCAGCATCCGCGAGTGGCCGCCGAGGCCGACCGTGCAGTCGACGAACGTGCCGCCGCGCTCCGGTTGCAGCAGCGCCCGCACCTCGTCGACGAGAACCGGAACGTGCATCGGCCTGCGTTACCTCACCGCGCTCCGCGTGGTGGGTCCTACAACACGCATCAGATCCCAAAGTCCGAAAGCGCCTTCGCGTCGTCGTCGGTGAAGGGCTCCGCGGAGAGCTTCGCGACGAGACGCTCGTGGTTCCAGACCTCGAGGTAACTCTGCTGGCCAAGCACGTCGACATCGCCCGTGATCTGGGCGCTCTCGCGCAGCCGCGGATGAATCACGACGCGCCCCTGCGAATCGAGCTCGCCGACCTGGCCATAAAAATTCACGCGATCGAGAAATCTCTGCCGCGCGGGATTCGTGGAGGGGACTTGCGAAAGCCGACGCTCGAGGTCGACCCACACCGGCATGGGATAGATGCGTACGGACTGGCCCGTCAGGCTCGTCACGAACAGTTCCGGGCCGTGATCTTTTTGAATCACTGCACGAAAACTGTTTGGAACCTTGAGCCGTCCCTTATCATCAATTTTCGCCGGCGCGTTGCCCCTGAGCACGCCGACAAGTCCACTTCGCTCCACAAAAATCCACTGAGATAGTAGAGACAGCCCAGTGGGATGTCAACGTCGAAGTGCGTTAAACGCTTGACAGATTTGGCGTTACGCCTTTGTTTCGCTCCCAATTGGAGCGCGTGTCAAAATTTTGACTACTAGATAGTGGCCGGGGGCGAAAGGATATGATGTTCTGTTCATGCTTCACGCCGCACTCATAGGGTTCCCCTCGACCGGAAAATCCACCCTCTTCCAGCTGATGACCAGCGCGAAAGACGCGCCGCGCGGCAAGGGCGACACCGCCATCGGCATCTCGAAGGTGCCGGACGTCAGGCTCGACAAGCTGACGGCGATTTTCAATCCCAAGAAGACCGTCCCGGCCACGATCGAGTTCACCGACCTCATCGCGCCGGGGCGATCCGGCGCCGCGCAGCTCGTCGACGTCGCGGGCTACAAGAACGCCGACGCGCTGGTGCACGTGGTGCGCGCGTTTCGCGACCCCGCCGTGCCGCATCCGGCCGGCTCGGTCGATCCTGCCCGCGACGCGCAGGCGATGGAAGACGAATTGATCCTCGCCGACCTTGGCGTCGTCGAACGGCGCCTCGAGCGCATGGAGAAAGATCTCAAGCGCGGCAAGTCCGCGGAGCTCGACAAGGAAAAAGAATTGCTGCTCAAGTGCAAGACGGCGCTCGAGAACGGGCAGCCGCTGCGCGCGCTTGGTCTCGCGGGAGAAGACCTGCGCCGGCTGCGCGGCTTCCAGTTGCTGTCGGCCAAGCCGCTGCTCGTCGTGATCAACCTCGACGAAGCGGACGTCGATGCGGCCGTGAGCGTCGAGAAGGCCGCGGAGCGCACGGGCATGACGGCGTTCCTGTCGCGCGAAGGCACGCGCGCGGTGCCGCTGTGCGCGAAGATCGAGCTCGAGATCGCGGCGCTCGATCCCGCCGATGCCGAAGCGTTCCTCAAGGACATGGGCCTCACCGAGTCCGGCCTCAATCGCGTGATTCGCGCCAGCTACGATCTGCTCGGCTACATGTCGTTCCTCACCGTCGGCGAGGACGAGTGCCGCGCCTGGTCGATCCGCCGCGGCACCAGCGCGCTCGATGCCGCCGGCGAAATTCACAGCGACATTCAGCGCGGCTTCATCCGCGCCGAAGTCGTGGGCTACGACGCGTTCATGGCGTCGGGATCGATGGCGGCGTGCCGCGACAAGGGCGAACTCCGCCTCGAAGGCAAGGAGTACGTCGTCAAGGACGGCGACATCATCAACTTCCGCCACGCGACGTAACGATGGCGGCGCCTGACTCCGTCAGCGTGGTCGTGCCTGCCTTCAACGAAAGCGGCAGCATTGGCGGCGTGGTCACGGCACTGCGCGCCGCCGCCGCATGGCACGAAGTGATCGTGGTTGACGATGGGTCGACGGACGGCACGGGCAAGGCGGCCCAGGACGCGGGCGCGCGCGTGGTCCGGCATCCCTACAACAAGGGCAACGGCGCCGCGGTCAAGAGCGGCATTCGCGCCGCCAGCGGCGAGTGGATCGCGATTGTCGATGCCGACGGCCAGCACCGCACCGAAGATGCCAAACGCATCGTCGACAGGCTCGGCGACTACGACCTGGTGATCGGCGCGCGCGATCCGCGCACCCAGGCGACGACGGGGCGGCGGATTGGCAACGGCGTCCTCAACTGGCTCGCGAGCTATCTGACCGAGCGGCCGATTCCGGATTTGACCTCGGGCTACCGCGCGGCGCGGCGCGAATACCTGCTGGAATTCATCCACCTGCTGCCGAACGGCTTCTCCACGCCGACCACGACCACGCTGGCCTTCATCAAGGCAGGCTACAATGTCGCGTTTGAACCGATCGCCGCGCAGCCGCGCGTCGGCAGCTCGAAGATCCGGCTGGCGAGCGACGGCGCAAAATTCTTTCTGATCCTGTTGAAGGTCATCACCATCTTCAGCCCGCTGCGAATCTTCGCGCCGATCAGCGCCGCCGCGTTCGCGGTCGGCGCGGCGTACGGCGCGTGGAACTTCATCTACCACGCGCGCATTCCCAACGGCGCCGTGCTGCTGCTGATGTTTTCGGTGATCGTGATCCTGGTCGGCCTGATCTCCGAACAGATCTCGGCACTGCGGTTCGAGGGCCGCCGCTCATAGGCGCATGAAGAAGACGCTGGTCCTCATCCCGACCTACAACGAGAAGGAGAACATCCCGATTCTCGTGGCCGACCTGATGAACATCCCGGGCGTGTCGGTGATGG
>DASUSZ010000179.1:0-9672 GCA_036374815.1 Vicinamibacterales bacterium | reverse complement strand
AACTCGGAGCCCGGCAACACATCACCGGTGCGCGGCAGCGGCACCTCGGCGACGATGGCGCCAATGTGGCGGCCGGGCTCGGCGGCATCGACAATCGGTTTGACGCGAACCAGGTGCAGCCCCTGGCTGGTTTGCAGCGGGAACGTCGCTGCCGGTCCGGTCAGCCGCTCCGGCGGTGGTTTTTCCGAACGGCCAAGCCACGCCACCGGTTCGCTGCCTGCACCGTAGATCGCGGTCGCGACGCCTGTTTGGGCTTCGACGGCGCCGACCGCGTCGAACAGAACGCGCGTCGCGGTCATATCGCCGCGTTCCGCCCGCCGGAGCACCTCGACGTCGACGGCAACGCCGCTTACGGCCGCGTCGAGCCGGGCGGTGAGCATCGCGAATTCGCCTTCCACCTCGGCCCTGAGGCGCGCCCTGGAAGCCGCCAGATCGCCGCCGAGCGCCGTTCGTTCGATCACGAACCCGGCAACTGCGATCGCCGCGGCCGCGACAAGGCCGCCGAGCGCGATGCGAACCGCCGCGCGCGTGACAAAGGATGGAAAGGTCATCCGCACCGTCATTGTAGAATGTGGCTCTGCTGAAGCTCTCCCTCAAACGCGGCGCCCTCGTCACGGCCGCGAATTGGCAGGTCGTCCTCGTCCAATTCGTCGCCGACACGCTGTTCAAGACCCTTGTTGCCGTGCCCATCGTCGGCGGTCTCGTGCTCGTGGCGCTGGTCGTCGGCGGCAATCCGCTGGAGATGCTGCGCCTCGACGATCTGACGCAGACCATCTCGTCGATGGTCGGCGTGCTGCTCGCGCAGCCGGTGGCGCTTGCCGCCTTCGCCATCGCGCTCGCCATCATCGTTGCCGGCGGGTCGATCATGATGTTCGCGGTGAAGGCCGGCACCGTCGCCGTGCTGCTCGCCGGCGATCGCGCCGCAGGGGCCATCGAAGTGCCGCCGTTGCGGCTGTCGGCGCTGCGCACGGCCAGCCAGACGTCGATCGAACGATTCGTCAACGGCGTTCGCACGCTGTTCGTGCGCTTCGTGCGCCTCGGCATTCTGCTGACGGGCGTCTATGCGCTCATCGGCATCGCTTACCTCGCGCTGATCCTCGGTCCTTCGGCGGACGCGCTCGAGAATCCGCTGATGGTGACGCTCGCGTCGCTGTCGGTGATCGTTGCGATCACCTTCGTGAATTTTCTCTATCTGCTGATGCAGATTGTGATCGCGTCGGAAAACTGCGGCATCCTCGATGCGTTCCCGCTCGTCGCCCGCTTGCTCCGGCGCCGCGCGAAGGAGCTCGCCCAGGTGCTGGCGTCGATCCTGGCGCTGTTGCTGCTCGCGACCGCTGCATCGATTCTCGCGACCACACAACTTGGTTTGATCGGATTCGTGCCGTTCATCGGCCTGGCCGCGCTGCCGTTGCAGGTGCTGGCGTGGCTGGTGCGGGGCGTGGTGTTTCAGTTCGTGGGCCTGACCGGCATGGCTACCTACATGCGCATGCATTTCGCGCTGCAGTCGGCGACCGTCGAAGTGCGCACGCCGTCCGATGGCCTGCACCAGGTCACGCGCGCATGACGCTGTCGAAGGCGGCGCAGCACTTCCAGGAATCGGCCATCCGGCGAGTCGGCGCGTTGAGCGGATCGATCCCGGGACTGATCTCGCTGGCGGCCGGCTATCCCGCGCCGGAGGTCTTCCCCTGGGACGATCTGCAATCCATCACCGCGCAGATTCTCGCGAAGCGCGACGGCAACACGCTGCAATACGGCGCGACGCGCGGCTACCGGCCGCTGATCGAGCACCTGGTCGCGCACACGTTGAAGGCGCGCGGCATCAACACGCGTTTCGAAGACGTCCTCATCACCAGCGGTTCGCAGCAAGGCCTCGATCTGGTCGGCCGCGTGTTGATCGATCCGGGCGATCCGGTGATCGTCGAACTGCCCACTTACAGCGGCGCCATCGCTGCCTTCCACAACCTGCAAGCCTCGCTGGTCGGTGTCCCGCAGGACGCCGAAGGCATCGAGATCGCCGGACTGGATCGCGTGGCGTCCGACCTCGCGAGGCTGGGACGGCCGGCCAAGTTCGTCTACGTGACGCCGAACTTCCAGAACCCCGCCGGCCTGCTGATGAGCGCGCGGCGGCGCCGCGAGTTGCTGGACGCCGCCGCAACGCACAATCTCGTCATCCTCGAAGACGATCCGTATGGGTCGATTTATTTCGAAGACGTCACGACGCTGGAAGACACCCGCCCGATCAAGGCGGAAGACACGGACGGACGCGTGATTTATCTGGGCAGCTTTTCGAAGATCCTGGTGCCCGGCCTGCGCGTCGCCTGGATGGTCGCGCCGACCGCGATCGCGCAGAAGGTGGAGCTCTGCAAGCAGGCCGCGGATATTTCGAGCGGCGTGTTCGATCAGCGCATCGTGCACGGCGCGCTCGCCGGCGGCGTCATCGATCGCATCGCCCCCGGCCTCAGAGCGCATTACCAGGCGAAGCGCACGGTGATGGAGCAGGCGCTGCACGCGAACTTGAAAGGCCGCGTGAAGTGGACGTCACCGCGCGGCGGCTTCTTCCTGTGGATCGAGATGCCGGGCATCGACGCCGGCGAGCTCTTCGATCGCGCGATCAAGGAGAAGGTGAGCTTCGTCCCCGGCAGCGCGTTCTTCGTTGACGGCCAGGGCCACGAATTCGCGCGCCTGTCGTTCTCCGGCATCAGCCACGGCCACATCGAACAGGGCATTGAGCGCCTTGCCGCGGCGGTGAGATCCACAGATTAAACACAGATTGGGAAGCGACCCGCGCGTGGGTCGCTCGCAGTTGTTGCGATCTGTCTGGTCGCGCGTTGCACTTCGGGAGTGCATGCAAGGACATCAGGGCGACCCACAGAGCTTCCAGATCATCGGTACCGCGATGGAAGTGCACCGGAAGTTACACCGCGGGCTATTCGAAGCGTTCTACTTGAACTTCGGAGCAAAGTCGCTCGAATACAAAAGGATGGTTATGTAATCCGTGCTCAATCTGTGGATCACGGCGTGGCCGGCGAGCCGGGCAGTTCCTGGAGCGGCTGTGGCACCGGCTCGAATCTGCGGCCGAAGCCTTGCAGCTGTCCCTCGCGGGTCACGGTGATCAACTGCGGCCATGTCTGCCGCACGTCACGCCGCACGTAGGGCTGCACGCCAATCTCGCCAACCGCAGCGGCGCTCACGCTTGGCTTGCCGGTCTCCGGATCGAAGCCGACGATCTGGCTCGATACCAGCGGCATCAGCAGCGCGTCGGCCAGCCTCAACGGCCCGCCCGCGGGCCGCGACGACAGGTTGGCTTTCCACTTCAAGTTGCCGCTGCCGCGATCGACCGCGCGCAGGATGTTGTCGCGCGACGCGAAGTAAATGCGCTTGTCATCGGCGGCGGGGATGCCCGCGATGTCGCCGCCGATGTCCCATGTCCATCGCTCGCGCCCGCGCGTGAGGTTGACGCTGGTGACCTGCTTGCCCGCGGTGCCGTAGACGAGTTGATCGTCGAGCGCGAGCAGCGACGTCACAGGCTGCGGCAGCGTCAGCTCCCACACTGTCGTGCCGTCGGCGAGCTTCAACGCCACCAGCCGATTGTCGGCGAGCGGGAGAAACAGCCGGTCGAGCGCCGGCCCTGGCGCGCCCACCAGCGGGGCGCCAAGCTGACGGCGCCACACCAGCCTGCCGTCCGAGGCGCGAAACGCGGCCAAATCTCCCGCGGGCGTCGATGCAAGCAGCCATCCCGTGTCGTACGACAACGCTGCCGCCGCACCGCCGGGCAACGCCGTCTGCCATTTCGTCGTGCCGGTTGCGCCATCGCGCGCTTCGATGGCCTGGTCGGTGACGATGAACACGAGGCCGTCGCCGGTGGCCGGAGTAAATGGCGTCGACAGTTCAAGCTGCCAGCGAATCGTGCCGCGGTTCAGATCGACAGCGACCAATTTGTCCTTGAGCGGCACGTACGCCGTCGTCGCGTCAAAGCCGGGAGCGGCAATCGCGGGCGTTTCAAAGGCCGTCACCCATCGCGCGTCCAGCGAAGCTGGTGGGGCCCCAGGCGCCGGAGGCGCCTGCAGGAAAATAGGGGCAAGCAACAGCGCGAAGAAACGTGCCATCCAGCGTTATAATAGCAACCCTACCCAGCAGATAGTCGCGAAGCGCGTCGCGCGGAGCGCGACAAGACTAGATGGCACACCAAACGATTCTCGTTTTAGATTTCGGGTCGCAGTTTACCCAGCTGATCGCGCGTCGCTTGCGCGAGCTCTCGGTCTACTGCGAGATCCTGCCGTTCAACACCCCGATCGCCGCGCTCAAGGCGAAGCGGCCGGTCGGCATCATCCTGTCCGGCGGCCCCAGCAGCGTCGACGAAGAAGGCGCGCCGCACATCGATCGCGCCGTGCTCGACCTCGGCGTGCCGACGCTCGGCGTCTGCTACGGCATGCAGCTGATGACGCACATGCTCGGCGGCACGCTCGGCCGCTCGGCGCATCGCGAGTTCGGCCACGCGCTGGTGCGCCGCGACACGGCGATCTCATCGCGGATGTTGAAGGGCATGCCCGACGAGATGAAGGTGTGGGCCAGCCATGGCGATTTCGTCGCCGCCGCGCCGCCGGGGTTCGCGGTCGCCGCCACCAGCAACAACGCGCCGGTCGCCGTGATGGAAGCGCCAGAACGCGGCTACTACGCGCTGCTGTTCCACCCTGAAGTCGCGCACACCGAGCGCGGCAAGGAGCTGCTGCGCAATTTCGCGTTCGACGTCTGCGGCTGCACCGGCGACTGGACGATCGCGTCGTTCATCGACGAAGCGACGGCGCGCATCAAGGCGCAGGTCGGCAACGGCCGCGTCGTGTGCGGGCTTTCCGGCGGCGTTGATTCAACCGTCGCCGCATCGATCATTCACCGGGCGATCGGCGATCACCTGCAATGCATCTTCGTCGATAACGGCCTGCTGCGCCTCAACGAAGCGCAGCAGGTGGTCGAACGCTACAAGAAACTGAAGCTGCCGGTGCATCACGTCGATGCCAGCGCGACCTTCCTCGAGCGCCTTGCCGGCGTCACCGATCCCGAGAAGAAGCGCAAGATCATCGGCAAGACCTTCATCGACGTGTTCAACGACAAGGCGAAGGAGCTCGGCGAGTTCGATTTCCTGGCGCAGGGCACCTTGTATCCGGATGTGATCGAGTCGGTATCGGTGCGTGGCCCATCGGCGACGATCAAGAGTCATCACAACGTCGGCGGCCTGCCCGAAGGGATGAAGTTCAAGCTGGTCGAACCGCTGCGCGAGCTCTTCAAGGACGAGGTCAGGGCCGTCGGCCGCGATCTCGGCATCGACAAGGAGTTCCTGGTCCGCCAGCCGTTCCCGGGCCCGGGCCTGGCGGTGCGCATTCTCGGCGAAGTCAGCCGCGAGAAGATCGCGCTGCTGCAGAAGGCGGATGCCATCGTCGCGGACGAAGTGCGCAAGGCGGGGTGGTACGAGCGCATCTGGCAAAGCTTCGCGGTGCTGCTGCCGGTGCAGAGCGTTGGCGTGATGGGCGACGCCCGCACCTACGAGTTCACGGTCGCGGTGCGCGCGGTCGAGAGCCTCGACGGCATGACCGCCGACTGGGCGCGGCTGCCGCACGATCTGCTCGCCTCGATCTCGTCGCGCATCGTCAACGAAGTGCGCGGCATCAACCGCGTGGTCTACGACATCAGCTCGAAGCCTCCCTCAACGATCGAGTGGGAGTGACGACGTAATGTCCGAGTTCGTACATCTGCATCTCCACACGGAGTTTTCTCTGTTGGACGGTGCCTGCCGCATCGACGAGCTGCTCGATCAGGCGGTGCAGCTCAAGATGCCGGCGCTGGCCGTCACCGAGCACGGCAACATGTTCTCGGCGGTGGTCTTTCACGACGCGGCGAGAAAGCGCGGCATCAACCCGATCCTCGGCTGCGAGGTGTACGTGGCGCCCGGCGATCGCCGCGACAAGAGCGGCACGCCGGGTGAGACCGCGAACCATCTGGTCCTGCTCGCGGAAAACGAGCAGGGCTTCAAGAACCTCATCAAGCTGGTGTCGGCGGGATACACCGAGGGCTTCTATTACAAGCCGCGCATCGACAAGCAGCTGCTCGCGCAGCATGCCGAGGGGCTGATTGGCCTGAGCAGCTGCCTGAAAGGCGAGGTCGCGTCGGAGATTCGCGGCGAGCAGGCGAAGAAGGCGATCGCCGCCGCCGCGCAGTATCGCGACATCCTCGGCAAGGGCAACTTCTTCCTCGAGATGCAGTATCAAGGCATCGACGAGCAGCGCATCGTCAACAACGGGCTGCTGCCGATTGCCAAAGACCTGGACATGCCGCTCGTCGTGACCAACGACGTGCACTACCTGCGCAACGGCGATCACAAGCCGCACGACATCCTGCTGTGCATCGGCACCGGCAAGTCGGTGAACGACTCGAATCGCCTGAAGTACCACGGCGATCAGTTCTTCCTGAAGTCCGCCGCCGAAATGGCGCAGGTGTTCGGCGATTACCCCGACGCGATGAAAAACACGCTGCTGATCGCCGAGCGATGCAACGTGGTCATCCCGTCGGGTCAGAACCACCTGCCGAAGTTCGCGGTGCCGGACGGCTTCACGCTCGACGATTACTTCGAGCACGTCGTCCGCCAGGGCTACCAGCAGCGGCTCGAGCGGCTGCGTCAGCTCGAGGCGGAAGGGAAGCTGCGGCTGCCGCTGAGTGCCTACGACGAACGCCTGTCGTACGAGATCGCGATGATCAAGAAGATGGGGTATCCCGGCTACTTCTTGATCGTCTGGGACTTCATCCGCTACGCGCGCGAGCACGGCATCCCGGTCGGTCCGGGCCGCGGCTCGGCGGCCGGCAGCCTGGCGGCGTGGGCGCTGCGCATCACCGACGTCGATCCGCTGCACTACGACCTGATTTTCGAGCGCTTCCTCAATCCCGAGCGCGTGTCGCTGCCCGATATCGACGTCGACTTCTGCGAGCGGCGCCGCGGCGAAGTGATCAACTACGTCACCGAGAAGTACGGCCGCGAGAACGTCTCGCAGATCATCACCTTCGGCACGATGAAGGCCAAGGCCGTCATCCGCGACGTCGGCCGCGTCATGGACATGCCCTACGCCGACGTCGACAAGATCGCCAAGCAGATCCCGCCGGCGCTCGACATGACGCTCGAGAAGGCGCTCGCCGAGAATCCCGTCCTCCGCGAGATGTCGAAGAGCGATCCGCGCGTCAACGACGTGCTGGAGATGGGCAAGCGCCTCGAAGGCGTGTCGCGCAACGCCGGCGTGCACGCCGCGGGCGTGGTCATCGCTCCGGGTCCGATCAGCGACTACGCGCCGCTCTTCAAGAGCAACCGCGACGAAATCACCACGCAGTGGGCGATGAAGGAGGTCGAGCGTGTCGGCCTCCTCAAGATGGACTTCCTCGGCCTCAGCACGCTGACGCTGATCCAGGACGCCCTCGCAGAGATCAAGCGCACCGAGGGGTTCGATCTCGACATCGACAACGTGCCGCTGGACGATGCGAAAACCTACCAGCTGTTCGTCGACGGCCAGACCTACGGCATCTTCCAGTTCGAAAGCTCCGGCATGCGCGAGATCCTGCGGCGCGCCAAGCCGCAGCGCCTCGAAGACCTGATCGCGATGAACGCGCTCTACCGCCCCGGCCCGCTCAAGGGCGGCATGGTGGACGACTACATCAATCGCAAAGCCGGCCGCAGCGAGGTGAAATACGAGCTCGCGTCGCTCGAGCCGATCCTCGCCGATACCTACGGCGTCATCGCATACCAGGAACAGGTCATGCGAATGGCGTCGGTCCTGGCCGGCTTCACGATGGGCCAGTCCGACGTGCTGCGCAAGGCCATGGGCAAGAAGGATCCCAAGGTCATGGCGAAGCAGCGCGAAGCCTTCATGTCGGGCGCGCTGGCCAAGGGCATCAGCGAAAAGAAGGCCAGCAAGATCTTCGAGCTGATGGAATACTTCGCGGGGTACGGCTTCAACAAGTCGCACTCGACCGCGTATGCGTTCCTCGCGTATCAGACCGCGTACCTGAAGGCGAATTATCCGCGTCACTTCGCCGCGGCGCTGCTGACGATCGAAGCGGCGAACACCGACAAGCTTGCCGTCTACATTGCCGAATCACGCGAGCGCGGCATCGCCGTGCTGCCGCCGGACATCAATCAGAGCCAGCTGCACTTCACGGTCGTTCCGGAAGGCGTGCGCTTCGGCTTGACGGCGATCAAGGGACTCGGCGAGGGTGCGATCCGCGCGATCATCGAGGTGCGCGAACGCGCCGGGCAGATCACCTCGATCCATCAGCTCTGCGAAGAGCTCGACCTGCGCATCGTCAACAAGAAGGTGCTCGAGGCGCTGGTCAAGTCCGGCGCCTGCGACACCCTGGTGCCGAAGGGCGTTGGACTGCCGGCGGGCCGCGCCAAGCTCTTTGGCTGCGTCGATAGCGCCATCGAGCACGGCAACCGCACGCAGCGCGATCGCGAGCTGGGGCAGTCGGATCTGTTCGGCGGCGGCGACGAGCAGGGCCTGGCGATCATCAGGCTGCCCGACGCCGCGCCGTGGACCGAGATGGAGCTGCTGTCGCACGAGAAAGACGCGCTCGGCCTTTACTTGAGCGGCCACCCGATCGATCGCCACGCCGAAAACCTCCGCGCCTTTGGCGCGAAGACCGTCGGCGATTTGACGATGACGGAAATTCCGCAGAGCACGGATGGCTCGCCGGGGCGGTTGATCATCGAGGACGTCTACGTCGGCGGCATCGTTTCCGGTTTCCGCGGCCTGAAGACGAAGAAGGGCGATCCGATGTGCGTGTTCACGCTCGAGGATCACCAGGGCGCGGTCGAAGTCGTGGTGTTCCCGGAGATGTTCGGCCGGCATCGCGCGCTGATCGAGAACGGCGCGCTGCTGCTGGTGCGCGGCAAGTTCGAGCGCGACGAGGAGAATTCGCGCTTCCAGTGCGCCGACATCCTGCCGCTGGCGGCGCTCAAGGAGCGGCTGTCGCGCGGCGTGCGGATCCGGTTGAAAGCCACCACCGCGCGTGAGACCATCGAGGCGCTCTGGGAAGTGATGACCAGGCACCGCGGCGATCGTCCGGTGGCGGTGGAAGTGGAGATGAACGGCGGCTCGCGCCACGTCATCGTCCGCGCCGAGGTCACGCACTCGATTCGCGTGCGCACATCTGAGCAGTTCGTCAACGACGTCGAACGTTTATGCGGCGTCGGCTCGGTAACGATTCATTCGTGAGTTCGTAGAGGCCTGACTTCAGTCCGGCCTATGCCTATGCCTGACCTATTGGAATTCGAAGAACCAATCGGCGAACTGCTCAAGGAGATCGAAGCTCTTTCGACGCTCGCGCCAAGCCCGGAGCGCGATCAGGAAATCGCGCGTCTCGAAGGCCGCGTCAACGCGATGCGCGGCGATCTCTATCGCAACCTCACACCGTGGCAGCGCGTCCAGGTCGCCCGCCATCCCTCGCGGCCGACCACGCTCGATTACGTCGAGCGTCTGTTCACCGACTTCGTCGAGCTGCATGGCGATCGCCGCTTCGCCGACGATCACGCCATCATCACCGGTACCGCGCTCTACAAAGGCAGGCCGATACTGGTCGTCGGGCACCAGAAGGGCAGCGACACCAAGCAGAAGATCTACCGCAACTTCGGATACGCGC
>DASUSZ010000178.1:0-10712 GCA_036374815.1 Vicinamibacterales bacterium | reverse complement strand
TGTTCGACCTCGCCGAAGCGCTCCGGATTGCGCGGCGCGACGACCAGCAGCGTCGACGGCGCGTTGGCGCGCACGCGGCGGAACGCCCGCAACAACGCCGACTCTTCGCCTTTCATGGTGCTGCCGGCGACGATCACCGGCCGCGATGCCGGCACGCGGAAGTAGCGCAGTACGCGATCGCGGGCGCGAGCCTGCAAGGCAGTAGGCGACACCTCGAGAGAATCGAACTTCAGGCTGCCCGTGACCACGACGCGCGCGGGATCGGCGCCGAGATCGATGAAGCGCCGCGCCGACTCTTCGCTCTGCACGAGGAACTTGTCGATGTGGTCGAGCACGCGACGCATCATCGCGCGAATCATCCGGTAGCGCGGGAACGATCGCGCCGAGAGACGGCCGTTGACGACCGCGGTCTTGACGCCGCGGGCCCTGCACTCGCGCAGCAGGTTCGGCCAGATCTCCGTCTCCATCATCACGAACAGCTTCGGGCGGACGAGATCGAGCGTGCGGCGAACGACGAAGCCGAAATCGAACGGGAAATAAAACACCGCGTCGACGTCCTGCACGCTTCGCCGCGCCAGCTGCTGCCCCGCCATCGTCGTCGTCGACAGGAACATGCGCAGGTTGGGGTAGCGGCGCTTCAATTCGCTGATCAGCGGGCGAGCGGTCAGCACTTCGCCAACCGAGACAGCATGAATCCAGATCGACTCGTCGCCGTCCATGTTGAACGACACGGGCAGGTAACCCATGCGCTGCCCGAGGCTGCCGACGTACTTCTTGTAGCGGAGCGCCTGGTAGATGAACCATGGCGATGCGAGGACCGCCACGATCAGCACGAGAACGCTGTAAAGGCTATACATTACAAGGACTTACAGATTGTATCGGCAAACGTTCGACTTTGTCGACGTTTCCCAATCCTGTACAATTCGGCGGTTATGGCGATCAAAGTTGGCATCAACGGATTTGGCCGCATCGGCCGCAACATCCTGCGCGCGGCGCTCGCGCATCACGACGTCGACATCGTCGCCGTCAACGACATTACCGACACCACCACGCTCGCGCACCTGCTGAAGTACGACTCGGTGCTCGGCAACCTCACGGTGCCGGTCAGCGCGGCGGGCGACACGATCAAGGTCGGCAGCGACCAGTTCAAGGTCTTCGCGCAGAAGGATCCGGCGCAGCTGCCGTGGAAGGACGTCGGCGTCGACATCGTGTTCGAGTCGACGGGCAAGTTCACCAAGCGCGAGGACGCCGCGAAGCACCTGGCTGCCGGCGCGCGCAAGGTGATCATCACCGCGCCCGCGACCAATCCGGACGTGACCCTCGTTCTCGGCGTCAACGACGGCGACTACGACGGTTCGAAGCATCACATCATCTCGAATGCGTCGTGCACGACCAACTGTCTCGCGCCGCTCGCGAAGGTGATTCACGAAACGTTCGGCATCAAGAAAGCGTGGATGACGACCGTGCACGCCTACACGAACGATCAGAACCTGCTCGATCTGCCGCACAAGGATCTGCGCCGCGCCCGCGCGGCCGCGATGTCGATCATTCCGACGACGACCGGCGCGGCGAAGGCGGTTGCCGAAGTCATCCCCGCATTGAAGGGCAAGATCGACGGCATCGCGATGCGCGTGCCGACGCCGAACGTGTCCGTTGTCGATCTCAACGCGCTCGTCGAGAAGAAGACGACGGCGGAGGAAGTGAATGCGGCCCTCAAGGGCGCGTCGGAAGGCGCGCTGAAGGGGATCATGCAGTTCGTGACCGATCCGCTGGTGTCGATCGATTTCCGCGGCAATCCGCACTCGTCGATCATCGACGCCGCCTACACCAAGGTGATGGACGGCGACTTCGTGAAGATGATGGCGTGGTACGACAACGAGTGGGGCTATTCCAGCCGCTGCGTTGACCTGCTCAAGAAGCTGTAGCTTGTAGAGGCGGGTCGTTAGGCCCGCCTGTGCCCCGATGACGAAATATTCACTCAAAGATCTCGATCTGCGCGGCAAGCGCGTGTTCATCCGCGTCGACTTCAACGTGCCGATCAAGAACGGCACGATTACCGACGACACGCGCATCACCGCCTCGCTGCCGACCATCCAGCAGGCGCTCGATCATGGCGCGACCGTGATCCTCGCGTCGCACCTCGGCAGGCCGAAGGGCAAGCCGACGCCCGAGTTCACCTTGAAGCCGGTCGCGGATCGCTTGAGCCAGCTGCTCCAGCGTGACGTCGTGTTCGCGACCGACAGCATCGGCGAGGCTGCGCAGTCGGCGATCGCCAGGGCGCATGCCGGGTCGAAGGTGGCGCTGCTCGAGAATCTCCGCTTCCACGCCGAAGAAGAGAAGAACGACCCGGCGTTTGCGAAATCACTTGCCGAGCTCGCCGATGTCTACATTGACGATGCGTTCGGGGCCGCGCATCGCGCGCACGCGTCGGTGGCCGGCATGGTCGCGCATTTCGGTCCGCGCGCCGTCGCCGGCCTGCTGATGGAAAAAGAGCTGCGCTATCTTGGCCTGGCGCTAGGCGAGCCCGATCGCCCGTTCGTCGCGGTGATCGGCGGCGCCAAGGTGTCGGACAAGATCGAAGTGATCGAGAGCATGCTCGGCCGCGTCGATCGTTTGCTAATCGGCGGCGCGATGGCGTACACGTTCTTCAAGGCGCTCGGCATGCCGGTCGGCAAGTCGCTGGTCGAAGACGACAAGCAGGATGCGGCGCGATCGATCATCGATCACGCCAAGGCGCGCGGCGTGGTGCTGCAATTGCCGGTCGATCACGTCGTCGCCGACAAGATCGATGCGTCCGTCACGACCGAGGTGCTGAAGGTCGGCGATGCGGCGATCGGCGATCGCATGGGCCTCGACATCGGCCCTGAAACCGCGCGGCTGTACTCGGGGCTGCTGGCCGATGCGAAGACGGTGGTGTGGAACGGCCCGATGGGCGTGTTCGAAGTGCCGCAGTTCGCAAAAGGCACGCTCACCGTCGCGATGGCGGTGGCCAATGTCACCGGCACGACGATCATCGGCGGCGGCGATTCGGTGGCGGCGATCAATGCCGCCGGCGTTGCGGATAAGATGACGCACATCTCGACCGGCGGCGGCGCCTCGCTGGAATTCCTCGGCGGCGCTGAGCTGCCCGGCGTGGCGGCACTTCCCGATCGAACGTAGGGGCGAACTTTAGTTCGCCCGGAGCGAACATGCGCAAGCCGCTCATCACGGGTAACTTCAAAATGTTCAAGACGGTCGCCGAGACCGTCGCGTACGTCAACGATCTGCGCTCGTTGATCAAGGACGTCACGCACGCTGACGTCGCCGTCGCTCCCCCGTTCACGTCGCTTGCAGCGGCGAGCGACGCCGCCAAAGGCAGCGCCATCGCCATCAGCGCGCAGAATCTTCATTGGGAGCGCGAAGGCGCATTCACCGGCGAGATCAGCGCCGCGATGATTCGCGGCACCGGCGCCGGTTACGTGATCATCGGCCACTCCGAGCGCCGCACGCTGTTCGGCGAGACCAACGACACCGTCAACAAGAAGACCCACGCGGCGCTGACCGCGGGGCTCATTCCAATCGTCTGCATCGGCGAAACGCTCGATCAGCGCGATCGCAACGAGACGATGACGGTGCTCGACAGCCAGATCAAGGAAAGCCTCGATCGCGTCACCGGCGAACAGCTCGCAGGACTGGTCCTGGCCTATGAGCCGGTGTGGGCGATCGGCACCGGCCGCAACGCCACGCCGGCGCAGGCCGGCGAAGCGCACTTCCACATCCGCCAGCGGCTGAAGCAGTGGTTCGGCCTCGATGCGTCGGAGAAATGCCGCGTGCTGTACGGCGGCAGCGTCAAGCCCGACAACATCGCGAAGCTGATCGCCGAGCCCGACGTCGACGGCGCGCTGGTCGGCGGCGCGAGCCTCGACCCGAAGTCCTTCTTCGCCATCATCCAGGGCGCGTCGAAGCCGTAGCGATGCGCCGCCTGCTCAGGGGACTGCGGCGGGTCATCCTCTGGGCGGTCGCGGTCGTCATCGCTGTTTATTTCATCTTCGCGATCGGGCTCACGGTCCTCGAATGGATCGTTCGCGACAATCCCAAGGTCGCCGACAGCCTGCAGGCCCATTCAACCGAGCGGCACCTGCTGACCCATTTCGACCACGGCGCCGCGTCGTTCCAGCGGCGGCTCGAGCTGATTGAATCGGCGACGCGATCGATCGAGCTGGAATTCTTCATCTACAACGTCGACGAAGCCGCGCGCCTGATCACGCAGGCGCTGATGAAGAAGGCCCGCGAGGGCGTCAAGGTCCGCATCCTCGTCGACTTCTCCGCGCCGGTGTTCGAGCTGAAGCCCGCCTACGCGCGCGTGCTGCGCGAGGCCGGCGTCGAGGTGCGCTATTACAACACCAGCGCCGTCTACCGGCTGGTCAGCATCCAGCACCGCTCGCACCGCAAGCTGCTGATCATCGATGGCACCACCGTGCTGACCGGCGGACGCAACGTCGGCAACGATTATTTCGATCTCTCCGATCACTACAACTTCCTCGACTCGGACCTCGAGGTATCGGGGCCGATCGTCCGGACGATCCTCGAGAGCTTCAACGTGTACTGGAGCTCGCATCTCGCGGCCGATCCGGCCGTGGACGCCACCCCGAATCCCGACGCCGAACGATTCGCCGCCGCCGCGAACGATGCGGCGATGCTGGAGAAGCTGCGCGCCGCGGGCGAGGCCTATCGCGCCTCGCACAGGGCGCATGAATGCCGCGATTTGCGCTTCGTCACCGACTTTCCCAACCACGGTGAAGCCAGCCGCAACGTCTTCAACGCCATCGTCGGCGAGCTTGCCGCCGCGAAGCAGGAAGCCGTCGTCGAAACGCCGTACTTCGTGATCAACAAGGGCGGCTACGCGGTGCTGGATGATTTGCACACCCGGGGTGTGCACGTGCGCGTGCTGACGAACAGTCTTGGATCGACGGATGCATCCTACGCGGTAGCGGCGCTCTATCCATGGCTCGGCCAGCTGGCGCGCACCGGCCTGACGCTCTCCGCCTACAACGGCCAGCCGCTGCCGCAGCAGAGCGCGAATCTTGCCGGCGGCCATCCGCGGTGGGGCGTGCACTCGAAGCGCGGCGTCATCGACGGCGAGACGACGGTGCTCGGCACCTACAACATCGATCCGCGATCGGCGAACCTGAACTCCGAATTGATCCTGGTGTGCCGGGGTCAGAGGGAACTGGCGAGCGAAGTACTCGCCAGCATCGCAGCACGAGAAGCGGCATCGGGCAAAGTCATCGAGCGAGGCAGGATCGTCGACCGATCGGCGCTGCTTGGCGCAGCGCCGATCACCCAGCGCATCCGGTTCCTGCTCGAAATGCCGATCGCGAACCTGTTCGACTTCCTGCTCTGAGCCTTTCGCTACGATTTTTTCTTAGGCCGTTTACCAGCGTCGCGACCGCCATGGTCGTGACCTCCACCCCCGTGGTCGTCGTGGGTGTCAGCGTCGTGGTCGTCGTGATCACGGGTGCCATGATCATGAGTGCCATGGTCGTGACCAGCGTGTTCATGGTCGCCGTGATCTTTATGATGATCACGTTTGTGCTCGTGTGCGGCGGCCGCCTCATGCCCTGGTGGGACGACGACGCTGGTGTTGCCCTCGTCGTCAGTGACCAGCGCCGGGAGCGCCAGCGTATGATGCGCTTCGTGCTCGTCAGCGGCGGCCTTCAATGGCGCTCGGCTGCCCATCGGTCGCACCCTTGCCGGCCTCGGAGCCGGTGAGAGCAAGTCATCCCACGGCGCGTTCCCAATCGCGGCGTCCTTTTTCAGCTCCGCTCGCAGTGCCGCAAGTTCGGATCGGAGACGCTTTGTATCCTCGTCGCTCATCGCATCCTCCTCGAGCCGCGGCGCAAGCGCCGCCGCGAGGTCGCGTTCCGACATTCGCGATCGGCCGCAGAACCGCTGCAGGCACGCACTCAGTTCGCTCATCTCGATGTCGTGCCTGTCCAGCCATTTGCGAATCGACGGCTGCCGCAACAAACACGATAGTAACGCGCACCACCTCCGTGAATCGTCATCGCCGCCGGGTTGGCCGGGTCTCGACAAGTCGCCGCCGGGCCCAAGACGCGCGTTAATCGCCGCCGTGCGCGTTTCCTCGCGCTGAAAGGCGTGTCCGCCGCGCGACGTTCCGTTGGCGCGGAAGCGGCACTGGTACACGCCCGTCATCGTCGCCACATGGCTGCCGGTGAACTGGCCTTGCGAGACCTCGCTGAGCTGCACGGCGATTTCGCCGCCGTCGGGTGTCACGACCTCGACGACCACGCGCGCCGGGCCAACCACGGGAATCCGGTATTCCTTGAGCGACGCGACGAACGTGAGCGTCGCGCCAGGAAGAAAGCTGCTCTGCTGCAACTCCACCGTCATTTTCAGACTGGAGTAGCTCTGCACGAAGACTTGATAGGGCAGCGCTCCACGCTGCGCCACCGACTGGAGCGCTTGCCGATCGATATTTCCGAATCTCGTCGCGGCGGCGTCCGACCGGCGAACAAGGGCGGCAGCGGACGAGGACTTCAAGTCGCGGATCCGCAACACCGCCGTCCAGCGTCCACCATGTGTGCCCGCGGCATTGGCCGCCAGGGCGGGTAGCTTGACCCGGTAGAATTCGTCGCCGGCGTCGAGCTGGAAAGCAACGTTGGGCCCGGATGACATATCGATCGCCGTGCCATCCGGCGCTTCGAGCGTGAGATCGAGAAGCGCCGCGATCGGACAAATCGCCACGACGTCGATGCTCACGTCGCTTTCAGCGAGATCGAACGACACGCGATGGGTATCACCCGGACGCAGTTCTCCCATTGGATCGACGACGATGGCGCTGTCGGTGACCTGCGCGAGAATCTGCAGGAAGTACTTGGTGAGCAGGAATCGCTGCTCGTGTGTCGTGATGTTGCCGGTAATCAGCTGATATCGGGCGATTGCTCCCAGTGTCGGCGCACTGACGTTGGTCTCGGCCCCCAGGCCAATGGCGTATACGCGATCGCTGAACCACGCTATCGCGGATTGCACGGACGGATCGGTCACGCGCGGATCGACATTTTCGTTGCCGTCGGTCATGACCACCATCGCCTTGGTCGCGTAGTTGGTGTCCGACTGCACTGTTGAAAGCACCGCCGCGCCGCTGATCATTCCCTGGCCGATCGCCGTTAACCCACGCGGCGCCAGGTTGCCCGAGGTAATCGCCGCCTCGATGGCTGCGCGTCCGGCTCCGGCCGGCGTAACGGTCCCCATCTGGAGCATTGACGCCGTCAGCGTCGCGATCACGTCGTCGTAGCTGACCAGACCGATTGCATCGTCGGACCGCATCAGCGCCGACACGACACGAAGCGCGGATTGCAGCAAGTCGTATTTGGTGCCCGCGGGACCGGCGCTCTCGGACATGCTGCCCGAACGATCGAGTACCAGCGTGACCGCGGCGCGGGGGGCTGGAACGGTTCGCGCCGTCAGCGTGATCGAGAAAGTGCCGACCTGGTGCTCGCCACCGACCGTACCGGTGTAGTAGCCCTCGACATCGTCGATGAACGCGCCAATGGTCGCGGTGCCCGGCTGCGAAACGTTGGCGGCGCCAAGCCCGACATATTCAATGAAGACGTTCGCGCGCACCGGGTCATTCACGTCATGGTGCTCGGCAAACACGTCGCCAACACCGGGCGGGATCGAGAAATTCGCGCCGCCAATGGCGGTAACGCGGAACTTGACGCGGCGGCACGTACGCACGTCGAACTTTACCGGCCAGTCGGTGGTCAAGCCCGCCGGCACGTCGCCAAAATCCACCGAAGGGGTCACCAGCGTGATGATCGGAAGGTCGCTCGTGTACCAGATATCCAGCACACCGCGACTGTTGACAAGATCCGCCGGCGTGCTCCGCACGGTCGTGTTGAAATTCGCGGCGCTGGCAGCCTCGAAATGCACCATCTGGTCGGCGTTGTTGTGCCCAGGGTCGGCGCCGCTGGCCGGCGCATAACTGCCCGGCGGATTGCGCTGCTGCCACGCCGACCACAAGCGATCGACGTTGCAATGATGCAGCCAGAACACTGGATCGTTGACCGCCACTGCGGGAATCGACATCGGCCCCGCAACGAACGTCGGCGCCGCGCCTGCCGCCCAATTGTCCTGGCCGCCGATCCAGGTGTGGGGACCGTTGTGCAACCGCCACTCGAGAAACTTGCGGAAGCTTGCGTTCGTCCACGTGGTTAACTGCGCATTCAATTGCGCCTGCGTCGCACCGCTGTTGATGAGAGCCTGGAAGGCAGGAAACTCGTTGAACGGTGCGACGTCGTACGACACGCCGAGCGCGACGCCAGAGCGCGCCGTTGCGGCAATCGGCAAATTGAAACCCGCGGCCACAGCGGCCGGCCGGCGGCGTAGAACAAGATTGTTGTCGGGCACCTGCGCCAGACCGTCAGCCCGAAAGACCTGCCGCCTGATGTTCATGCGCCATGTGGCCGGATTGGAGAATGGTCCACTAGCCACAACACCGGCCGCGTCACCGAGGGGCCCAACGAGATCGTCGGTAAAAGGCCAGTTCGGATCGCCTGCCGTTCGGCCCGTGGTCCAGTCCCAGTACGGAATGACGATGTGCGGGTTGCCCGACACCTGGCGCAGATCGAATTCGAACTGGCGCAGAAATTCGCGATGCCACGGGCCGAATGCGGGCCCGAAATGCGCGCCGGCGCCGACGGTCGAGTGCATCCACACGTAATCGTCGTAGCGGTTCGGGGTTCCCCCACCGGCCGTCACTGCCGTGGCGGCGGCAGCAATGCGGCTGGGCGCGGCCTTCAGGGCCAGGACGGCATTGACGAACGCCGTTCGTTCAGCGGCCGTCAGTTCAGCCACGGAAATCAGCTCTCGGCATTTCATATGTCGTACTCCTCTCGAGCGCGCGGCATCGCGGCCGGGTCAGGCGGCGCCGATGCCTGCTGCTTCGCGATCGCCGTTCCAGAACGTCCACGACTTGTCGAAGCCGCCGCCGGCGGAGCCGGCGCGCCTCGCGTCGATGCGCTGCCGGTACGCGTCGTACTCCTGCGTGAGGCGCCGCTCTTCTGATTGCTCCAACGTCAGCAGGCCGTGGAGAAAATCCGGTTCGGCCTGGAGCTGATCGAGCGGCGTCGATTCGATGTGATCGATCGCGGCGCGCAGCGTGTTGCAGGCGACTCGATTGCAGACCGCGGCGATGCATTGGATCATTTCTCGATCCGCTGCCGTCGTCGGATTCGCATCGGGCAGTCGGAGCCGCGCTTCGAACAGCGAATAGCGCAGAAGGTGGCACAGTCCTTCAGAGGTGAAGTTGCGCGTGTGGAACGTCGCCAGCAGCCAGTCGTAAAAGAGGTCCAGCTTCGGATCGAGGAAGCTGTAGTCCGGTTCGAATACGGTGCCGCCAAGTCGCCCGGCGGCGCTCAATTGCTGCCGCACCGGCGTCCCCGCGTAGGGCAGCATCCGGCAGAACGGCGCGACCGACCAACCGTCGCCGACAAACCGCTCGAGAAACGTGATGTTGTTCCGGATCGACTCGAACGTCGACCATGGGTCCATCAGCATGAACCCGAAATCGAAGGACAACCCGAGGCGCTTCAGGATCTCCCCTGCGCGGAGGTGCGTCTCGGGTCGGATCTTCTTGTTCATGTTCGCGAGGCCGGTGTCGTCGCCCGATTCGACGCCCATGTAAACGTGCGTCAGCCCGCCCGCCATCAACCGGCGGAGCGAAGCCTCCTCGACTTCGTCCGATCGGCAGCTCATCTTGAAAGCGAGTCGGCCGCCGTAGCCACGGCTGACGATGAGATCGGCAATCGTCCCGGCCCACTCGCGCGCACGCCGTCCCGTGGCCAGGAAATCATCGTCCTGGAACAGGAACGTCGTCACACCGCGCGTTTCGGACAGTTCCAGCATTTCGTCGACAACGCGCTCGGGCTTGCGAAGGCGGCGCAGCGCGCCGCCTTGATCTTCATAGAACGGCCTGATCGAACAGAACGAGCAGTTCCATGGGCAGCCGCGGCTGCCGAGAATTGACGCCGTCGGAAACGGATGGTTCTCGTACGCGATGCTCGTGCGGTCCGGGAACGGCAGCGCATCGAGATCTTCCACAGGCGTCCTGAGGTGATTGCTGTGCGCCTCGCCCGACGGCGTGCGGAAGGCGATGCCGTCGAGCGCGCGCCAGTCGTCGCCGCTCGAGAGGCAGTGCAGCAGCTCGGCCAGCGTGACTTCCCCGTCGTAACGAACGACGGAATCCAAGCCTGGAATGCCGCTCAGCACCTCCGCATAGTCGAAGCTTGGATAATGCCCGCCGATGGTGATGTGCGCGGTGACGCCGGCGTCGCGCAGCGCGGCAATCACGCGGCCAAAATCCGGCGCCATGTATTGAAAGATCAGTGAGAACCCGATCAAGTCGGGCCGCTCGCGGAGCACCCGGCCGACGAGCGGCGCCGGATCCGATTGATAGGTGACGATGTCGGCAACGTGGCCGGCAGCGCGCACCGACGACATCAAGTATCGAAGGCCCAGGTTGTCCTGGTCCTGAAAGCCCACCAGCAACGCCCGCTGCGGCGCGCCGCGCGCGAGCACGGGTATCGCCGCTGTCCGGTCGGACGAGTCGCGAATGACGTTCATGGCTATTTCATCTGCTTGAGTTGTTGCTGGATCATGTTCTCGACCGCGTCGAGACGAATGCGTTGCGCCTTGATGCTCTCGAGCGA
>DASUSZ010000177.1:0-10861 GCA_036374815.1 Vicinamibacterales bacterium | reverse complement strand
GGCGCATCGTCGCCAGCTCGCGCACCAAGGGCCTCGATCAAGTCGAGAAAGTGTCGGTCGACGTCGTGCAGGTGACGGCAGTCGTGACCGATCACGGGCGATTCGTGTCCGGCCTCGATCAAAAGCGCTTCCGCCTCCTCGAAGACGGCGTGCCGCAAACGATCGGACACTTTTCCTCCGAAGGCTCGCCGCTGGAGATCGTCGTCGCCATCGACGTCAGCGAAAGCATGACGCTGGCGATGCCGCAGCTGAAGAATTCGGTGAAGAAGTTCCTGAGCGCGCTCGGCCCGAAGGACCAGGTGACGGTGGCGGCGTTCAACGACAACATGTTCACGCTCACCAAGCGCGAGACCAACCCGCAGCAGCGCACCCGCGCCGTCGATCGCCTGAGCGCCTGGGGCGGCACCGCGCTGTACGACGTGATCATTCGCGGCGTGCAGCAGCTGTCCAAGCAGCCGGGACGCCGCGTGCTCGTGGTGTTCAGCGACGGCGACGATCGCACCAGCCACGCGACGATCCACGCCGTCGAACAGGCGGTGCGCGCCAACGACGCGACGCTGTTCATGGTGGCGCTCGGCCGCGGCGTCAAGGAAGCGCAGCTCAAGTCGGGCATCGAGCGCCTCGTCGATCTCAGCGGCGGACGCGCCTTGTTCGTCGAGCGCAGCGAACAGCTCGACGAGCCGTTCGCGGAGATCCTCGAAGAGCTGTCGAACCAGTACATCATCGGCTACGAGTCGAAAAACACCGCGCGCAACGGCAGCTGGCGCGAAGTGAAACTCGAAATTCCTGGCACCAACTACAACGTCCGCACGCGCCAGGGCTATCGCGCTCCGGGTTCTTAACGTGAAGGGCAAAAGGGAAAAGGCGGAAGGCAAAAGGCTGACCGCGCTTGCGGCCGCGGCAATGGCCGCGGTGTGCTCGCTTACCGTGTTCGCGCAGACGCCCGTCACGCAACAACCGCAGGTGCCGCGCCCGTCGTTCGAGACGCGAGCTGAAATCGTGCTCGTCGACGTCAACGTTGTCGATCGCGACGCCAGGCCGGTCGCAACTCTCACCGACACCGACTTCGAGCTCGAGGTCAACGGACAGCCGCGCAAGATCCAATCCGTCCAATTCATCTCGACGGTTGCGGCGAACGTGACGCCGGCAACGCCACGCGAGGCCGCTTACACCTCCAACGAAACCCAGACGACCGGACGACTGCTGCTGTTCGTCGTCGATGAGAGCAGCCTGCGCAGCGGCGCCAATCGATCGGTGCTGCGCGCCGCGCAGTCGCTGTTCGATCGTCTGGCGCCGGGCGACCTCGTCGGCCTCGCCCGGCTGCCGACCGGATTGGGCAGCGTCGAGTTCACCGCCGATCGCAAGCGCATCGCGGATGCGCTGATGCGAGTCACCGGCGCCGGCGACATGCGCGTCGGCATGAACCACATCAACATCAGCGAAGCGTGGGCCCTCGAGAACAACGATCCCGGCACCTTCCAGCAAGCGGTGGAACGCGAATGCGCGGGCATGACCGGACCCGAGCTCGAGGCGTGCCAGAACCAGGTCGAGGGCGATGCGCGAGCAATGGTGCTCGAAGCGAGCGGACGCGCCCGCGCCACGCTGCAGGCGCTCGAGTCGCTGCTGAAGAACCTCGCTGTGCTCAAGACCCCGGTCAACATCGTGCTGATGTCGGAAGGAATGTTCGTGGCGCGCGATCGCGTCAGCATGACGTCACTGGGGCGCCTCGCAGCGGCAGCCCGCGCCACCATCCACGTGATCCGCCCGTCGCAGCAATTCTTCGACGTCGAGAATCGATCGCCGAGCGGGTCGTCGCGCTTCTTTGACGATGGCTTGATGAGCGAGGGCCTCGAGCAGGTCGCCGACCAGACACGCGGCTCGATGAGCACGGTCTATGGCGACGGCGCGATCGCCTTCGATCGTCTCGGCCGCGAGTTGTCCGGGTATTACCTGATCGGCTTCGAGCCGGTCGAAAGCGATCGCACCGGCCGCGAACGCCGCATCAAGGTTTCGGTCAGGCCGCGCGGGCTGACCGTTCGCTCGCGGCCGACCTTCGTCGTGCCCGCGGAGGCCGCGGACAAAACCGACAACACGCTGACGCCGATGCAGCAGCTGGCCGAAGTACTCAAGTCGCCGCTGCCGCTGCGCGGATTGCCAATACGCGTGGCGAGCTACTCGTCGATCGAAAGCGGCGGAAAGATTCGCGTCGTGATCACGGCCGAAGTCGGCGAGCCGACCACGACCGCAGCGGAGCTGCCCGTTGGCGTGATCATCCTCGACAAGAACGACAAGATCGTCGTCAATCGCGGCGGCGTGTCGAAGCTCGAGCCCGCAAGCAAGGGGATGGAATCGCCTCGCCTCGCATTGACATCGGTGGAGCTCGACCCGGGTGAGTACACGCTGCGCGTGGCCGCCGTCGACGAGACCGGCCGCGGCGGGAGCGTCCATCACTCGCTGAACGCACGCCTCAATCGCGGGCCGGCCGGCATCAACGCCTCTGATCTGATGCTCGTGCCGCAACCGCCGGTGGCCGGCGAGCTGCCGCGTCCGCGGCCGACGACGGTGATCGACAGCGAGACGGTTTCCGCGATGGTCGAGCTGACCGGCAACGAGGGTCTGCTCGCGAAGACCAAAGTGACGCTGCAGATTTCCGACGCCGAGAACGGCAATCCGCTCGTCAACGTCGAAGCCAAGCAGGCGTCGCGCGGCAACGTGCGCGCGTTCGCCGCGCAAATGCGCCTCGGCGTGCTGCCGCCGGGCGAGTACATTGCCCGCGCGGTGATCGCCCCGCCGGGCCAGCCGGAAATGCGGCTGACGCGCGCATTCATGCTGTCGCCCGTCGCCGACACGCCGGCGCCGCCGCCCGATCTCGGCGTACCGCTCGATCCCGACGCGCCGCCGGCGCCGATCGCGGCGTCGAAGATTCTCGCGCCGGTGCCGCGTTTCTCGGCCCGCACCATCCTGGTCCCCGATGTCGTACTGCCGTTCCTCGAAGGGCTGGCCGACATGCATCCGCCGACGACACCGGAAGTGGAAGCGGTGATCGAAAAAGCGAAGACGGGGACGTACGAAGCGCCGGCCGAACGAGGCGCAACCGAAGACGACGAGCTGAACCTGACATTCGTGCGCGGACTGAGCGCGCTCAGCAAAGGCGAGGTCGCGCAGGCTGCCGCGTGGTTCCAGCAAACGCTGAAAGGCGCGTCGGATTTCCTTGGCGCCGCGTTCTATCTCGGCGCGACGCACGCGGTGAGCGGCCGCGACAAGGAAGCGATCGGGGCGTGGGAGATGGCACTGCTGAGCGAGAATCCGGGCGCGGTGTATCCCGTGCTCGTCGATGCGTTGCTGCGCACCGGCGACGGGCGGATGGCGCTCGACATCCTCGAGGAGGCGCCGTCGGCATGGGCCAACGACAACGAGCGCCTCAAGCGCGAGGCGATCGCGCTCGCGATGCTCGGCGATTTCAGCGGCGCGCTGCCCAAGCTGAAAGATCAACTCGACAACACCCGCAACGACGATCAGCCGATGCTGTTCGTCGCGATCCAGGTGCTCTTCAAGATGCACCAGCAGGACAAGAGCTTGAGCGAGGACAACCTGCAGCGCTTCCGCAGCTACGTCGAGCGCCACCAGAAACTCGGCGGACCCGATCGTGCGATCGTCGAGACCTGGCGGCGCGCGGTGCTCGGTCGCTAGCATCAACGCAGGGGCGACCTTTAGTTCGCCCGCGCGGGAGGACTAAAGTCCTCCCCTACGTTTCTCGGAGCACTTGAACCGGATCGGTTTGCGCGACTCGTCTCGCCGGCACGACGCAGGCAATGATGCCGGCGACCAGCAACACGATCGGCGCGACGCCAAAGCTCACCACATCGCGAGGCGACACGCCGTAGATGAACGGCGACAGATTATTCGAGAGAGCCATCGACGCGGCGACGCCGATCAGCACTCCGGCGATCATGGCGACTGCCATCTGCTTCAATGCCACGGCGACAATCGACGAGCGGCTGGCGCCGAGCGCGGTTCGAACGGCGAGCTCGCGCGAACGCAGCGACACCGAGTGCGAGAGCACGCCAAACAACCCGGCGCCGGCAATGACCAGCGCGAACACCGCGAAGCCGCCAAACAACACCGCATAGGTGCGCGGTTTCGACAGGCTCTCACCCACCCGCTGATCCATCGTCATCACGGCGTCGAGCGCGATCGCCGGATCCTCCTGCCGGATCAGCGTGCGCAGCATTTCGAGGTAGCTCGCCGGATCGCCGGCCGTCCTGACGATCAGGATCGATCCTTCGTTGAGGTTCGCCATGTTGAACTGCGCCAGGTTCGCAAACATCTCCGGCTGCGGCGGCCCCTCGATCGAATCCTGCTTCAAGTCGTCGACCACGCCGACGATCGTGACGTCGCCCTGGTAAGCAGTACCCGGAAGCGCCCTGGTGCCAAGCGACACGCCGACCGCGCGCTCCACCGGCACGTCATCGAGAAATTCGCGCACGAACGAACGATTCACTACGACCGCGGTCGGCGCGCCCAACGTGTCGCGATCGGTGATGCCGCGTCCGGCGCGAAGGCGAACCCCGAGCGCGCCGAAATAGTCCGGCGTGATCAGCCTGCGCATCGACTGCGCGTCGATGTTGACGCCGTCGCGGAACGGCGAATTGAAGTTGAACGACACGAATCCGCCGGCCGACATCAGCGGCACGCCGGTGCTGAAGGCGGCGTGAGTGACGCCTGGATGCGCCTTGATCCGTTCGACGATCCTCGCGCGCGCCTGCTGCCGCCATTCGAGACTACGGCCGCCGGGGAACGGCACGGTCGCGGTGATGACGTTGGCCGGATCGTAACCGCGATCCGCGGACGCCTGCGCGACGAAACTCCTCGTCAGGAGAGCCGCCCCGATCAGCAACACGCTGGTGACCGCGACCTGGCTGCCGACGACGAGGAGACGCGTCACTGCGAGGCGGCTGCGGCCCGCGCCCGCCGATGCGAGGCTGCCTTCGTTCATCGCGCGCACGAGGTCGAGGCGCCGCAGCTGCAGCATCGGCAGCAGTCCCGCGGCGACGCTGGCGATCGCCGACAGCACCGCCGCGAAGGCCAGCACACGGCCGTCGATCGTGATGTCGTCGACGCGCGGGAAGCCCGCCGGCAGGATCGACGGCATCACGCGATGCAGCGCGACGGCCAGCATCACGCCAATCGCCGCGCCCGTCACGCCGATGATCGCGTTCTCCATCAGCAACTGCCGCGACAGCCGCGCCGTGCCGGCGCCGAGCGCGGCACGAATCGTCAACTCGCGCGCTCGCCCGGTCGCGCGCGCCAGCTGCATGTTGGCGACGTTGGCGATCGCGGTGATGAAGAGCAGCCCCGATGCGATCAACAGCACGAGGATCGCCGGCCGCACCTCCGCGGTTGCCGCTGCAGCGGCGTCGACCGCCGTGATTTGAATCGGATCGCGCGCGCCAAACAGCGACATCGCCACCGGTCCTGCGTCGGGCGCCGCCACAGCCCGCGCCGTCGCTTCCGCCGATGCCTGTGCGGCGGTCACGCCGGATTTCAGTCGCGCGACCGCGTTGAAGATCTGTCCGCGCTTGACGCCATTGGGCCCGTCGACGCTGGTAATCTCCATCGGCAGCCATGCCTGCGTCTGCGCAGTCGGGAAAGCAAAGGCGCGCGGCATGACTCCGACCACGGCGTAGGCCGTGCCGTCGAGCACGATCTGCTCATTCAACACATCCTCGCGCGCGCCGAATTGCTGCTGCCACATCGCGTAGGAAAGAATCGCGTAGCGCCCATTGCCGCTGCGGCCTTCCTCGGGCTTGAAGGCCCGTCCGCGGAGCGGCTGAATTCGCAGCACGTCGAACATGCTCGGCGTGATCATGCCGACCGCAGTGCGCGTGGCATCGCCGATACCGGTCAAGGTCACGGTCCCGGTGCGCCAGCCGCCGATCGCTTCGATCGTCTGCGGGGCCTCCGCCCACGCCAGGTAGCTGCCGTTCATCATCGTGCCGGCGACGCGGCCCTGCTTGCCGCCGCGCGATTCGATCACGCGCACCACACCATCGCCATTCGCCCACGACAGCGGCCGCAGCAACACGCCGTAGGCGACGCTGAAGAGCGTTGTCACCGCGGCAACGCCGAGCGCAATCGTGAGGATGGTGAGAGCGGAGTAACCCGGGCGGGCTCGCAACAACCGCAGTCCGTAGATCGCGTCGGCGACGACACCCGATGCAATGGAGCGCGATGCGGCCGGTGGCGCGACCACGGTTGGGCGCTTGAAGACGCGCTGCAGGGCGCCGGGATTGGCGCGCCAACCGTCGACCAGCCGATCGATCCTGGCGAGCGCCTCTGCTTCGCTTGCGCCCTCGGCACGCAGCTCCTCGTAGGTCGCTTCAGCGTGCTGAGCAAGCTCGTCGAGAATGTCGGGATCGATCGCCGTCGATCCAAGCGCCTCACGGATATGCGCGTTCACACTACGCATGCTTGATCCCCGCGACCCGGTTGATCGCCTTCGCGAAGTTTTCCCAGATCGATCGCTGCCGCACGAGCGTGCCGCGCCCGCCCGGTGTGAGGCGATAGTAACGGCGCCGGCGCTGCCCTGCTCTCTCGACCCAGCGCCCTTCGATCAGGCCCTTGCTCTCGAGGCGGTAGAGCGTCGGATAGAGCGACGTGATGTGAAAGGAGATCGTGCCGTCGGACCGTTCTTCGATCTGCTTGCCGATGTCGTAGCCGTGACGCTCGCGTTCCTCGAGGAGCGCCAGGATCAGCAGCTCGGCACTGCCCCGCTTCATCTCCCGCTCGAGCATCGTTGAGCCCATATTTGGGCTACAACAATATCACGACGCTAATTTGCTCGGGAATTGGCAGTTAGAGAGACGACACAAGTATTACAGAAGCGTCGTTCGGCGCCTGATAGTGTTGATTCCGACATGATTCCCGTTACCGAAATCTACGGCCGCAAGGCTTCTGATGGCCAGATCAACTGGATCACGGCCATCGCCATGACCATTTTCCACATCGGCGCCGTCGCCGCGTTTTTCTTCATCGACTGGGGCGCCATCGCGATGGCGGTCGTGCTCTGGTGGGTCGCCGGGTCGCTCGGCATCGGCATGGGTTATCACCGCCTGCTGACGCATCGCGGCTACAAGACGCCGAAATGGATGGAGTACTTCCTCACCATCTGCGGCACGCTCGCCCTCGAAGGCGGACCGATCTTCTGGGTCGCCACGCACCGCATTCATCATCAGCATTCCGATCACGACGGCGATCCGCACACGCCGCGCGAAGGCACCTATTGGGCGCACATGGGATGGATCATGACCGGCAAGGCGATGCACCACGACACCGAGGTGCTCGCGCGCTACACGCCCGATCTCAGCAAGGACAGATTCCACGTCGCGCTGACCACGTGGCACTGGGTGCCGCAGGTGATCGTCGGCCTCGCGCTGCTCGCGTTCGGCGGCTGGACCTACGTGCTGTGGGGCACCTTCTTCCGCACCACCTACGGCCTGCACTGCACGTGGCTGGTCAACTCGGCGACGCACCTGTGGGGCAAGCGCCGCTTCCAGACGCGCGACGATTCGCGCAACAGCTTCTGGGTGGCGATGATGACGTTCGGCGAAGGCTGGCACAACAACCACCACGCGCACCCGGTGTCGGCGCGCCACGGCCTGGCCTGGTACGAGTTCGACATGAACTGGATCGGCATCAGCGTGCTGAAGGCGCTCGGCCTGGCGTGGGACGTCAAGGTCGCGAAGATCAAGCAGCCGCTGCCCGCGGAAGAAGCGGCGTAAAATCAGCAATCGGCAATCGGCAATCGGCAATCAGGAAAGACAAGAGCTTTTCCTGGTTGCTGGTTGCTGATTGCTGGTTGCCACCATGACACGCCGACAGACCTTCTCAATCGTCTTCGTCGTCCTCTGCATCGTTCTCGTCGCGGCCGCGGTCACGCTCAACATCGGGTGGATCCTGGCCAACGGGCGTCGTGTCGCGCCGCTCATCTTCGGCGTCACCACCTTCTCCCTGATCATCGCGGGTCTCATCGTCTACACGGTGTTCCTGGTCCGCGAGATGGGCATCACCGAACAACAGGACAGCTTCCTCAACTCCGTCACGCACGAGCTGAAGACGCCGATTGCGTCGATCCGTCTCTATCTCGAGACGCTGCAGTCGCGCGAGGTCGGTGATGCGCAGCGCAAGGAGTTCTATCGCATCATGCTGCAGGATGCGGATCGCCTGCAGCACACCGTCGAGCAGGTGTTGCGCGCCGGCGTGGCGCGGCAGAAGCGCAAGCTCGAACATCGCGGGCCGGTCGATCTCGGCTGGCTGGTGCAGGAGTGCGTCGACACCGCGCGCACCCGCCATCACCTGGCCGAGGATGCGATCACGATTGTCGAAAGCGATCTGAACACGCCGCTCGTCGTCAACGGCGACGTGGACGACCTGCGCACCGCGGTGAGCAACCTGCTCGACAACGCCGTCAAGTATGCGAACGGCCCGCCCCAGATCACCGTGCAGGCCGCGGGCGCGACGCCGGACACCGCGTGGGTCCGCGTCAAGGACACCGGCATCGGCATCCCGAAGGCGCAGCTGGGTCGCATTTTCAATCGCTTCTACCGCTTCCAGCCGCGCGGCTCGAAGGTCAAGGGCACGGGGCTGGGCCTCTACATCGTGCGAACGATCGCCAAGCGCCACAATGGGCGCGTGTTCGCGGAGAGCGCCGGCGAAAACAAGGGCGCCACGTTCACGCTCGAGCTCCCCAGGATGATGGTATGAGCCGCATCCTGATCGTCGAGGACGAAACGCACCTCGCCGACGGGCTTCGCTTCAATCTCGAAGCAGAAGGCCACGAGGTCGATGTGGACGGCGACGGCAAGCAGGCGCTCGATCGCCTGCTGGCAGATCGCGCGCGATACGACGCGGTCGTGCTCGACGTCATGCTGCCGGGCAAGGACGGCTTCTCGGTCGTCAAGCAGCTGCGCACCGAAGGGCACTACGTGCCGGTGTTGATGCTGACCGCGCGGAGCCGGCCCGAAGACGTGCTGCAGGGATTCGAGGCCGGCGCCGACGACTATCTGCCGAAGCCGTTCGAGCTGCAGATCCTGCTCGCGCGCCTGCGCGGCCTGCTGCGCCGCAGGGAATGGCTGGCGCAGGAGCACGAGCACGACACGATCACCTTTGCGGGCAAGAAGCTGGATCTCGAAGCGCTGGAGCTGCACGTCGGCGAGACGAAGTATCAGCTGACGCAGATGGAGTGCGACCTGCTGCAGTATCTGGTGAAGAACGCCGGCAAGGCGGTGTCGCGCAAGTCGATTCTCGAGGACGTGTGGGACCTGCACGAAGACACCGATACTCGCGCGATCGACAACTTCATCGTGAGGCTGCGGCGGTATCTCGAAGAGGATCCGACGAAGCCGAAACACCTCGTCACTGTTAGAGGTGTCGGCTACAAGTTCGTCGCGTGACTGCGACGGCTAAAACGTCGCTCTCCAAACGTCAGCGCATCCCGAACAACAAGAACGACGTTTTCTGCGTCTTCCGGAAATTATCATCCGACGCGATCAACAGCGTCGGCTGTCCGTTGACGATCGGCCCGAACGTCAGCGCCTCGAAGTTCTCCAGCCGCGACAACGCCGACGACAGCCGGAACGTGATGTCGTTGAAGTCGAGCAGCAGCCGCTTGCGCGCGTCGCCGCCAACCAGCTCCACGGCAAACAACTGGATCGTGTTCGCCGTGAATTGCTGATCCTTGGTGGTCAGGCACGAGCGCTCCATCGAGATGAGCGTCGTGTCGCTCAGCGCGAGCAGCTCGACGAGCCCGTTCTCGCCGTCGCCGCACAACACCTCGAAGTTCTCGACCTGCGGTGTCGGAGAAATCGGGTAGCGCCACTGCCGCGCCGCGCGGAACGTCTCACCCGACGGCTCGAACTCCACCAGCCGCCCCGTCGCGCCGCGATCGAATGTGACGTGGCCATCCTGGATCAGCGGCTGCTCGAGCCCGGCGATCAGCCGGCCACGCGGCGTCACCGCCAGCCCTTCGAAGCCCTGGTTGTCGCGCACACCGGTCTTGCCGTCGCCGGTGATCTGGAACTCTTTCGGAAACTCGATCACGCGCGTGACGACGCCGTCATGCGTCGTCTGCAGCAAGGCCGGTTGCCACACCGCGCCGTCGCGCACGTGGCCTTCTTCGGCCATCACGAACGTGCCATTCGGCAGCGCGACGACCGATTCGAGATCCGCCGCGGTGACGCGGCGTCCATCGACACCCGCCGCCGCGGTCAACTCCACGATCCGGCCGGGCGCGACATCGAGACCCTTCTCGCCGAGGTTGACCGTGAGCCACACCACGCGCGATCGATCGCGATCGTCGATGACGCCAATCCACTGCTTCGTCTTCGCATCGGGCGCGAGGCCTGAAATGCTGCCGTACTGCGAGCTGTCGGCGAGCTGCGGATAGACCGAACCCGCCGGACGCGTGAATTCTCCGAGCCAGGTCAGCAGTGGAAATGGATTCTTGAAAAACGCCGGCGGTGTCTTGGGGCCGCAGGCAAACGCGGCGACCGTCGCGACGATGACGAGGCAGGTTCGCGCCAACGGTCACATGATACACGGCCCGGCTGGCGCCTTTCAGGCCTGAAAACGTTAATTTTGGGTAATAGAAACATCGCCGCCGCTCCGTGCGTCTACTGCATTAACCCAAAGGAGGTGTTCAATGAAGCGTCAGCGAACTCCTCGGAAAAACATCCGTTGGCCCCGCCCGGTGAAGAAACGAGCACCGCTGCACATCTCCCACACAGCGATTTAGGCGATTGTGCAAAACGCCGAGCTGGCCTAGACTTGCACCCTTTGTAAAAACTGCAAGTCCGCCTGGCCG
>DASUSZ010000176.1:0-4721 GCA_036374815.1 Vicinamibacterales bacterium | reverse complement strand
TCAATGCGGCGATTGGCGACGGCGTCGGCATCGGAACGATCGTCAACGACGATGGCCCGCGCATCGTGCCGTCGGTCGCGTCGGTGGCGCCCGGTGGCACGGTGACGTTCGCCCTGAACAATTCGCCGGGTGGACCGACCGACTGGCTCGCGTTGGCGCCGGTGGGCTCGCCTGACACGACGTATACGACGTTCACCTACGTCGGCGCCGGCATTACGAGCCGGGTCTGGACGGTGACGATGCCGATGGCCCCGCTCGGTCCGTGGGAGGCGAGGTTGTTCGCGAACAACACCTACACGCGTCTCGCGACGAGCACGCCCGTCACGGTGGCGCCCGGCATGGCAGTGAACGACGTTAGCCTCAACGAAGGCAATGCCGGCACGGCCAACGCAACATTCACCGTGACCCTGACGGGCCCGAGCTCGCAGGTGATCACGGTGCAGTATGCGACCTCGAACGGCACCGCGACCGCGGGATCCGATTACACCGCGGCCAGCGGCACGCTGACGTTCAATCCGGGTGTGCTGTCGCAAACCTTCGCGGTGCCGATCGCCGGCGACGTCACGTTCGAGCCGAACGAGACGTTCACCGTCACTCTGTCGAATCCGGCGAACGCATTGATTACCGACGGCACCGGTATCGGCACGATTCTCAACGACGATGCCGGCCCCACGCTGTCGATCAACGACGTGGCGCTCGCCGAAGGTGACAGCGGCAGCAGCCTGATGACATTTACCGTGTCGCTGTCACCGGCCGCCGCCGGCGCCGTCACCGTCGACTACGCGACGGCGAACCAGACCGCGACCGCGGGCGTGGATTACACGGCGGCGACGGGCACCTTGACCTTCAATGCCGGCGACACCTCGAAGACCTTCACGGTGGCGATCCTTGGCGACACGGGCGGTGAGCCGAGCGAAACGTTCCGCGTCGAACTGTCGAATGCCAGCGTCAATGCGGCGATTGGCGACGGCCTCGGCATCGGCACGATTGTCAACGACGATGGTCCACGCATCACTCCCTCGGTCGCGTCGGTGGCGCCGGGTGGCCAGGTCACGTGGACCCTGAACAATTCGCCTGGCGGTCCGACTGACTGGCTGGCGCTTGCCCCTTCAGGAGCGCCAGACACCTCGTACGCGACCTATATCTACGTTGGCGCCGGCGTCACCAGCCGCGCGTGGACGGTGACGATGCCGATGGTGCCGCTCGGTCAGTGGGAAGTGCGGTTGTTCGAGAACAACACCTTCAACCGCATCGCCACCAGCACGCCCGTCAGCGTCGCTCCGGGTCTTGCGGTGAACGACGTCGCGATCGCCGAGGGCAACGCGGCTACGGCGAACGCGATCTTTACAGTGGCATTGTCGGGCCCGAGCTCGCAGGTGATCACCGTGCAGTATGCGACGTCGAACGGCACCGCAACTGCGGGATCCGATTACACCGCGGCAAGCGGCACGCTGACGTTCAATCCGGGTGTCGTGTCGCAAACCATCACGGTACCGATCTCCGGAGACGCAACGTTCGAGCCGAACGAGACCTATACCGTAACGCTGTCGAATCCAGCCAATGCGTTGATCACCGACGCCACCGGCGTCGGTACGATCCTCAACGACGATGCTGGCCCGACACTGTCGATCAACGACGTGTCGTTGAACGAAGGCGACAGCGGCAGCAGCCTGATGACGTTCACCGTGTCATTGTCGCCGGCGGCAGCCGGCGTCGTCACGGTGGACTATGCGACCGCGAACCAGACCGCCTCGGCTGGTTCCGACTACGCGGCCACCTCCGGGACGCTGACGTTCAACGCCGGCGAGACGTCGAAGACCCTCACGGTTTCGATTCTTGGGGATGGCACCTCGGAGCCGAACGAGACGTTCCGCGTCGACTTGTCGAACGCGAATGCCAATGCCGCGATTGGCGACGGGCTCGGCATCGGTACGATCGTCAACGACGACGGTCCTCGTTTCATCCTGCCGGCGACGACGGTCATGACCGGCGCGATGCTCACCACGCAGCTGACTAACGCGCCCGGCGGAGCCACGGATTGGGTTGCGCTGGCGCCGGTGTCGGCTCCCAATGAAAGCTACGCCGCATACACGTACGTCGGCGCTGGTGTGACGTCGCGGAACTGGTCGGTCCCAGCGCCTAACGTTGTCGGCCCGTACGAGTTCCGCCTGTTCCTGAACAACGGCTACGCGCGCGCGGCCACCAGCGCGGCGGTTAACGTCGTTCCGGCGGTGGGCGTGCAGGCGAACGTCGACATCACTGAGGGCAACAGCGGCAGCGCGAACGCCGTCTTCAACGTCACGCTGTCGGCGGCGAGCGCACAGGCGATCACGGTCGCATACGCGACCGCAGACGGCACGGCCACGGCCGGCAGCGATTACACGGCAGTGTCCGGTAGCCTGACGTTCGCTCCCGGCCAGGTCCTCCGCACCATCAGTGTGCCGGTCATTGGCGACACGAACATCGAATCCAGTGAGACGTTCACGGTCACGATCTCGAACCCGTCGAACGCGCTCATCGGCACCGCGACGCGCACCGGCACGATCCTCAACGACGATAGTGCCGGGCCCTGCGCGGATGCCGACGGTGATCGTCTATGCAACGCCGTCGAGACCAACACCGGCGTGTTTGTCAGCGCCGCGAACACCGGCACCAACCCGAACATTGCCGATACCGACGGCGACGGCATTCTCGATGGCGACGAAGTGCTCGGCACGCTCGGGGGATTGAACCTGCCGGCGATGGGCGTCAGCCCGTTGAAGAAGAACATCCTCTTCGAGTACGACTGGTTCGACGACAGCCACTTCGAGCCGTCGATCGAGGGGTCGTCGTGCGGCGCGCACACGCATCGGCCGACGCAGGCGATGATCGATCGTGTGTCGGCGGCGTTCGCCGCATCACCGCTCAATAATCCGGACGGCACGACCGGTATCACGCTGATTCACGACTTCGGCCAGGGCGGCGTGTTCAGCGGCGGCACGGTGGTGGCGCACGCCGCCAATATTGCCGGAGGCGTCAACGGCGCCGACTTCATCAACACCAAGAACGCGAACTTCGCCGCCAATCGCAGCGGCTACTTCCACTACGTGCTGATGGCGCACTGGTACACCGATTCGCTCGGCAGCTCGGGGCAGGCGGAGCTGCCCGGAGACGATCTGATCGTGACGCTGGGATGCTATTTCAGCACCAACAACGTCGCCAACACGATCATGCACGAGGCCGGGCACAACTTTAATATCCGGCATGGCGGCAACGAGAACTGCAACTGGAAGCCGAACTACAACTCGGTGATGAACTACCGCTTCCAGTTCCCCGGCGTCGACACCAGCTGCAACGCCGTCGGCAACTCCGGCGAAACCAACGTGCTCGACTTCTCGCGCGGCACGCGCATCGCGCTCAACGAGAACGGGCTCAACGAGAATGCCGGCACGTGCGGGGCCACGCCGATCGACTGGAATTTCAGCGGCACCTTCACCAGCGGGCTGGTCTACGATCTGAATCGCAGCAGCTCGAATCCGAACGGCTCGACCGGCGTCGACAACTTCGGGTGCAGCGCGGCGCTGCAGACCTTGAACGATCACAACGACTGGGCGAACCTGTCGTTTACCGGTATCGCCGATGCCGACGGCAATTCGCTGCTGGGCTTATGGTTCTATTACGCGCAGGAGATCGTCACCGAGACCAACACCATCCCGATGGTGTTGCCGGCGGCGTTCATTCTGCAGCAGCAGTGACGTTGCGCGCGCTGCTGCTCTGGTGCTGCGTCGCCGCTTCGCTGAGCGCGACGCAGCAGGCGCCGTCGCTGGTCGCCGACGCGCGCATCTCGCCTGATGGCCAGTCGATCGCGTTCGTCCGTCACGCCGGGCCGGGGGGCCAATCGCTCGGCGTCTTCCGAATCGGGTTCGGCGGCCAGCCCGAAGGATCGCTCGCGGACGGCGGCGGCATCATCTCCGACATCCAGTGGTCTCCCGCGGGCGATGCGATCGCGTACATCGCGCGAAGCGCCGCCGGCGCCGACGGCGTATTACGCATCGTCCCCGGGGGCGGCGGGGAAGCGCGGTCGATTTCAACGCCGGGCCGCGATGTGATTGCGTATCAATGGTCGATTGACGGCCGCCGCGTGCTGTATGAATCCGTGCCGCAGGGCAATCCACAGGGGCCGCGCCAGATCAACGTCGCCACCGCGGGTCGCATCGAATCCACGGCGCCATTCCCCGCGATCAACCGGGACCTCGGCCCTGCAGACGTGATCACGCCGATTCGTGACGCGACGATCCTGTTCGTGACGCCGGTGGGTGAGCGGCAGCAATCGGTGACGCTCAGCAACGGCAACGAGACATGGATCGATCTGATCAGCGCCGACGGCAATCGGCTGACCGTCATGCCGCCGGGCCTGGCGCGGATCGTCTCGCCGCCGTCGTGGTCGTCGGATGGAACCCGCTTCGCGGTGATCGCGGCGCCGGGGGATGGGCCGCCGGAGATTTTTGCGGGGTCGCTCCCGCGGCCTCAGCCGACGGGCTTCAACATGGGCGCGGTGCCGCCCATGGTGCGCCAGGTGACGGGCTCGCCACGCTAGCGCGCTGTTCCCTCAATACCTGAATCGCCAGTCGCCGTTCGGCTGGTCTTGCTGCTGCGGCTCCTCGCGCTTGCGCGGCATCCGCTTCGCCTTGTAGAGCGAGCAGTCCGAGCACCACGAGTCGCAGCTGAAGCCTTCCTTGCCG
>DASUSZ010000175.1:0-4780 GCA_036374815.1 Vicinamibacterales bacterium | reverse complement strand
CAGCCGGAAAACAACCGCCAACAGAATCGCCTCTCGCCGCGTGAACGCAGGCTCGATCGCGCCGGATCGTTCGACGGCGATCTGCGATCGCTGCCAGGCACTGGGCCAGTACGAAGACGTGAGCGGCCTGAGCGTCACGGTCCGCCGCCGGCGCCGGTGCAACTGCCGAATCCCAATCAGCAGGAGCCGGCGGCGAACGAACCGGGTCCCGATGCTCCAGTGACGGCAGCCGCGCCCGCACCGTCAACGACCGCGAACTTCGAAGGACTCGACTTCCAAACGTGGGGCGCGGGACATCCGCCCGACACCAACGGCGACGTCGGTCCCGACTATTACATCCAGTCGATCAACTCGTCGCTCGGCATCTACGACAAGACGACCGGCGCGCGCGTGGCCGCGTTCACGCTCGACACGTTCATGAGCCAGGGCAATTTCGGCAACCTGTGCGACACCGACAACTTCGGCGACCCGGTCGTGCTATACGACACGTTCGAGGATCGCTGGGTGATCAGCGACTTCGCCTTCCAGGTCGACGGCTCGGGCAACGTCGTCAACCCGCCCGGCGCATTCGAGTGCTTCGCGGTGTCGAAGAGCGGCGATCCGCTCGCGGGCGGCTGGAACTTCTACTCGATCAACACCGCCGGCGGCCTCGGCGATTATCCCAAGCTGGGCATCTGGCCCGACGGCATCTACATGTCGGTGAACATGTTTGATTACGCCGCCTCCGGATCGTTCCAGAACGTGCGCGTGTATGCGTTCAACAAGGCGCAGATGTATGCGGGCGCTCCGTCGGTGCAGAGCGTGGAGTTCGATCTGCCGTCGAGCGAGTTCACGCTGCTGCCGGCCAACGCGCGGCTGCAGACCGGCACGCCGGCCAGCGGCTCGCCGAATTACTTCGCATCGATCTGGAACTACCTGAACGTCGTCTCGGTGTGGAAGTTCCACGTCGACTGGAACAGCATCTCGCTCTCAACGCTCACCGGTCCGTTCAACTCGCTCACCGCAACCAACTGGAGTCAGCTCACCTCGCTGACCGCGCCATCGCCCGGCAATCGCCTCGACACGCTCTACCCGCGGCTGATGATGCAGAACCAGTACAGCAACATCGGCGGTATCGAATCGCTGTGGAACGCGCACACCGCCGGCGCGTCCGGCACCACCTCGTCGCAAGCGGCGGTGCGTTACTACGAGGTCAGGGTCACGGGCGGCACGGTCGCGGCGAACGCCACGCAGGCTTTTACTTACTCGCCTGATACGGCCTTGAGCCGATTCATGCCGAGCCTCGCCGTGGATCGCGCGGGCAATATGGCGATCGGCTACAGCACGTCGAGCCTCTCGGCGTTTCCGGCGATCAAATATGCGGGACGGCTTGCTGGGGATCCGGCGAACTCGATCACGCAGACGGAGACGTCGCTGATCAACGGCACCGGCACGCAATCGGGCAGCTGCGGTGGAACATGCGAGCGATGGGGCGACTACAGCACCATGACGCTCGATCCCAACGGCTGCACGTTCTGGTACACGAACGAGTATTACCAGACGACGGGACTCAATCACCGCACGCGCATCGGCGCGTTCTCGTTTCCCGCCTGCACGCCGATCGGCGCGGGCACGCTGCAGGGCACGGTGAGGACCGCGGCGCTCGCACCGATCGCCGGCGCGACCGTGATGCTCGGAAGCCGATCGACGACTACGGATAACGGCGGCAATTATTCGTTCACCGATCTGCCTGCAGGGACCTATCCGTCGGTGACCGCCAGCTTCCCTGGCGCGTCATCAGCCACCTTCACCTCGATCGTCGTCAACAGCCTGTCGACGACGACGCGTGATTTCGTGCTGACGACGGCGCCGCTCAGCGGCTGCTTCACGGATACGACCCAATCTGATTTCCTTGGCGGCACAGCCACTAACTGCGATGCATCGGCAAGTGCCGGCGACTTGAGATTGGCGAAGCCGCTCACGATCGATCAGCGGAACCTCACGGTCACGAGCAACGGCTTCGGTTTCAGCTCGACGGCCTGGGTCGCCCAGACGTTTGTGCCGGCGGTCACGGGCACGCTGAAGCGCGTCGACCTTGATCTGTTCTGCAGCGGCTGCACCGGGACGACGCCCAACATCACGGTATCGATTCGCGCGACCAACGGCACGTCGCCGGTTGGAGCGGACCTGGCAACGGCGACGATTCCCGGGTTCTCCAGCGGCGGTGGCGGCTTCTTCTCTGCGGTGTTCGCCGCTCCGCCGACGCTGACAGCAGGGACTCGTTACGCGATTGTTTTCCGCGCGGTCGCGAATCCCTCGCCGGGCACCTACGCGTTCGTCTGCAGCTGCTCGCCCAACAGCAATCCGTATGGCGGCGGACGCATTTTCACGTCTAGCAGCAGCGGCAACTCGTGGTCGCCGGATAACACGAGCGGCGGCCGCGACCTCGGCTTCATCACCTATATGGAAGGCGGCTTCGCGGCGTCGGGCACGTTCGTGTCGTCGACGAAGGACGCCAATCCGGAGTTCAAGCGCGCGCCGGTGTGGGGCAACCTGTCGTGGAATGCCACGACGCCGGCCGGCACCGCGGTGCAGTTCCAGGTGGCGGGCAGCAACAGCCCGAATGGTCCGTTCAACTTCGTCGGCCCGAACGGCACCGCGAGCACGTTCTTCTCGAACGGCGCGTCGCTCGCGCAGTTCAACGGCTTTCGCTATCTGAAATACAAGGTCGTCCTGTCGACCACGAACAGCAGCGTGACGCCGGCACTGCACGAGGTTTCGATCTGCTTCGAGAACGGCATTCGTGTGGACGACGAGACGGTGACGCTCGCGGTGGCGTCGGGCGGCACGCGGCTGCAGCAGCTGCAGAACGCCGACGGCGGCTGGTACTTCCGCGCCACGGACACCAGCTGCGGCGCGACCGCGGGAGTGTCGTGCGAGAACATCATCGGCGTGACCGGACTTGGTCTCATCAGCGCCTACGAGCGCAGCAACAACGATGCATCGATCCTTGCCGATGCGATCGCCGCCGGCGATCTGATGATCTCGCTGCACAATGCGAATCCATCGCAGCGGCCGTACAGCCAGGACCTGGAGTTCCTCGTCGCGCTGAGCGGTGCGAGCAGCGATCCCTCCTACGCCACTACCGCGGCGGCGTGGTTCGCGACCATCACCGCGCAATATCCGAACCCTGCCGATCGTGTCGACGCCGACTTCGCGCGCCGCAACAGCCAGGGCCTGCGCACGTTGGCAGTGTGGGACGTCGCGTCGACGATTCGCGCCGCCAAGGCCGCAGGCCAGGTGTCATATGCCGTTGGCCTCGCCAATCGCGTCGTTGCGCGCGAGGCTGAGTGGAAGGACGTGAACGTCCTGCATCGCTGGGACCAGTGCGGCGTTGCGAGCGGCTGCGGTCCCGCCGACAACAAGCGTGCATTCGATTACACGCTGCTCGGCATGGGCTCGATGCTGTGGGCGATTCACGATCTGCCCGGCTTTGATTCGACGATCGCAAGCTATCGATCGCATCTGCTGGCGCAGCAGGACGCAACCGGCAGCTGGGACGTGGGCGATCTGCAGATCACGTCATATGCCGGGCTCGGCCTCGGCGCGGTCGGCGGCACGGGCACGAGCGAGGCGATCCACAAGGCGATCGCGTTCTTCATCGAGCATCAGCTGCCGAACTCAGGCTTCCCGTTCTCTTTCGTGAATGGCGTGGCCGGCAACGAGTATTCGGTGGTCGACTCGGAAGTGATTCGCGCCATTGATGTTGCATTCAGCACACAGGCGGGAGTGAACGTGCAGGTCACGCCCGCGCAGCTGGCGAACGTGACATTCACCGAGGTGACGCAACCCGGATCAACGACCGTGGTCGCATCGGCGTCGAGCGGCACGCTGCCGGACGGTTACACGATCGTGCCGGGCCTTACCTACACGGTGTCGACGACTGCGGTCACCGGCGGCACATCGACGGTGTGCTTCTCCGCGGCGCTGGCCGGCGGCGGCGACGCGCGCATCCTGCACAGGGAAGGCAACCGGTTCGTCGATCGCACCGCGGCGCCCAACTGCGCCGAAGTGGATACGCTCGATGCATTCGCGATCGCGACGATCGATCCATCCTGCAAGGTGATGCCGGACGGCGCGAAGAAAGTCGTGAACTGCCCGCCGCGGCGGCAGGAAGAACGCTAACGCTTCCGCGTTTTTGCTTTCGTCTTCGCCGACGGGCGCTTCTTCGCTTTGCTTTTAGCCGGCGGGAGCGCGGAGATCCTCTGCCATGCCTGCGTCACCGCTTCGCCGACGATCTCCGCATCGGCATACTTGAGCACGATCATCGTCGCGCCGCCGCGTCCCCACGAGCCGGCGGCAGGTTCGAAGACGCCGGGGGCGTCCTTCAGAAATTCCGCCTGCTGATCAGGCGTCAGCATCACGCACGCGCGATCTTCCTTCTCGGTCAGCGTCGCGAAGATTTTCCCGTTGGCGGCGCGGAAATCGGGATGCTTCATGTGCGAGGCTTCCACGGCGTCGGGAAGGCCGAGCGCGATTTTTCGAAATTGAGCCGGCGTCACGGCGTGGCGCGCAGGCCTGGCGGGATTGGCCACTTCACGCGGCCCTGGCGATCGTGGATGCGGACGACGAGCTCCGCAGTCGTATCGTTGCTCGAGAACAGCGGCTTGCCGTCGGCATCCTTCAACGGGAAGACGACCCAGAAGCGATCGTAGTCGTAGTTGCGGCGCAGAACTCCCGAGAGAGCCTTGACCGTGCGGAGCGACGGCGTGTCGACGCCGCGCACCGCGCGCGGTGACAA
>DASUSZ010000174.1:0-2603 GCA_036374815.1 Vicinamibacterales bacterium | reverse complement strand
GGTGACCGTACTGACGAGGCGCAACAGCTCGTTGATGCGGTATTCAAAGGAGAGCTGGCTGTAGTCGTCGGATCCGAATTCCTGACGGAACGAGACGAACAGCCGCGAGCCGAATTGCTGCCCGACCGCGATCGATGGCTGTCCGTTCTCGCCGCCCGCCGCGCGGATTTCGAAAATATCCAGATCCAGCGCGCGTGCGATGGAATTGGCGAGCGGCGTTGCGAGATATCCCACGGCAAGTCCGCCCGCGCGCTCGGCAAGATTCAAGCGCTCGCCTTCGCCGAGCTGGTTGATCGGCTGGTTGAAGACAATGAGTGATAGCACATCCGCCTCGTCGAGCGGCGGCTGGCTCGACAGGCGCACCTGCGGCTGGCGCGCCGTGCCGCGAATATTCACGATCGCGGTGACACCCGAAATGACGCGCTGGGCGTCCACCTGCAACGCCGGATCGACAGGACGCGTGCCCTGGAATCGGATCTGGCTGTCGCGCAACACTTCGAACCGGCGCCCCTGGAAATCGTAGAAGCCGCGCACGACGGTCACCGTTCCAATGACGTCGGGCTGGCCGGCCGGCGCCTTGCGGATTTGCAGCTCGCCGCCGACGGTGATGTTCATATCGCCGAGACCGATCCGCGAGAAGCTCGCGTGCATATCGCGGCCGCGCAGCAGCAGATCGTCGGGCACGCTCAGGCGCACGTCGATCGTGGCGCTGTCATAGATGCCGAGGTTCGGATTATCCGAAAGGGCAAGGGGCGAGGGCGAAGGGGTATCCATTTCCGTTGCGACGGTAGCCTCCGTGCGATACGGGCTGCGCGTCAGCTGGTCGAGAATCTGGTCCACCTCCAGCCGCGCGGGACGCGTCAGGATCTGCCCGGTCACTGTCGGCTTCGCGACCTCGCCGGTCACGCGGATGTCGCTGTCGACCTCCATGTCGCCGAACTGGTTGTCGAGCACCTTGAACTCCGACGCCGAGATCTGCAGGTTCATCGCGCCGATGCTGCGGCGCTCGATGCCGAGCTCGCCAATCGCGACCAGGCTGTCCTGATCCTCGTCGCTGACTTGAAACCGATCGACGAGCAGGCGATCGCCTTCGAACATCAACCGCGCAATCGCATTCGCGTAGGTCACGCCGGTGGCCGGCACGCTGAATCCGCCGTTGGTCGTTTCGACCAGACCGTCGATTCGCGGAGACTCCAGCGTGCCACGCACGTGCACGTCGGCGCTGAACTGTCCCGTCAGGTTCGTCAGCTGCGTCGTCGCCGGCTGGAACAGCGCGATGTCAATGGGCGTGCTTTTGACTGCGAGATCGAATTCGTCGGTGCGCGTGGTCTCACCTGGACCGTTCGGGACGGGAATGGTGCCCACCGCCGTCAGCACCGCAGCCGGGGTTTGTTCGAGGCGCGCGTCCACGTCGATTGCGCGCCCCGAGTAATTCGCCTTACCGGTCAGCGCGTTGAACTTCACGCCCTCGACCGTGCCGGCCGTGACGGCGAAATCCGACTGCACCACCGGATTCGTGCGCGTGCCGCGAATCTCAGCGGTGGCGTTCACCACGCCGGCGAGAGCGCGGTTGCCGAGGAGCAGCTCGTTGATGTCCTGCACTTGCACGTTGTCGAGACGCACATTCAGGTCGTTGGCGAGGTTCGCTGACGCGGCGCCGATGGCAACCGTTCCGGCGGCCGTGACGCGCTGCGTGCCGCGCTGCAGAACGAAATTGTCGAGCGTGACGGAATCCGTCGAATAGCGCGCGGTCGCTTCCTGCCCCTGCGGCAGCGCCCACTGCGTCTGACCGACCGTGAGGTTCAACGCCTGTAGATGCAGCTCGTCGTGGTCGGGATGGAACACCACATTCCCGCCGAGACCGAGCGAGCGCCGCTCTTCCTCGACCATCGTGTCGAACTGGAGCTGGTTTTTCTCGTAGGTCGTCTTCGCCGTCACACGCGGCAGATTACGCCCGGCAATCGTCACGAACGTCGCTGCGGTGTCGGCCTGAATGCGCGCGTCCGCCATCGTGAAATTCGGCAACTGCACCGTGTAGGTACTGTTGGCGGTCAGCGCGTCGACGTTCGTGCTGTAGCGCAGCCGGTTCGCGCCGAGCTTGCCGGCGATCGTGAGATTCGCCGCGGGCCCCGACGCTTCGCCGACGACATGGGCAGAACCCGCGAGCGGGCGGTCGAAGCGCTTCGCGAGCGGTTCGAGATTGGTGACGGCAACGTCGTAGGCAAACTTCGATTCACCGGTATCGCCGAGCGCCAGCGTGCCCGCAACGCTTGCCTTGACGTCCGGGCCCGTCAGCATGAGCTCCTTGATGTGGGCGGTCTGGTTGGCGAAGGACCCCGTTATCTGGCCTGAATCGATGGCCATGCCGGCGATGGTCGACTTGGCGAGCGTCGCAGAACCATTCAGATCGAGCAGCTCCGTTTGCCCGACTTTGGGGACAGTGAGCGCGACGGCCATATCGGCCGACCCGTTCAACATCGTCCCTGCGAGCTCTTTCCGATCTGTGAAGAGCGAACCCGGCAGCTCTTCGAACGGTCCTGTGAATTTCGCGCGAATTTCGCGCGCCGCCATCTGGAAATCGACGTCCGCATACGGGAATCGAG
>DASUSZ010000173.1:0-14220 GCA_036374815.1 Vicinamibacterales bacterium | reverse complement strand
ATGCCGGTGCGCTTCGCAATCTCGCGAATCGTCGTTTCCTCGAACCCCTTCTCGCGGAACAACACCAGTGCCGTATCGAGAATCTGCTGGCGGGTCTCTTCACTGCCGGCGCGTTGCGGCGTGGCCCGCAGGGCGTCTTTGAACATGTTCAAAAACTACGGAAAGCCGGCTCTTGAGTCAAGGACAAAAATGAACACGTTCAAATATGGCTCACCAAGTTGACTTCCCGAACGAATCGATATATTTAACCTATAAGTTAATTAACTGATTGGTTTAATACGGCCATGACCGACCAACTGAGTAACACGTTCGCCGCGCTTGCCGATCCCACGCGACGCGCCATCCTGGCGCGGCTGGCATCGGGGGAGTGCTCGGTCACCGAGCTCGCCGAGCCGTTCGACATGAGCATGCCGGCGGTGTCGAAGCACCTCCGGGTGCTGGAACGCGCGGGCCTGGTCGCGCGGGGCCGCTCGGCGCAGTGGCGTCCCTGCCGCATCGAAGCAGGGCCCCTCAAACAGGTCGCGGAGTGGACCGAGCAGTATCGAAAAGTCTGGGAAGGGAAGTTCGACAGCCTCGAGCTCTATCTACAGGAACTGAAAGCGAAGGAGAAGGATCATGATGGCAAGCGGCGTGGTAAATAGCGAAACGTTCAAGGTCTCGACCCCGTCCGACACCGAGATCACGCTGACGCGGTTGTTCGATGCGCCGCGGCACCTGGTGTTCGAGGCGATGAGCAAGCCCGAGCACATCAAGCGCTGGTGGGGGAACCTCGGCGACGGATATTCGGTGCCGGTCTGCGAAGTCGATCTGCGCGTCGGCGGCAAGTGGCGCTTCGTCAATCGCCATCCGCAGGGCGATGCCGAGTTCTACGGCGTCTACAAGGAAATCAAGGCCCCGGAGCGCGTGGTGTTCACCGAGATCTACGCGCCGTTTCCGGATGCGGAATCGATCGTGACGACGGTCCTGACCGTCGAGGGCAACAAGACGCGCCTCACGGCGACGTCGAAGTATCCGTCGAAGGAAGTCCGCGACATGGTCCTCAGCACCGGCATGGATCGCGGCGCGGCCCTCAGTTACGACCGGCTCGACGAGGTCGCGACCGGGCTGGCGTCCTAGTACAATCGTGCCTGCGCGTGAACACTGTTTTCCTGCTATCGCCCGCGTTTTGCGGCGGCCGCCGCGCGGCGATTCTGCTGAACCCGAAGTCCCAGGCCGAGACGACGCGTGAGCTGCGTTCCGGACGGCTGTCGCTCGGCCGGGCCTTCGCCTTCATGAGCGGGTTGTACTTTCGCGGCAAGCTCACCTACGCGCAACGGTTCGGCGAGCCGCTCGTCATCACCCCGACACGCGGGCTGCAGAGCCCGGAGATGAAATTCACGCTCGCGCTGCTGCGCGAGTTCGCGGTGGGCGACGTCAGCCTCGACAATCCCGATTACCGCTCCGCGCTGGAGCGCGATGTCAGCGCGCTCGCCGCCCGCATCGGCCGCAACACCAGCGTCGTGCTGCTCGGCAGCGTGGCGAGCGGAAAGTATGTCGATGTGCTGCTGCCGATCCTCGGCGAGCGGCTCCGTTATCCGGTGTCGTTCGTCGGGCGCGGCGACATGAGCCGCGGCGGCTTGCTGCTGCGCAGCGCCGCGAGCGGGGAAGAGCTCGAATACGGGCCGCTGACCGCCGGCATCAGGCCGCGCGGGCCGCGACCGCCAAAACTCGATCCGTTAACTCGTGTAGCGGTAAGCTTGGTGCATGAGATCGACGCTTCTCGTGCTGGCGCTCGCCGCGGCATCGTCGAGCCTGCCCTCAGCGCAGGAACGTCCGGTGCCAAAAGACTCGACGCGATTGTCGATATCCGGCTGCGCCCGCGGCCGCGTGTTCACGGTCGGCCGCGATCCTGATCACGAATCGAGCTTTGTCATGGAGCTCGGCACGAAGATCCGTCTCGAGGGCAACAAGAAGGTGCTCGCCGACATCAAGGCGCGCGAGCACACGATGGTGGAAATCACCGGCCTGATGAAGCAGTCCGACATGGTCGCGCCGGGGATCGGCCTGGCCGGCGGCCGCGTGCGCATTACGCCGGTGATGCCGAACGGCCGCGCCGCCGGACGCGATCCCGGACCCTCGCCGGCGATCCTCGACGTCGAGTCCTATCGCCTGCTCAACGCATCGTGCCGAAATCGCTGACGCCCTCGCTGAAGGGCCAGCGCGTCCTCGTCGTCGGCGGCGGACTGGCCGGCCTCGCGGCCTCGCGTGATTTGATCGCGCGCGGCGCCAGCGTGCAATTGCTCGAAGCGCGCGAGCGGCTGGGCGGCCGCGTCTGGACCGTCGCCGACAAGGACTTTTCCGATGTGCCGCTCGAACTTGGCGGCGAATTCATCGACGGAGAGCACGCCGCGATTCGCGCGCTGTGTCACGAGCTGCGTCTCACGTTGCTGCCGATCCTGAAAGACGGCTTCGGACTCGCGCTCGACGTCAACGGCCGCGTCCAGTTGTTCAACGGCCAGCGCCAGATCTGGACCGACTTCAAGCAGGCAGTGGCGCGCGAAACCGAGGCGTTGAGCATCGACAACTGCGACTGGAATTCGACGACCGCGCAGGCGATCGCGCAGCATTCGATCCAGGCGTTGCTCGATGCGCGCCAGGCGTCCCGCGAAGTCAAGGCCATGGTGCAGGGCCTGCGCGGGTTCTTCCTCGCCGATGCCGATCAATTGTCGGCGCTGGTCGGCGCCGAGCTGGCGATGCAGCCAATCGATCCCCGCCACGTCACGGTGTCGCGCATCAAGGGCGGCAACGACCGTCTCGTCCAGGCGCTCGCGAAACAGAAGGGGCTCGCGATCACGCTGAAGTCGGTCGTGACGAAGATCGAGCAAGACGATCGCGGTGTGCGCGTTCACGTCAACGACGGCAGCAAGAAAGGCGCGATCGTCAACGGCGACTACCTGGTGCTTGCCACGCCCGCGCCAATCGCGCGCGCGCTCGAATTCACGCCGGCCGTGCCGCCAACACTGCGCAAAGCGTGGCAGGCGCTTGAATCGGGACCGGCGACCAAGGCCCACGTGCGGTTCGACAAGGGCTGGTGGCGCAAACCCGGCCGGCCGCGCGCGTGGGCATCGAACCTCGATACCGGCGCGATCTGGGAGACGTCGGGCACGGGGCCGGCAAGTTTGACGATGCTTGCCGGTGGGCGCGCGAGCCGCGCGTTGCGCGATCTGCTCGAGGAGGGCGGGCCGCAGCGCGTGATTCGGCGGCTGTCCTGGCTCGGCGAACCGGAAGAGGCGCGCGATTTTCGAAGCATCAGTTGGGAGCTGGATCCATTTGCGAAGGGCGGTTATGCCTTCTTCGCTCCGGGCTTCAAGCCGGAGTGGCGTGCGGAACTGTCGCGCGCGTTTGGCCGCATTGCCTTCGCCGGCGATCACACCAGCCGCAAGTGGCAGGGCTACATGAACGGCGCCGTCGAAAGCGGCCAGCGCGCCGCCCGCGACATCGAGATCATCAAGACGATGGGCGAGCTGGGCTCAGCGCCAGCCTAATCGGACCACGTCGAAGTCGGCGGCCGTCAACGATCGGAACGCCGGATTCAGCTCGTCGTTGTTCCAGCGCGGGTCCATTGCGCCGCTGATGTACATGTCGCTGCCGTTGTCGGCGACGATCAAGCCGTGCGTCTGCATCGCGCGGAAAATATTCTGGATGTACGACGGGTGCCGCGAGATGTCCTTTGACGACTTCAGCCGCAGCCGCGCGCCCATCGGCAATGCGCCGTTGCTGCTGCCGGCGCGGTGCGACGCGGGCCACACGAAGCCGTTGGTCTGTCTCACCGTAAAGCGCAGCGCGTGGCGAATCGGCCCGCGCCTCGCTTCGTCGTAGCGGACCAGCCCGGGAAGGATCGCGAGGCCCGCCGCGTCGGCGGAGGTCCATCCTTCAGGCCGGCGTCCATTCGCGTTGAGATCGAAGATTGCTCCGGATCCCGCTTCCCATCGCTGTCCCGTCCACCGCGTTGCAAACAGCTCGAACAGCAGCCAGCGATCGCGGTCGACGATGATCAAGTGGCGATCGCCGTTGGCGCCGCCGCCGGCAACGCCGCCCTCGATGTAGTTTGGCTGCGTCTTCGCGGCCTCGGGAATGGGATAGCCGCGATCGGACCCAAACCCGGCATCGCTCTCGTCGCCGTAATCGACGAACGTGACCGGCACGCGCGGTGCGCCGCCGCCGACGCCGACATACGGGATGCCGTACGGCGGCGGGCCGAAGTCCGGATGCAGAGTTCGGGTGCGGCCAATGAAGCCGATCAACGCATCGGATTGCGGATCGATCGGCGCGCTGCTGATATCGACGTTCCACCAGTTGTCCGACGGAAATAGTGCACGTCCCGCAAAATCGTCATTGAGCGTGACTGCGGTCGACGTTGGCGGCGCGGGCGCAGGCGCCGGCGCCGGCGCGGGCGTCGACACCGGCGGCGGTGTTGAAGTCGTTGGACTCGTGGGGGTTGCCGGCGCGCTCTTCGACGAGCTGCATGCAGCGGCGAACAGAGCGAGTGCGATTGCTGCTCGATGCACGGTCAGCGAGCTGCAATCACTGCGCCAGCGCGTTAGTGATAATGCCCGTGTTCCGGCGACCAGACGCCGCCGGTGCGTCCCACGTGCGCCTTATCCGATGTGAAGCTCGTGATCACCGCGGTCGCGCCCGCGGCGACGAGCAGTCCCACGATGATCAGCATCAGGGTGTTGCCCTTGGTGCCGGTTTCCTTGAGGCCGTGGCATTTCTTGAACTTCTTGCCGCTGCCGCAGGAGCAGAGGTCGTTGCGGCCGACGTGGCTGGATTGTTTCATGGCGATCCTTCAGTTGCCGATGAAGGCATTCTGCTTCCGCGCGTCCTCGAGGTCAAGCCTCGAGCGGCGGTGAATCGGATAGGATGACCGGGTGTCACGGGACACCCGGCAAGGATTGCGCTGAGTGCGGCTCACCGCCAGGCGGAACGGCAGTCTGCTGATCGTGCTCGGCGCCGTCGCCATGATTGCGCCGCTATTTTCGGCGGTGTGGGGGCTGCCGATCGTGGGCATCGCGATCTTCCTGTCCGGCATCCTCGAGCTCGCCGACGCATGGTATTCCGACAGTAGCCGCACGCATTACAGCAGCGGCATCTTCTCGGTGGCCGCCGGCGCGCTGATCTCCTTTCAATCCGCGTTCGCGTTCAGCGGCCTGATGGTCGCGACGGCGATCGTGTTGCTGCTCGACGGCGGCACCAACGTGGTGCGCGCGTTCAGGGGACACGGCGCCGGCAGCGCGCCTTCGCCTGGCGGCTACAGCGGCGCCGGCCGCGTGTGGGATTTCGTCAACGGCGCGGGCAACATCCTGCTGGCGGTGATCGTGTGGGGGCTTCGCAACACGATCGGCGCACAGGGCTTCGGGTTCTTTCTCGGCCTGCGAATGGCGGCGTCGGGATGGCAGACGCTGGCGATGCGATCGGTCGACGAGGGCGACCACTTCGCGAGGCCGGAAGACGAGCACCCCAATCGCGCGCTGGGCCTGCCGCCGCATCCAATCATCGGCTTCATTCATCGCGAAGCCGTCGCGCACGCGCGCTCGCGAACGCCGACCGACTTTTACTGGAGCGTGATCTTCGTCGTCGTCTTCTTTGCCATTCACGTCGGGCGTCTCGACGCCGAATGGACCTGGCTCGGCATGCTGACGCCGGCGGCCGCCACGCTCGGCGACATTGTCGCGGCGCTGGTGCTGTCGATCGTCGTGCTGGTCCCGCTCGAGATCCTGTGGCAGCGCATCAGCCGTCCGATGGAGCGGGCGGCATGGCATCGCATGCTGCACGACCGCGCGCCGGTGTCCGAGCAGCGATGGAGCGAGCGCCTCGTGCGATGGTGGGCCGAGCAGCGGCTGCGCCGATCGGTGGCGCGCGATCTCGAAAACAACAGCCTCGCCGGCGCGGTGCGGCAGTTGATTCGCGCCGGGCTGCCGATCACCGCGGTGCTGATTGCGGTGCATCCAATCTGGGGCTTCAGCTGGTACTTCAACAGCGAGAACTGGGCGACCGCCGCCTGGCAGAAAATCGCCGAGACGCGCATCGACAGCTGGCGCGAGGCGATGATTGATGCGGCCGTTCGCGTGCGCGGCGGCGCATCGCCGGCGGCGCCCGGCGTGTTCGACGTCGGCATCGACGGTATCGCAGACGGCGACTTCTCGTTCCTGGTGGTCGGCGATCCTGGAGAAGGCGATCCCTCGCAGCACGCGCTCCGCGATCAGCTGCTGTTGTCGGCTCGCCGCGATGCCGTCAAGTTCATCGTCATCGCGTCGGACGTCGTTTACCCGGTCGGCGCGATGAAGGACTACGAGCCGAATTTCTACCTGCCGCTGATGGGCGTGGAAAAGCCGGTGCTTGCGGTTCCCGGCAATCACGACTGGTTCAACGCGCTCGACGGCTTTGCCGCCAATCTGATGGATGCGAAAACCGCGCGCGCCGCCATCGATGCGCGCGTCAATGCGGATCTCAGCTTGTCGAGCACGACCGCCGGCCGCATCGATGAACTGCTGGCGTCGGCGGCTCGGCTGCGTTCCCTGTACCGCGTGCAGGCCGGGCTTCAGCACGGGCCTTTCTTCGAGCTGCATGCCGGCAGGTTTTCCCTCATCGCGATCGATACCGGGATCGAGCGGCGCATCGACGCGAAGCAGCTGCAATGGCTGCAGGCGGCGCTCGAGCGCGCCAAGGGCAGCTTTACGATGGCGATTCTTGGTCATCCGTTTCATGCGGCCGGCCGATCGCAGATTGGCGATGGCTCGTTCAAGCAGGTGCACGATCTGCTGCAAACCCACGGCGTGCGCGTGATGATGGCCGGCGATACGCACGACTTCGAGTACTACCGCGGCGATCGTTCGCACTACTTCGTGAACGGCGGTGGTGGCGCGTACCTCAGCATCGGCACGGCGCTCGACTGGCCCGATCGCGGTGCGCTCTCCGACTTTGCGTTTTACCCGCGCACCGATGCGCTCGCCGCCAAGCTCGACGCGGAAACGCCGTTCTGGAAGCGGCCGGCATGGTGGTGGGTGCATCGATTCGGCGCGTGGCCGTTCTCGGCCGAGGCGCTGTCGGCGGTGTTCGACTTCAATCGCGCGCCATTCTTTCAGAGCTTCGTGGAAGTGCGGGTCGAACGATCGCGCGAGCGCGTCGTGATCGCCGTGATCGGCGTCGACGGTCCGTTGCGCTGGCGCGATCTGCAAATCGGCGGGGCGGTGATTCCCGCCGGTCGATCGGATGACGATCCGGCGGAATTCGTGCTGCCGCTCAGCGACTGAGGCGGCTTTCTACTCCTCGCGCAAGGCGATCATCGGATCGACGCGCGCGGCTCGTCGCGCCGGAATCAGTGCCGCGATCACCGTGACCGCCGCAAGGAAGGCAGCGGCGATCGCGATCGAGGCAGGATCGCCCGGCGTCACGTCATAGAGCAGCGCTGCGATCATCCGGCCGGAGGCCAGTGTCCCCGCCAGGCCGGCCAGCAAACCAACCGCGATAATCCACGCGGCCTGCCCGAGGATGAGCGCGGTCACGGATCCCGGCGCGGCCCCGACCGCGACGCGGACGCCGAACTCCTGTCGCCGGCGCAACACCTGGTGCGACATCACGCCGTAGAGACCGACGGCCGAGAGCAGCAATGCGAGGACCGCGAAACCGCCGGCGAGCCACGCGATCACCCGATCGCGAGCGGCGGCGTCGCGCACGCCGGTCTCGATCGATCGGAACTCGACGCTGGTGCCCGGAGCGAGCGACGACACGATGTCGAGCACCGCGGCCTGCACCTGGCGCTCAGGGATCTGGCTGCGGATGTCGATCTCGATCCACGGCTCGTCGTCCGGCAGCATCGGCACGAACACGGTCGGCTCGACGGCGCTGCGTAACGACGTGTGCCGGGTATTGGCGACGACGCCGACGATCTCGACGTTCGGATGCGCGCGCACGCCGAGTCGCAGCCGTTCGCCGAGCGCCGGTCGTCCGGCCAGGTGCCGGGACACGAATGCTTCGTTGACGATCGCCGACTGCCTCGACTCGCGGCCGATCCATTCGAAGTCGCGGCCGGCTCGCATCGCGACCCCCAGCGTGCGGAAGTAGCCGTCGCTGATGCGATTCAGCATGACGCGCGCGTCGCCCGGTTGTGTTGTGCCGGCCGCGAACGGGACCAGTGCCGTGCCGAAACCAAACGGCGACGACTCTACGAAGCCGACATCCTGCACGCCGGGGAACGCACGCAGCCGCTCGCGGATGCGATCGGTGACCGGCACTCGTTCGCGTCGTGTCACCATGCTCCGGCTGTAGTCGGGCACGGCGACGACGACATTGCGACGATCGAAGCCAACGTCCTGCGAGGTCATCGTCACGAAGCTGCGCACCAGCAGGCTGCCGCCGATTACCAGGACGAAGGCGAGCGCAATCTGCAGCGCGACCAGCGTGTGCGCCGCGCTGAAGCGGCTGTGGCCGCCGACGAGCCCGCGCGAACGGCGGCGCATCGCGTCGAGCGGATCGACCCGCGTCGTCCACACCGCGGGACCGGCGCCGAAAATGATTGCCGTCACCATGCCGACGGCAATCGTGAACACCATCACCCGATAATTGAGCGGCACGTCGATCCAGCTCGCAAACCCGCCGCTCTGATTGACGGCGACGGCGTTGACGATGCCACGAGCGGTCCAGGCGCCAACGGCCAGCGCCGCGGCGGCACTGACGAGCGCGATGAGCAGGCTCTCGACCAACAGCGATCGCAGCACCTGCCACCGCGTTGCGCCGAGCGACAGGCGCACCGCAAGCTCGCCGCGGCGCTCGCTGCCGCGGGCAATCAACAGATTGGCGACGTTCGCGCACGCGATCATCAACACCAGCGCGACCAATGCCATGAGCACGGCCAGCGGCTTCGAGTATTGCTGTTTGGCGCTGTCCGTCAGCCCGGCCGGAATCGGCGTTACCGAGAGCGGCTTGAACATTCGCGGCACGCTGGCGGGCATCTGCAGCGCGGTGCGGATGTGGGGTTGCGCCGCTCGCAGCGCTGTCTCGGCCTCGGCGGGGCTCTGTCCCTCTTGCAACCGCGCGAAGATGGAGAAGCTGTTCGTCAGTTGATCGATCGAATCGGGAAACAGCGTCCGGTAACCGTTCAGCGAGACCGCGACGTCGAAGCGCCGGCCGACATTCAATCCGAAGAAGCCGCGTTCGGTGACGCCGACGATCGTGAACGGTTTGCCGTCGAGACGTATGGTCGCGCCGAGGATGTCGAGCCGGCCGTTGAATTCTGTTTGCCAGAACTCGTAGTCGGTCACCGCGACCGCCGGCATGCCGGCGGCATCGTCGTCCGGCGACAACAGGCGGCCGATGGCGGGAGTGACGCCAAGCGTGTCGAAGAACCCGCCGCTGACCGAAAGGCCGAAGGCGCTGCGGCGTTCGGGAGTGTTCGAGATGTCGGGCCGCAGCAGCGTCATCGCGGCGGTGCTCTCGAAAATACCGGCGGCCGCGATCTCGCGGAAGATCGGCACGCCGTAGGTCAGCGCGCCAGGTTCGGCAATGCGAACCAGGCGATCGGGCTCGCGCACCGGCAGCGGCTTGATGAGGAGCGAATCGATCAGCGAGAAGATCGCGGTGTTGGCGCCGATGCCGAGCGCCAGCGACAACACCACGACCGCCGTGACGACCGGCGTTTGCGCCCAATGGCGCGCGGCGTTCTTCAGGTCGCGGCCGAGCCCGCTCATTGAGCGGCTAGGCTACATCACTTACTCCTCGCGGAGCGCGGCCATCGGATCGATGCGCGCAGCGCGGCGAGCCGGCAGGTATCCCGCGATCGCGGCGGCAGCGGCCAGCGTAACTGCGGTGACCGCGATCATCGTTCGATCGCTGGCGGCGAGATTGTAGAGCAGCGAATTGATGAAGCGGCCGCTACCGACCGATGCCGCGGCGCCGATCGCCAGGCCGGCAACCGTGATCAACGCGACATTTGTCAGCACGAGACCGACGACCGAGCCCGGTTCCGCGCCGAGCGCCATGCGAATCCCGATCTCGTTGCGGCGGCGCGTCACCGTGTACGACATCACGCCGTAGAGGCCGAGTGCAGCGAGCAGCAGCGCCAGGCCGCCGAAGAACGCGGACAGCGTCGCGACCAGGCGTTCCTGCAACACGTTGGCGCCGAGATCTTCATCGAGGCGCTTCAGATCGACCGCGATGTCCTTGTTGACGGCGGCGATCGCCTGCACGATCGCATTGCGCGAGTCGACGGGCGATCCTGCGGTGCGAATGGCGATGCGCGAGCTGGAGTTGTGCTCCCGCTCCTGCGCGAAGGCGCCATACATGATCGGCTGCGCGGCTTCTCGCAGCCTTTGGTATTTCGTGTCCGCGACCATGCCGACGATCTCCATCGGACGATCCGGGCGCGTGGCGGTGAAGCCGAGGATCGTGAATGATCGGCCAACCGGGTTCTCGCCGTTGAAATATTTCTTCGCGAACGCTTCGTTCACCACGACCACGCCGGGAGCGCCCTGGCGATCCGTCTCGGCAATGTCGCGGCCGACGAGGATCGGCGTGCCCATCGCCTTGAAGTAGCCTGGCGACACCCCGTTGAACAGCACGCCCATGCGATCGTTGGCGGGGTAGTCCGGCACGCGAATGGCGAGGTTCCAGGTCGAGCCGCTGACCGGGGTCACGAACGAGCTCGCGGCGGCCTCGACGCCGGGAACCGCGTTGAGCGCCTCGCGCACTTGCGTGAACATCGCCAGGCGGTGTTCAGGAGCGACGCCGGTGCGGCGCAGATCGACGTTGCCGACCATCACCCGCGACGATTCGAACCCCATCTCCTGCGACGTCAGCGCCACCAGCGTGCGCACGAACAAGGTCGATCCGAACACCAGCACGAACGACAGCGCCACCTGCAGTGCGACCAGCGCGTGTCCGAGCTGGAATCGTCCGCCGCCGCTGACCACGCCGCGTGAGTGATCGCGGAGCGCGTCGGCGGGCGTCAGACGCGTGCCGCGGAACGCCGGCGCCACGCCGAACAGCAATCCGGTAATCACGCCGACCGCGGTGGTGAAGGCGAAGACGCGCCAATCCATCGCGAGATTGACCTCGACGATCTGCGTGCGCGTCGAGAGCAGGCCGACGATCGCGCGGCTGCCCCAGGTCGCGACCAGCAAGCCGGCCGCCGCGCCGATCGCCGACAGCATCACGCTCTCCACCAGCAATTGGCGCACCAGCCGCCATCTTCCAGCGCCGAGCGACAGACGCACGGCGAGCTCCTTGCGGCGCGTCACCGATTGCGCCAGCAACAGGTTCGCCATGTTCGCGCACGCGATCGTCAACACCAGGCCGACAATGCCGAGCAGGACGTAGAGCGGTTGCGAGTACCGATCGCGCAGGTTCGAGATGCCGGTGCCGCCGGCGATCACCGTGATCGGCTCGGTCAGGTACTCGGCCTGATCTTTCGGCATCCAGTCCTGCGGCGTGGTCGCTTCGCGCAGTTGCGGCTGGAACGCGCGCAGCCGCGACTCGGCTTGTTCAATCGTCTGGCCCGGCGCCAGTCTCCCCACGATCGTCAACCACCAGTTGCTGCGGCGATCGAGCGAGCTTTCGGCGCCGCGGATGATCGGCTCGGTGCCGAGCGGCGCCGCTACGTCGAAGGCGCGGCCCACTTGAAACCCGAGGAAATCGCGATGCGACACGCCGACGATCGTGAAGCTGTGGCCGTCGAGCACGATCGCCTTGCCGATCACGTCCGTGCGGCCGCCGAACTCGCGTTGCCAGAACCCGTGGCTCAACACCGCGACCGGTCCGGCAGGCCCGCCGCCGCGGCGATCGTCTTCGGCCGTGAACATGCGGCCGATGTGCGGCGTGACGCCGAGCACGTCGAAGAAGCGGCCGCTCACGAAGAGTCCCTGCACGGGCCGCGCCTCGCCGCCGGCGCTGAGGTTGAAGCGCGGGTTGCCGTAGGCGGCGACGCCGGCCAGCACGTCCTGGTGATCGCGCACGTACTCCCACTGCGGATTGGTCAGCGAGGTGTTGATCGATCGCGACCCCGCCACGCCGACGATCACCACGCGATCCGGGTCGTGGACCGGCAGCGGCTTCAGGATGAGCGCGTTCACCAGCGAGAAGATGGCCACGTTGGCGCCGATGCCGAGCGCCAGCGACAGCAGCGCGACGCCGCTGACGATCGGCGTCTGCCGCATCTGCCGCACGGCGAACGTCAGGTCCCGGAGTAGCGAAGACACAAATCCCATGCGCCCTTTGACGCGCATTAATTGCCAACGGTTGGCACCCTTTGCCGCTACTTGCGGCGCTTGAAGGCGAGGGCGGACCAGGTGTCGTCGACCGAGCAGACCTTGTAATCGACCCAGCCGGCGGCCAGGCCTGTTTCGCGAACGATATTGCCGTCGAGATCCGAGGCGACGCCCGATGCCTTCTTCGGCCATGCCAGCCACATCGTCTGGGTGGTGGCCGCCGGTATCGACAGGATGTGCGCCTGCAATTCCTGCGCGGTCCGCGCGAAGCCGATGAAGAGATCCGCGTCCGGCTCGGGACGCGCCGTGAACGACACCCTGGCGGGAAGCGGCTTGAGTGTCTTGGCCGCGAAACCGGCAGGGGACTTGAGCAGCGCAACCACGAACCCCGGCTTGATGCCGAGCTTCTTCGGCAGCGGCGTGTTGTAGACCTTGTGCGCCGCAGCCGGCCGGGCCGGCCGCGGCTTCGACCGCTTCGCCCTTTTCAATTCTTCAGCGTGGCCTTGACGTTGACCTTCGGCACGGCGCCGAGCGCGCGCTTGATGATGCAGCCGACATTCGTCTTGTCGACGTGCTGCTGGAACGTGGCCTGATCGACCTTCGGCACGACGGCGTTGACCGTCAGATCGATCTGATTGATCAGAAAGCCGGTGTCGTCCTTGCCGAGGTGAACATCGGCGCTGGTGTGCACGCTGGTAGCGGTGAACCCGGCCTGGGCCAGCGAGTTGGCAAGCGCCATCGAGTAGCAGCCGGCGAGCGCGGCGCCAACGAGCTCCTCGGGATTCGCGCCGGAGCCGTTTTCAAACCGCGTCGCAAACGAGTAGTTGCCTTCGTACGCGCCGCTGCCAAGTTTGACGCGGCCGCTGCCGCCCTTGAGATCGCCTTTCCATTCCGCTTCAGCCTGACGTGCCATGTGTCCTCCTCAGAGAGAAACAACAAGCGTATCAAACGCAGAAGGCAAAAGGCAGAAGACAGAAGGCAGGAAGGCGAAAGGCAGAAGTTACTTTTTGTTCACGTCCTTGACGATGAACAGGACTTCGCCGGGCTTGATCAGGCCGAGCTCGCGGCGGGCCTGTTCTTCGATGGCCGCGGGATCCTCGCGCAGGCGGCGGGCCATCTCCCGCAGCGACGCGTTTTCCGCGCGCGCGCGCTCGAGCGATCGCTCCAGCACCGCGTATTCGCGGCGCGCCTCGAGCAGCGCGATCAGTCCTTTTTCGCCGGCGATGGCGTCGATGATGATGACCGCGGTGATGAAGAGCAGCGCGTGACGCAGCAGCCGGCGGCCGCGGCTGACAAGGGTCGGCTTCGGCGCGGTGGGCGCGGGCCGTTCGACGGGTTGGCGATCGTCGGTCTCGGTCATGGGCTCGTCGAACTGCGCGCGGGCCGTTCCGGTTTGCTGCCGCGCAGGTAATCCTCGAGCGCGCGAATCAGCACCGTCCGAAGATCGGCCCGCTCGTCCATGGCCCGGATCTTCGCGGCCCGCCAGAGCTCCCCCGGGAGCTCGACGGTCGTCTTCACCGTGTCGCTGTCAGTCCGTTTTGCCGCCAAACCGGACTGAAGTGTATCCGTTGATACGGCAACACGGCAAGACGTGTGCACATATTTACACCAAACCGTTTACACATACAACAATAAAACAACAAAAACGGTTTTACGGGTTTACGGGTGTAGGTTGGTGTCAGGCACCAATCGATACTCGGGGTTGCGGGTCGGTTGGTGTCAGGCACCAACCGATACGGGTGTCGGTTGATGTCAGGCACCAACCGATACCTGGTAATTTTTCCTGCAATGTAGTAAATACTGCGGCGTGCAACATCCGCTTGGAGAATTCGAACAACTCGTCATGTTCGCGGTGATGCGGCTCGATGAGGGCGCATACGGCGCGGCGATTCGCTCCGAACTGCTGGAGCGCGCCGGGCGTGACGTCTCACCCGGTGCGATCTTCACGACCCTCGAGCGTCTCGAAGCGCGCGGCCTCGTG
>DASUSZ010000172.1:0-3807 GCA_036374815.1 Vicinamibacterales bacterium | reverse complement strand
CACATCCACCCGTCGCCATACGATTCAACCAGGGTGTGCGAGTCGTCTGGCACAGGCCAGCCGCCCTCGCGGAACCACACGCTGACGAGTCCGACGGTCCGCGGGCCGTCGATGAACTGCCGCACCTTTTCGGCACGCGCGATCACGCCGGAACGGCCGGTGCAATCGAGCACGAATCCATCCGGATGATCGCGCACGGTCGATTGTTCGAGTGTGACGCCGGCCTCGGTGGCCTCGTTCAGGATCACATTGGCAAGCGCATCGACGTCGACCTGCCAGCCGCGCGCGCCGCGCGCGAACAGCTCGACGCGCGGCTCGCCGGCGCCCCACCACACCGTGTTGCCTGTCGAGCGCGGAAACGCGACCCGCTCGATCGCCTGGCTGATGCCAATCGCGTCGAACAGCTTGGCGCAGCTTGGCGGCAGCGACACCGCGAGGCCGCGGCTGACGAAGGGACGCGTCACCAGCCGGACCGGGTGTCCCCAGCGCGCGAGCAACAGCGATGCGGCGGCGCCGGCCGGGCCGCCGCCGAGGACGGTGATTATTTCTTCTGCTCCACTTCGGCGATGAACGCGCGCGCTTCGCGGATCACGTCATCGGTGATGCCCATGTGGCCCTTGTCGGTGTAGTGCACGTAGCGATGCTGCACGCCGGCGGCCTTCAACTTCTCCACCATGTCGTTGGCCTGCTGCACCGGGACGGACTTGTCGTCATCGGAGTGGATGACGAGCAGCGGCTTCATCGCCTGATGGACGTGATTGATCGGCGACGCGTGACGCCGTGCCTCTTCCACGGGTTTGCCGTCGGCAGGGGTCCACAGGTTGCCCCACGACAGCGAGTTGAGCTCGTAAGTGGCGGCTACGCTGATCACGGCCCTGACGTCGGTGCGCGCCTTCTCCCATCCACCAGTGCGAGGAAATCCGGCCTCGCCTGCGGTGGCAAACAACGACACCATCTGCCCGCCCGCTGATTGCCCGATCAGGTAGACGCGCTCGGGATCGATGCGGTAATCCTCGGCGTGAGCATGCAGCCAGCGAATCGCCGTCAGCATGTCGAGATACGGCGCGGGGGCCGGCGAGCCGCCGACCAGGCGGTAGTCGATCGACATCGCGAAGTAACCGAACTCCGCCCACTGCGTCACCTTGATGCTGCTTGCATCCGCGCGATTGCCGGCGCGCCAGCGGCCGCCATGCACCGAGATGATCGCGGGCTTCAGCGACGGGCCGTCCGGATACGCGATGTTCGCAAGCAGCGCCGCGCCCTCGACACGGCCGTAGATGACGTCCGTCTTCGTCACCACCGGCGCACTCGGCTGCGCGGCGGCACCGATGGAGGTCAACGCGATAATCACCACCGCGAGCGCGGACAATTGCATGACCCCTCCGTGTCTCCCTGATTGCTGATTGCTGATTGCTGATTGCTGGTTGCTGAATGCTGAATGCTGACGGCTACTCGTAGCTCACACCCAGCTTCTTCAACGCTTCCGGCGGGCAGCCGTTCCATCGCGCCACCGATCGATTACCCATGTACTGCAAATCATCGATGCCCATGCGCGTGGTCCAGAAGCCGCTCGCGGTGAGATCGCGGAAGTTGGTGAAGAACGCGACCCCGTGCGCGAACTCGGGCTTCGCCTTCGCCGGCCACGCGATGTCGTCGAGCACGGCGGTGCGCTCGGCGGTGGTGCAGTTGAGAAAGATCTTGTCGTAGCGCCGCTGGCACTCGACGTCGAGCCACGCCAGCCCGCCCCGCATCGCCACCTGCCGCGCCGGTTGATCGATCATCATGAAATCCATGAACTCGGGCACGCCGGCGTCGGTGGCGCTGCCCGATCGTTCGTCTTTCGGGATCACGATGTCGGCGAGGACGCCGACCAGCCTGAACTCGGCTGCGGTGAAAAACTTCGGCACGAACGGCTTCGCCGTCGTTGCCGCGCGCGCCGCTTGCGCCGAGGCAGCTGCCTGCGATGCTTCCGCCTCGGTCCACGCGAACGTTGCGGCGGGAGCGGCCATCAGCACTTTCAGAGCATCGCGTCTCTTCACAGGCTGCCTCCCTTCCGCTGCGCGGCAATGTATTCGCTCGTGCGCATTGCCAGCGCGAGGATCGTCCACGTCACGTTCTTGTCGGGATTGGTCACGAACGGTCCGCCGTCGGTGACGAACAGGTTCCTGCAATCGTGCGCCTGGCAGTTGCTGTTGAGCGCCGACGTTTTCGGATCGTTGCCCATGCGCACGCACCCGACTTCGTGGATGATGCGGCCGCCCGGCTCGATGCCATAGCCGGATTCAGCCGACGGCATCGGCGTCATCGGCACTCCGCCCATCTCGTTGATGATGGCGCGGAAGGTTTCCTGCATGTGCTTCACCTGCTTCAACTCGTAGTCGCTCCACTTCCAGTGGAAGCGCAGCACCGGGATGCCCCAGCGATCCACCACGGCCGGATCGATCTCGCAGTACGAATTTTCGTTCGGGATCATCTCTCCGCGGCCGGCAAAGCCGACGGTGGCGCCGTAGAAGCGGCGATAATCGTCCTTCAGTTGCTTGCCGTATCCGCCGCTCTGCACCAGGCCGCCGTCGCCGGCGGTGGTGTGATACAGGTGCACGCCGCTCAGCGTGCCGAAGCCCGGCATGCGTCGTCCGCCGCCCAGCTCGATGTGATAGCCGCGCGGGAAATCAAGCTTCTTGTTGTCGCCCCACCACGGCATGTAGAGATGCGAGCCGCTCGCGCCGTCTTCGTTGTGCGGCACGCCGCTCATCATCTTCGGGATGAATCCGCGAACCGCGGTGCCGGTCGTGTCCGTCAAGTACTTGCCGACGACGCCGCTCGAGTTGGCAAGGCCGTGCGGGAATCGCGGCGACTTCGAATTGAGCAGCAGCCGCGCCGTCTCGCAGGCGCTTGCCGCCATCACCACGATGCGGCCGCGCGCGTGGTTCTCGCGTCCGGTCGTCTTGTCGACGTAGGTCACGCCGGTCGCGAGACCATCTTCACCGACGGTGACTTCACGCGCCATCGCGTTCGCGACGATGGTGAGACGCTTGGTGGCGAGCGCCGGCGGCAGCAGCACCGACGGCGATGAGAAGTTCGCGTGCGATGCGCAGCCGCGCCCGCACTGGCCGCAGTAATGACATGCGGGCCGATCGTTCAACGGCTGCGTGAGGATCGACAGGCGAATCGGGATGCAGCGGATGTTCAGCCGCTCGGATGCCTGCTTGATCAGCAGCTCGTAGCAGCGCGGCTTCGGCGGCGGCTGAAAGATTCCGTCGGGATCGTTCGGCAGTCCTTCGTTGGATCCGAACAGGCCGATGTAGCGGTCGATGCTGTCGTAATACGGCTTGAGATCGTCGTAGCCGATCGGCCAGTCGTCGCCGAGGCCGTCGATGCTCTTCCGCCTGAAGTCGTCGGGGCCAAAGCGCAGCGAGATGCGGCCCCAGTGATTGGTGCGTCCGCCGAGCATGCGCGTGCGGAACCAGTCGAAGCGATCGCCAGGCGCTGAAGTGTACGGCTCGCCGTCGAGCGTCCAGCCGCCCCAGCCGGCGTCGAACTCGCCGAATTGCCGCTCCGGAATCGGCAGGCCGCGCCGCGGCGAATGGTACGGCCACGCCATCATCTTCGAATCACGCCGCGTGTCGAACATCGGGCCCGCTTCGAGCATCAGCACGTTGGCACCCGCTTCGGTCAGGACCTTCGCGGCCATGCCGCCGCCGGCGCCGGAGCCGACGATGACCACGTCATGAATGGTGCGATTGCGGATGATCTGCATGGCGGTCCGGCGATTGTAGTAGCATCCGAGCGCGAGAGGCCAGCCGATGA
>DASUSZ010000171.1:0-21939 GCA_036374815.1 Vicinamibacterales bacterium | reverse complement strand
GTTGCCGTAGACGCCGATCATCGCCAGCAGCGTGGCAATGACGGTGAACGCGATCGACAGCCTGACAAAGAATCGCTGTCGGTAAAGTGACTCGCCGATCCGCTCGTCCATCGACATCGCATCGGTCACGGGAATGCGGGGATCCAACGACCACAACGTCTGTTTCACGGTGTTGATGACTTCGGCGGACGGGCGATCGCTGCGTACGATGATCGCACCGCCGGCACCGATGCGGTCGCCGTTGGGGAAATACAGCTCCATGCCGTGCGATAGCGGATCGTTGAGGCCCATCTGCCGGACGTCGGCGGCGACGCCGACCACGGTGAACCATGGCGTCTTGGTGTCGGTGCGAAAACGCCGGCCGACCGGCGACGCGTCGCCCCAGAAGTACGCCGCCAACTTGTCATTGACGACGACGACTTCCTTGCCGTCCTGCACGGTGAAGGCGCGGCCTTGCTCGATGCGAATGCCCAGCGTTTCGAAGTAGTCCGGCGCCACTTCGACCCGCGGCAAGATCTGCCCGGTAAAGTCGCGCGCGATGCCGCCTTCAGCCTCCGGTGTGATGTTGCCGTAGACGCCCACGCCAAAGACCGGCGCTCCCGTCGCGATCGTGACTTTCATTTGCCCGCTGCTTTCCAGCCGCTGCTCGAGCTCCTGCATCAACACCGCTCCCGCGTCGCTGTTGGCGTAGCGCGAGGACGTGATGTTCGCGTGCACGAGCGTGAGTCCCGCCGACCTGAATCCGGGATCGACGTTCGAGAGCGTCAGGAAACTGCGCAGCAATAATCCTGCGCCGGCGAGCAACACCAGCACCAGCGACAGTTGCGCCGCCAGCAGCGAGGCCTGCCACCATTCATTGCGCGCGCCCATCATCGATGCGCTGTGTTGTTTCATGGCGTCGATCGGATCGACGCTCGATGCCCGGAGGGCGGGAACGAGACCAGAGACGATCGCGGTGATGAACGACAGCCCCACCGCAAACATCAGCACGCGCACGTCGATTTCCGAGCTCGTCGCTGCGAAGTACGTCATCTGCGGCGGCAGGATTTGCCTCAGCGCGGCGAGCAACGCATAAGCCAGCGCGACGCCGGCCGCGCCTCCGGTGAAAGACAGGACGATTGATTCCGCGAACGAGACACCAAGGAGTTGCGAGCGGCTGGCGCCAAGCGCGGTGCGCAACGCTGCCTCGCCGTGCTGGCGCGACGCGCGAGCCAGCAGCAGGTTGCTGACATTCACGCATGCGACCAGCAGGACCAGCGTCACGGCGCCGAACATCAGCCACAGGCTCCTGCTGTCGGCGCGCGCAAATCGCTCCTGCGAGAGGATGTCGGATTCGAGCGTCTGGCCGTCCGTCAGCAGCTTCGCTTCTTTCAGCGCCGCTTCGACCGACTTCAGACGCGCCGCGAACTCGTCTTCGCTGACTCCTGGCGCGCGAACCGTGACGACTTGCACACGCTGCCGCGACTGGCTGGCCTTCTCGAGGCTGAGCGGCTTCCAGATCGCCGCGTTGGCTTCGGGGTAGCGCACGCGCCGCGACATCAGGCCGACGATCGTGTGCGGCTCGTCATCCAGTTCGATGATCCGACCGATGACGCCCGGATCCGATCCGAAATTCGTCGTCCACAGGTTGTGACTGATGATGACGTGACGGGCCGTCGACTCGAGATCGGTTTCGTTGAACAGCCTTCCTGCTTCAACAGTGGCGCCGATGAATGACAGCAGGTTCGGCGTGATGCTGGGCACGCCGACAATGTCGGGCTCGCGGCCGCCGGTGACGGTGGCCGAGCCCATTTGATAACCCTCGACTGCAGCAACGCCCGCCAGCCCTTGCCGCAATGACGGCATCGCCACACCCGCGATACCTGCCATGCGAAACGGTCCCGGTTGTGCGGCGCGAACTTCGGCGAAGCGTTCGATGCCTGGGTACGGCGCGCGGCGCAGCAGCGCCGCGTCCACGACCGAGAACATCGCGGTCGTAGCGGCGATACCGAGCGCCAGCGTAAGCACTACGAGAGCCGTGAACGACGGAGCCCGACTGAGATTACGAATCGCCGGACCCATCGCCCTATGCGTCATCGCGTGTCTGACTGCCCGACCGCCTGCCCCCTGACGGCCGGCCTACTGAATCACCATGTAACGCCAGAAGCGCTTCACTTCTTTCGCATCGACGTACTTACCAATCTCCTTCTCGAACTGCGCCTGCGTTTTCCACGGCCGGTATTCCTGGAACTCGTGCGCCATGCGCTTGCCGGCGCCTGGGATCGTCATGAAGTCGGCCTCGGTCGCCGTGTTGAGATTGAGCGGGATGAATGTGTACTGCGCAAGCCGCGCAACTTCCTTGGCATCGACGTACTTGCCGATCTCCTTCTCGAACTGCGCGTAGGATCGCCACGGCCGGTATTCTTCGAACTCGTGGGCCATGCGCTTGCCGGCGCCGGGAATCAGCATGATCTCCGCCGCGGTCGCGGTGTTGAGGTTGATGTTGACGAAGATGTGTCGATAGAGCGCGTTCGCCTGATCCTGCGTCAGCTTCTGGCCGAGCAGAAACGTGTTGAGCGCCGTGATGTTGTCGAACGGCCGCGCCGCGATCAGCGCCTTGGCGATCGCCGGCGTCATGCCGGGCAGCTTGGTGAGATCCGCTTCGCTGATGGTGTTGGCGTCGACGACGCCCTGCGATTTGCCGACCTGCGCGAGTGCCGGCGCCGCCAGCAGCAGTGCGAGCGTGAATGCGAGGAACCTTCTCATAATCTCTCTCCTGTCGTCGCGGGGTGCTTGTATGTATAGGCTAATCCAACCAAGCCGAGCTGAATCATCGCGCCAGGCGCCAGCGCGGGCGGGGTTTTCGCGAGGATGGACTTGCGGAACAGCCTCCAGCCGGCCAGCGACGAATCCATCTCGAGCTGAAATTCCATGTTGACCTGGAAGTGCAGCCCCGCGCCGACGACGCCGCTGAGGATCATCAGCACCATCACCATCTGAAAGAGCCGTACGGTGCCGGCAGCGGGCCGCGCGGCTACGGCCGCGGCGGTCACGACGGCCGCGGCGCCCAGCGCGACGGGGATCAGCTGATAGACGTCCTCGACGTGGCCCATCAACAGCAGTTCGGCGATGATCCCCGCCACCCCGAGCAGCAGAATCGCCATCAAGATTTTGCGCGCTGTGTCACTCATCGCATGGCAGCAACTGCATCATTTCGAGGGGGTGCGACCTCAGTCTTCGTTACATTCCGCGAATACTGCTGACGCCGGGAAGGGATTGCGATCGCCACACTTCTTGCCCGTCAATTTTTACGATCACTGCCGTCCCGGAGTTGGAACGACGGTCCAAGTCAAGGGTCAACAGCAGCGCGCGGCCTGCATCGTCCACGCCGCTGATGGCGGCCCAGTTCGGTGCGACCTGCAGGAACCCCGGGCGATATGTCACGCCGTCGATGATCAGCGAACCCTTGGCTTCGCGCACGCCGGCGCCTTGGGTGAGATCAATCGTGACCACGTGTGCTTTCGAATTCGACTTAATCGACATCGATCGCAGATCGATGCTCGTGGGGCGGCTTGGTGCGTTCATCTCGCGATACAGCACGCGCCCGGATTTCGCGTTCGTTGCCGCGCCGTCCTTCAAGGCCAGCTTGCCGTTGACGAACACGTGCTTCATGCCCTCCGACGGCAGCGAGGGGTTCTCGTACGTCGCGCGGTCGATGATCGTGTTCGGATCGAAGATCGCGATGTCGGCGGCCATGCCGAGCGCGATCAATCCACGGTCGGCCATGCCGATCGTCGACGCGGGCAGCCAGGACGACTTTCTGATCGCCTGCTCCCACGACATGATCTGCTGCTCGCGCACGTAGCGGCCGAGCACGCGCGGATACGATCCGTAGAAACGCGGGTGGACGCGCGTTTCGTTGGTCGCGCCGCAATCGCAGGCCATCGATGTCGTTGGATGCTGCAGGATCTTGATCAGATCTTCTTCGGCGCCGAACCGCAGGATCGCGCCAGGGTCCGGGCCCTGCTCGAGGATGCGCACGACGGTTTCGCCGGCGCCGGTGTTCATCTCCGCCATCACCGCGGCCAGTTCCTGCTGCGTGCGCGGCAGATACACGCCTTGCGGGCCGCCGAACCGTGCCGCCATCGCCTCTTCCGCTTCCTTGACGATGCGCGCGCGCATGGCGGGATCGGCGAAACGCTTCAGCATTTCGGGCCGCCCGCCTTCCTGCGCCCAGCCCGGAACAATCAACGAGCCGAGGCCGGACTGGCCCGCGAGATATGGATACGCGTCGGCGGCGGTGTAAGTCCCGCGTTTGGTTGCCTGCGACATCGACGCGAGAATCGCCGAAGCACTTCCCTGCTCGCGGCCCTGCACTTTCATGTGCGTGATTACCGGCACGAGTCCGGCCTTTTCGCCGATCGCCATCGTTTCGTCCATGCCCGTCTTCGAGCTGAAGTTCGATTCGGGCGTGATGCGATCGTGATTGGTAAAGATCGTCCGCGCGTTCTTTGCGACGTCGACAATGCGCACGACCTCTTCGGTCCTGGCGAAGTAGCCTGGCTTGTAATCGAGCCCGGCCGACACGCCCCAGGCGCCTCGCTCGAGTCCCGCCGCGATCATGCCGCGCATCTTTTCAATCTCTTCCGGCGCCGGGCGGCGATCGACGTTGCCGACCACGCTCTGCCAGATCGCGTTGAAGCCGATGAAGCCGCCGACGTTGACCGCGAGGCCGGGCTGCGACACGCGTTCGAGCTGCGCGCCGATATCCACCGCGCCGCCGCCGTCGGCGTTGAAGATCTCCGTCGTTACGCCCTGCGCCAGCATGTTGGCGGCGGTTGCCAGCGCGTCGGGCGATGCGTGGCTGTGGATATTGATGAAGCCGGGCGCGACGAACATGCCCTGCGCATTGATCTCTTCGACCGCGCTCCCGGCAATCTTGCCGATCTCGACGATGAAGCCGTTTCGGATCGCGATGTCGGCCTCGTAGCGGGGATTGCCGCTGCCGTCCACGATGGTGCCGCCGCGGATGACCGCGTCGTAAGGCGGTGCCTGCGCTTGCAGAGCGGCACCGGCGAGTAGCGTGACCAGGAAAAAGCGCGTCATGGCGCTACGAACGATGCCACAGAGACACGAAGGCACAGAGACATTTTTTTCAGAGCCTAGATCAGCGTATCGATCCAGTCTTCAATCTGCCGCCACACTTCCGACGATCTCAAGACGTCGTTGTGGCCGGCGTCAGGAACAATCAGCAGTTGCTTAGGCTGTCGCAGCGCGGCGTAAACGCGCTCGGAGTGGGCCGTCCGCGTGCCTTCGTCGAGCGCACCGTGAATGATGAAGACGGGTGCGGAGATCTTTGGCGCGGCTTTCAACGGGCTGGCGTCGTCGACCACGAAGCGTGCGTCACGCTCCGCTCGCGCGAAGGCCGCGTCGATCAACGCGGGGGTGAAGACAAACGGGGCCCGTTCGGTGGCGATCGATCGGAGGTCGGCGAATGTCGACACCGCGACGACGCCGACGATCCGCGGGTCGATCGCGGCAGCTTGAAGTGCGACGGCGGCGCCGAGGGAATGACCGATGACGATGGTGCGGTCGATGCCGGCCTGGACGAGGACGCGGCGCAGATCCTGCTTCTCAAAGAAGCCGTAGGTGCATCCTTCACCTTCCGACCGGCCGTGCCCGCGACTGTCATAGACGACTACGTCGAAGCCTCGGCGAAGGAAACGGTCGATGACGCCCGTGGACGTGTCACGGTTATCACCGATGCCATGCAGGTAGACGATGGCGGGCTTCGGTGAGAGATCGGCTGATCGGCAGACCCATCCTGCGAGCCGGACATCGACACCCTCGAAAGTCTTCTCGATGCAGCCTGGCGGCGCGGCGCGCATCGAAACCTGGCGGGCCGGGTACAACAGGGCGCCAGCGCCGATGGCCGGCAGTTGCGATCTCGCAATCGCGGCGGCCATCGTTATTACGATGGTCAGCACCGTGATCGCGGCCGCGATGCGCTTCGCTTGCATTAACTGGTTGGACGCCATCTGCTCGGCCAGGTTCCGAGTAAATCGTATTTACTGAGATAGAGCGCGGCGCAGATTCGGCTCCAGTCTCATTCCGCTCGAAGCAGCCTCTCAGGATCGCCGTAGTGCAGGAGCAAGAGATCGGCCTGCTGGATCGCGTTCGAAAGCAACTCCCGATCGAGGGGCCGCCCAAAGGTACGGCACTGGCGCGCGCATTCGATGCGGAGCACGGCATGCGACATTTGCGCCGCTGATTCCGCCGCCGCAACGCCATCACCCAGATAAAGCGACCACGACGCAAACGCCTTCGCGGCGCCGTACCGCGTCAGCACATCTTCGAAGTGCGGCCATGCCGGTGCAACCTGCGAATACCAAATGGCTTCCAGTTGATCGGGCGCCCCTGGCCACGACAGCGGCGCCGGCACCGCCGCCCGCGCACGATTGAATGCGTCGACGTCATCCGCTTGAAGCTCGCCGACGCGCGCGCGGGCCACCACATCGTGCTGCCACGTATCGAGTTGGTCGAACGACATCAGGCGTCCGGCAGCGCCAGGCATCAACGGTGGCAGCGCCTCGCTCGCGTCCAGTCCCTCGAGCAGCTCGATCTGCGGCAACGGCGACGGCCCTTCGACGATCTCGATCGGCCCGCTGTGCTCGAACAGCATCGAAGCGGCTGTCGGGCAGTAATGCGACAACGTGACGTGCACGCCGCGCTGATCGAACAGGCAGACAAACGGAAAGTGCGCGCAGGATGCCGGCTTGACGTCATGAATCGCGCAGCCGGAGCCGCCGGCTTCGAAGAACACGCAGTGCGCGTTCTCGCGCAGCGCGAGCGTCCCGGCGACGTCTGCAGGAAGGTCTGCGGCGGTCTTCAACCACGGCTCGACGCGAACCGGAATCACATTGCCGATGCGCCGATCGATCGCGGCCACGCGCGAGTGTTCGACCGGAATCGGCCACCCCGACGTACAGCAAATGCCGCTATGACGACAGGCGTACGGCAGGTGGAAATTCAGCCAGAAGAACTTCACCGTCACGTACGTTGCCACAGAGACACAGAGACACAGAGAACAATTTTTTTGGGGCACGCCGAATGCTCCTAATTGCCGCATGGATGAACCACTTGACCCCGTAACGGGGCGGATCATTGGCTGCGCCATCACGCTGCATCGATTCCTGGGACCCGGGTTGCTCGAGAGCGTGTATCACACGGGTCTGGCGATCGAGATGGCCCGCGCTGAGATTCCGTTCGAAAGCAAACGCCTCGTAGAGATTCAGTACCACGGTGTAAAGCTCGGCGAGTTTTACCCGGACTTCATCGTCGAGAACGAAGTGGTGGTCGAAATAAACGGTGCGTCATCGCACGGTGTAAAAAGTTTTCTCTGTGTCCCTGTGGCAACGTCCGTGGCGGCGGCACGGTGTGTCCAAGTAATCTCTGTTACGTTAGCGGGATGATCCAGATCATCTCGATCGCCGGCGCAATCCTGATCCTTCTTCCCTTCGCCGCGTCGCAGCTCGGCAAGCTGGCCACGACCTCGCTGGCGTACCAATTGATGAATCTTGTCGGGTCAGCGGCCTTGACCGTCGTGGCGGTGATCGAAAGCCAGTACGGCTTCATTCTGCTCGAAGGCACGTGGGCCGTCGTCAGCGTGGCCGGGCTGGCGCGTGTCCTCAGGCAGTCACCGGCCTGATTTTCAACTACAATGCGCGGCATATTCTGCTGCCCCGGCAGCATCCATAGTGAAGGTGGTGGTGGCGCAATGATCAAACGACTGACGATGACGATGGCGGCGCTCGCGATCGCGACAACGGCAATGGCGCAAGCGCAGGTGAAGTACGTGAAGTACCAGGCGGGCAATCGCATCGCGTGGGGCATTCTCGAAAACGAAACGACGATTCGCGAGATCTCCGCGGCGCCGTGGGAAGGCGGCAAGCCGAGCGGCCGCACGCTGAAGCTCGCCGAGGTCAAGCTGATGGCGCCGGCGGAGGCGAAGAAGGTGATCGCGGCCGGCCTGAACTACAAGAGCCACATCGGCCAGGCATCGCCGGCGAAGTACGTCGGGTTGTTCGCGAAGTTCCCGACGTCGCTGATCGGCCACGAGGGCGAGATCATCTACCCCGCCGACGCCACGAACGTGCACTACGAAGCGGAGATCTGCGTCGTCATCGGCAAGAAGGCGCAGAACATCACCGAAGCGCAGGTGAAGGATCACATCTTCGGCGTGACCGCGTGCAACGACGTCAGCGAGCGCGCGTGGCAGAAGCAGGACCTGCAGTGGTTCCGCGCCAAGGCCGCGGACACGTTCGGGCCGATGGGTCCGGCGCTGGTCACCAATGTCGACTACAACAACCTCAAATTGATCGGCCGCCACAACGGCAAGGTGGTGCAGGAAACCGAGACGCCGCTGCTGATCTTCTCGATCAACAACATCGTGTCGTATGTGAGCCGCTACATCACGCTCGAACCCGGTGACGTGATCTTCACCGGCACGCCGGGCGTGACCCAGGCGATGAAGCCGGGCGATACGTTCGAGGTCGAGATCCCCGGAGTTGCATTACTGCGCAACAAGGTGGTCGCAGCCAAGACCGGCGCCACGTCATCTCAGCAGTAGACAGCAGCCAGCCGAGCGTTAAGACAGCGCTCGCATAGTGACGATAAGAGGACGTATGAGCAGCCATGCTCGCGTCCTCTTTTTCGTTGGTATCGCGACACTTGCCGCGACGGCCGCGGCGGCGCAACCACACGTCTTCGCGATACCCTCTCCGCCCGCCAACGAACGCGGGTGGATGAATACGTTCGCCCAGGTCGAGTTCCTTTGTGCCCGCGCCACGCGCTGCACCGACACAATCGTAATCAGGGAAGACGGCGGCGGACAGGTCGTGCGCGGCACCGCGGAAGGCGAGGCCGGCGACACGGCCACCACTGAGATTACGTTGAACATCGACGGCACCGCGCCTGTCGTCCGCATCGAATCTTCTTCAGCGGCCACCACGTCCGCGACATCGATCGCGGTCACGGCGAGGGCGTCGGACGAGGTGTCCGGGTTGATGTCGGCCACCTGCAATGGCCGCCCGGTGCCGATTGCGGACAAGGGAATCATCCGCTGCGAAGTCCCACTGCTGGTCGGCGCGAACGACATCGTCGTCGAAGCGTCGGATCGCGCGGACAACAGCGGCTCGGCCGGATTCCGCATCGTTCGAGTCGTTCCGGCGACGAAGCTGACGGTGCTTCCGGAGAACATCGGCATGATCGTCGGACAAGTTACGACCGTGCAGGTGCACGATGACGCGGGTCTTCCGGCGCGAGGCGTCGTATGGCAGTCAACGGACCCGTCGATTGGCGAGATGTCGAGCGACGGACGGCACGTGTTCGCCGCGAAAGCTCCGGGACGCGCGTGGCTCACCGCTTCGAGCGGCGCGGTGAGCGGCAGCATCCTGATCTCGGTCTACGAGGGAGATCGCCTGCCACCGTGGTCGACGCGCTGGCAAATCGGGCCGACCATGATTCTGCAGACTCCCGAGACGCAGCCGTTGAAGGCCGGCGACACGGTGGACGCGGTCACCACGAAGCCATATCCCGACGCGCCAACGACGATCGAGTCGATCAATCGCACCACGGGCTGGCTCAACTGGCGAGAGCGCCCCGCGACGCATGCCGGTGAGCTCGCGACCGCGATCCGCCAGATGCCGATCGGCGGCGGCGCGATCGTCGCGTTCAACACGGTCGATGGCCGTTCGGCGCTGCTGCGCAGCGGCGGCGCGCAGTGGCGGTATCAGTTCCCCAACCGCATCCGCCCGGAACTGGTGTTGACCAGCGATGGCGGCATCGTCGTGCTGGAGACCACGCCAGCCGGCTTCGTCCGGCTGGTCGTGCTGAATGGCGCCACCGGCCGCGTCGCTGGGCGCCGGCCGCTGGCCAGTGGCACCCACGTCGTGCTGAACGCCGGATGCGTCAAGGGTGCGCACCGCGTCCGCCACCTGCCCGCGCAAGTTGGTCCCCTCAACATGCAAGGACGCATGACGCACTTCGGCATCGTCGTTTCGGACGACGTCGAGGATTTCGGCGTGTGCGGCCAGGTCAACGGATCGTTCAATCGTCGGATCACGATGGTGACTCTGGGCGGCGAGGAGCGCCTGGACGCGGTCGCGACGCTCGAAGGATCACCGGCGGCGCACGCACCGGATATTGAACTATTCGAAGTCACGGTCGATCGGCACGATGGGAAGCTCCTGCCGTGGGCGACGCGCGATCGGGAGACCGGTGCACGCGAATTCCGCGTCACGCGATTCGATGCAAGCGGCAGCAAGGAGTTCAAGCTCCCCGCCGCCGGCAAATTGTGGCTGTCGGGACTCGGCGACGATTTCGCCATCACCACTGATGGCTTCCGTGTCGTCGGCTTCAACCTCGTGACGGGCGCCATACGATACATCGCCGAGTATGCGGGTGGCGTTCGCATCCTGGGCGTCGACAAAGGCAGCGTGCATATTGAGTCCAACGGACCGGTAGTGATGCTGCCGGTGCCACCCGGTCCGCCAGAGTAAGGCAATGATTGGTCACCGGCATCATGGTCCCGAGACTGACGTTACTCGCGATGCTTGTGGCCACGGCGATGCGCAGCTGACGGGGCGCGTATAATGCGCGCTCTGGAGGTTCCCGTGCGCATTCGAACGCTCGCCGCCACTCTCGCGATCCTCGCAACGGCGTCACTGACGGCTCAGCAGAAAGCGCCGGGCATCGATTCGATCACGCAGGCAGACCTGCGCGCCGATCTGTTCTTCCTCGCCGGCGACGCGATGCGCGGCCGGCTGACGGACACCAACGAAAATCGCGCCACCGCCGATTACATCCGCGCCCGATTCGAGCGCGCCGGCCTGAAGCCCGCGCGCGGCAATTCGTTGTTCCACAGCTACAACCTGATGACGGCAACGCTCGGCGAAGGCAACAGCCTGAGCGTGGTCACGAATGTCGTCGGCGGCGCCACCACGGGGACGCGCGAGTACAAGAGCGGGCAGGAGTTTTACCCGCAGCGCTTCAGCGCCACCGGCGCCGTCACGGCGCGGGTGGTGTTCGCCGGCTTCGGCGTCGTGGCGCCGAAGTGGAATCACGATGACTACAAGGACGCCGTCCGCGGCTCGATCGTGATGGTGCTCGATCACGAACCCGGCGAGCGCGATCCGAAGAGCGCGTTCGAAGGCGTGGTTACCGCGGAGCCGGCGGCGGCATGGCGCAAGGCGCTCGCCGCGCAGGAGAACGGCGCGGTCGGCATCCTGTTCGTCAGCGACGTGCACAACCATCCCGAGCCGGCGAACTTCGAGCAGGCGGCGCGCAATTTCTGGCCGGACACGCCGCCGCGAATTGTCAATTACACCCTTGCGGCGTGGGCGGATCGCATCCGCATTCCCGCGGCGCAGATCTCGCCCGCGCTGGCGGCGTCGCTGATGCCGTCGACTGGACCCACGCTCGAGGAGCTGGCGAAGCGCGCTGAAGCCGCCGGCGGCATTACTCCCATCGGCCTCGGGCGCGAGATCACCCTGGAGACGGCCGTCGATCGCCACATCGTTCCGGATCGCAACGTGCTCGGCTTGATCGAGGGGAGCGATCCGAAATTGAAGGATGAGTGGGTGCTCGTGACGGCGCACTTCGATCACGAGGGCGTCAACGGCACGCAGATCCTGAACGGTGCGGACGACAACGGCTCCGGCACGGTCGCGCTGCTCGAGATTGCCGATGCCTACGCGCTCGCCGCGCAGCAGGGCCAGCGGCCCAAGCGCAGCGTGCTGTTCTGCGCGTGGAACTCGGAGGAGCGCGGCCTGCTCGGCGCGTGGGCCTACACCGAGTTCCCGCCGGCGCCGCTCGCGAACATCGCCGGCGTGCTCAATATGGACATGATCGGCCGCAACGAAGAAGTGCAGGTCGGCGGCGGCAACCGGTTCAACGGCCTCGAGGTGCAAACGGCGGAATCAAACGCCAATGCCGTCAACATGATGGGCTTCGCCCGCGCGCCCGAACTGGCGGCGGTCGTCGATGCCGCCAACGCCGGCATCGGCCTCGACATCAAGAAGCGCTACGACAACAACTCGTCGAATCTCGTGCGCCGCAGCGATCAGTGGCCGTTCCTGCAGCGCGGCGTGCCGGCGCTCGGCTTCATGACCGGCCTGCATCCCGATTACCACACGCAGTACGACCGGCCCGAGAAGATCAATTACGCGAAGATGGAAAAGATCGCGCGGCTGATCCACCAGGCGAGCTGGAACCTGGCGAATGCAGCCGCGCGTCCGAAACCGCTGACGGAAGTGCGTTAACTACGACTTCGGCCGGCTCACCGGCGGGACGACGCCGTTGACGCGGTAGGCGGTGACGAGCTTGCCGTAGTGCTCGCCCTGGTGCTCGAGCCAGCCGATCAACGACGGTGGCGGCTTGTAGCCCGGCGCGTCGAGGACGGCATACGACGCCGCGATGGCCGCTTCCATCTCCTTCACGATCGCCGCCCGCGATCCCGGCCGCGCGTCGTACTCCTTCTCCTTCGCGGCGAAGTCGTACTTCTCGCCCTTGGCCTGGGCCGTCGTCATCTCGAGGCCGATGGTGACGTGGCGCAGCTCCTGGAACATCGTGCGCGAATCCGGGTGCGGCTTGTAGCTCAACTTCGCTTCCGGAAATACCGTGTCTTTCGCCATCGTCAGAATCTTGTCGTGCGTCGCCTTCCAGCGATTGACGATGGTCTGCTCGTAGGTCGGCGGCGGCTTCGGCGTCGTGGTTTGCGCGGACGCGGCCGATGCGCCAAGCATCAGCGCCGCGATGGTGATCAACGTGAAGACGGACAATTTCCTCATCAACCCACCCTCCCGGGAGTTTCTGGATTCTACGGGGTATTTGCCGGATCGCCGCCGAAAGTGTGTGCAGGGATGAATTTTGTGATTAACGAATCGAATAGTTGGTGAGCGAGAACGTGGCCACGCCATTGCGCACGTTGACGCCGTGGCCGAATGAGCAGCCGCCGCCAAAGGTGACGCCCAGCCGCGACACGTTGAGCAATGCCCGTTCGAAGGCAAATCGGGTCGGCGCGTCGGCGTTTCCGAACTTGCCGTTGACGCTCGACCAGGCCTCCGCCTGCAACGGCACGCTGATGGTCTGCGTGCCCGCAGCAAGCGTCATCGCGCGCGGGTTCGACCACCAGCGATCGAATTCCCCGTTGCCGTTATTGTTGGCCCAGATGAACGGCCGCACGGACGGCGGGATGGTGCACGACGCCGACTGCGGCTCGACCGAATTGAAGACAACTGCGCCCAGCGTGTCGATGTTCACCGTGACCGAAAGCGTGCCCTGGATCGCCGCAAGCGGGCTCGTCGTATAGAGGTAGTTGATCGATCCGCTGGCGGGAAACTGGAACATCAACCCGCCAAAGATATTGACGAGCGGAAACGGCGACGGCTGCGGATCGCTGATCGTCTCCCAGCTGCTGCTTTGCAGCGAAATCGTCACCGGCGTCGGCGACGGCGCCGATGGCGATCCGCCGCACGCGGCGAGGATCGCGCCAACTGCAACTGAAACTAAAACTCCAACTTCAAGTCGAAACTTCAAACTCACCTTTAAACTTTGAACTTTAAACTTCAAACTTCAGAAGATCGCCATCGTATTCATCGGCGACCCTGTCCCGCCCGTAACCGGCAGCGGATTGATCGTGATCATGAACTCCCACCGCTTCAACCTCGCGGCGACCTCCGCGAGCGCTTCGAGGTCCTGGTTGTCGAGGATGTTGACGCCAAGCCCGGCGATCAGCAGCGTGTGCACCGGCAAGCCGACGCCTTCAACCATCGACGGCGAAACTTCCGATGCGGCATCACTGCCGACGATCGCCACACCGCGCGCCTTGATGAACGGGACGATCGACGCGTGGAAGCCCGCCGCGCTTCTGCCGACCGGCCACGCACCGACTTTGTCGCGACGCGCCCATCGACCAGTGCGCAACAGGATCACGTCCCCGGACTGAATCTTCGCGCCCGACATTTTCTCCCACGCTTCGACATCCTCCTGATACACCGCGGTGCCGGGCTCGAGATACGGAACGCCCTTCAATCGCGGAATGTCGAGCAGCACCGCCCTGGTGACGAGTCCCTGTTTGAGGTTGTCGATCCCGAGCCTGGTGCAGCCCTTCTGCGTGTTGACGTCCGCGCGCGCGTAGCCGTTGTAGGTTTGATCCTTGTAGAGGATGTGGCACAGCGCGTCGATGTGGCTGTGCGCGTAGCCGTGATACATCACGTTGTAGCGATCCATGCTGAAGCCGGGCTGCATGGTGTGCTCGAACGGGCTGGCGTTGTCTTCCGCTTTTTCGGTCAGCGGGTTGTGCACCAGCGAGACGGTCTGCCCGGTCTTCGCCAGCTTCAGCGCCTGCTTGCGCTTGTCGGCCGTGATCAGGTTGACCGAGCCAAGTTGATCGTTCGCGCCCCACCGGCCCCAGTTCTTCACTTGCTGGAACAGCCGATCGAATTCCTCGGCGTTCACCGGTGACCGGGGCGACGGCGTCTGACCCGCCATCGGGAAGGCGAGCGCAAACGTGCTCACGAAACCGGCGAGGAGAATGCGGTAGCGCATGGCGAGGCATCATACAATGCCGCGATGGCGACCCTGGCAGCCACCGAGCTTCGCGCACGGCGGCTGGTCATCGATCACCTCTCGCTCACCATCGAGGGGCGCAAGCTCGAAGACGTGCAGCTCGGCGGCTGGGTCTACGGACCCGAGCTCGGCACCGCGCCGGCGGTGTTGATCGTCGGCGGCATCACCGCGTCGCCGTTTCCGTTCGGCGACGGCCAGTCCGAAGGCGACGATCCGCGCGCGGCCTGGTGGCCGGCGCTCTGCGCGCCGGACCTGATCGATCCCGCGAAATACACCGTGCTCTGCCCGTCGTGGCCCGGCAACGGATCGACGTGGCAGGGCTTCGACGATCCGCAGGCGCACGAAAATATTTCCGTCGCCGGCCTGGCCGATCTCGTTGCCGCGTGGCTCGACGGCTGCGGCTGCACGATCCCGGTGACGTGGGTCGGCGCCAGCCTCGGCGGCATGGTCGGCGTCGCCTTTGCGGCGCGCCATCCGGAGCGCTGCGCGAAGCTGATCGCCATATCGGCGGGCTTACGTCCCGACGGGTGGGGCACCGCGACGCGTCACCTGCAGCGCGAGCTGGTGCGCGACGGGCTGCGTAATGGTGACGTCGCCACCGGCATGATGCGCGCGCGTCAGCTCGGCATGCTGACCTACCGTGGACGCGACGAGCTCGACACGAGATTCGGGAAGCTGCTGCCGCACCTCGAACGCCCGCCGGTGGCCGAGTATCTCGATCATCACGGCCGCCGATTCGCGGAGCGGTTTCCGGTCAAGACCTTCCTGCTGTTGAGCGAAGCGATCGATCGCGAGTCGATGGGCGATGCGCAGGCGGTCCGCGACGCGTGCTCGCGCGTCAACGCCGAAACGATCGTCGTCGGCGTGCCCGGCGACATGCTGTTCCCGTGGGCGCTGCAGGTCGAGCTGCATCGCGCGCTGCAGGCCGCCGGAGCGGATTCATCGCTGTGGAAGCTCGAATCGCTTTACGGCCACGACGCGTTTCTCGCCGATCAGGACAAGCTGGCCGAGCTGCTGCGCGGCGCCGGCGCATTCGGCAAGCCGCTCAAGACCGCGACGCGGCCGCGCTTCGAAGGCGTCGGCGTCGAGCCGGTGCGCGAGATTCGCATCGGCATGGTCGGCTGCGGCACGGTCGGCCGCGGCCTGCTCGAGATGATCGATCGCCAGAGCGGCGCGATCGCCGATCGCTACGGCGTCAAGTTCCGCGTCTCACGCATCGCGGTGCGCGACGTGACGAAAGATCGCGGACCGCGCGTGACGGGCATTCCGATCACCGACAAGGCGCTCGAGCTCGTCAGCGATCCTGAAGTCGATGTCGTGGTCGAAGCGGCCGGCGGCAAGGCAGTCGAGCCGATCCTGGTCGCCGCACTGGCAGCAGGCAAACCGGTCGTCACCGCCAACAAGGAGCTGCTTGCCTCGAAGCTCGCGGAGCTCGGCGTGCTGGCGCAGCGAACCGAAACGCCGCTCTACTGCGAGGCGGCCGCGGCGGCGGCGATCCCGATCGTGCGGCATCTCAGTCACCGCGCCGACGAGATCGACAGCCTGTGGGGCATCGTCAACGCGACGTGCAACTTCATCATGACGCGCCTCGAACAGGGGGATTTGACGCTCGAGGCTGCGATCGAAGAAGCGCAGCGGCTCGGATTCGCCGAAGCGGATCCGAGCGCCGATCTCGACGGCGACGATGCGGCGGCGAAGCTGTCGATCCTCGCGTATCGCGCATTCGGCGCGTGGGTGCGGCCCGACGGGTTCCTGGTCCGCGGTATCCGCGAGATTGATCCCGCCGATTGCGACCTCGCCGAATCGATGGGATTCCGCATCCGTCAGATCGCGCGCGCGGTCCGCACCAATGGCGCGCTCGACATGGCGGTCGAACCGCTGCTGCTGCCGTCGTGGCACCTGCTCGCATCGGTCGAAGAGGAATACAACGCCGTCTACATGCGCTGCGTGTCTTCCGGCGACCTGAGCTTGTTCGGCAAGGGCGCCGGGTCGTTGCCAACCGCAACCGCGATGCTGGGCGACCTGATCGATCTGGCGCAGGACAATTCCGCGCGCTGGCCGGTGCCGCGCGCGCTGCCGGTGGCCAAGGACGGCACCGCCGTAGCGCCGGCGCCACGCCGTCATTACCTGCGCATCACCGGACAGCCGCATCCCGGCCTCGAACGCAAGTTCGAAGGGCTGGTCCGCCGCATGGGCCTGGTCGTGCAGAATCGCGCCACCCGCGGCGAGCGGGATCGCGTCGACATCGCGTTCATGATTTCGCCGAGCACCGACACGCAGATTGCCGAAGTCGCCGCGGCAGTCGAGAAGCTTGCGCGCGTCGATCGGCTGCTTTGCCTCGGAGTTCTCGACTAATGCCGGGAACCGGGAGCCGGCAGCCGGGAACGGTGGCGATTGCGGATTGGCTCGACCCGAAGTCGTGCCCGAGCGAGCGGCCGCCGCTCGACGCGATGAGCGCCGCAACCAGGAGCATCCACGAATCCATCGACGCACACGCACGCAGGACTGGCATCCCGTACCTGCATCCCGATGAGCCGACCGTGCAGCTCGATCTGCTTGGCTCCAAACAGGTGATCGAGTGGCAGGAGCGCAAGGCCGCGTTCCTGTTTGCCAGCGAAGGGTGCTGGTCGGAATTGCCGTCGCTCTACGCCCGCTACGGCACCAACGCCACCGCGCAATTGATCGCGAAGTTGAAGGCGCTCGAGCACGCGTCGGCGGCGCTCGTCTGCGATTCCGGCATGCAGGCCACCGCGCTGGCCTTCGATGCGCTGATGCAACCCGGCGATCACGCCATCATCATGCGGCAGGTCTACAACAAGACCCGCAGCTACCTGGAATGGATGGCGGCGCGCATCGGCTGCGCCGTGACGGTGGTCGACGATGGCGATATCGGCGCGCTCGAAGCCGCGATCGGCCCGAAGACGCGGTTCGTCTTCGCTGAAACGTTCACCAATCCGCTCGTCCGCGCGCAGGACTTCGACGCCCTGTCGCGCGTCATCGCCAAGGGGCGCACGGAGGACAACGGCCTTCGCCTCGTGCTCGACACGACGATCGCGTCGCCATGGGCGTTCCGCGTGGCGCCACTCGACAACGGCGTCGATATCGTCGTCGCGAGCGGCACCAAATCGCTGGGCGGCAACGATCGCGACATGTGGGGATACATCGCCACCAACGACACGCAGTTCGCGAACTCGGTGATGGATCTGATGGCGATGCGCGGCGGCATTCTCGACTGGCGGCGGGCCGAAGCGGTGCTGAGATCGTTCGACGGCGCCGCCGACGCGCACGCGCGGCGATGCGCGACGGCCACGACGGTTGCCGCTTTCCTGAGCGAGCATCCGAAGGTCAGCGAGGTGTTCCACCCCTCCCTGCCCAACCATCCGGATCACGCCGCGATCGACAAACACTACGCGCGTCACGGCTCATTGCTCTCGTTCCGGGTCGCCGGAGCTGACGACGATCGCACCCGCCACTTTGCCGACGTCCTGGCGACCACCGTCATCGTCCGCTATGCGTTATCGTTTGACGGACTGGCGACGAAGGTGAATCATCACCGCACCGTTTCCGAATACTTCACCGCGCCCGAGCAGTTGAAGCGCAATGGGTTCGATCGACTCATTCGTCTCGCTGTCGGGCTCGAGGACGCCGGCGACCTGATCGCCGCGCTAAACTGGACGCTGCATCACGGCGACGCCGTGACGGCGGACGACATCGAGCGCTGGCAGCGCGATCGCGCTGCAGCGCTGGGGATTTGACACATGGGCGCGGCCGCACACTTGGGCATCAAGCAGGGCGAGTACGATCGGGCGATTGCCACACTCATTCCGCATTACTCTCAGCTGCTCGACGCGGCGGCGTCGGCCGTCGACGCGGTGGCGCGGCTGACGCCGGCGGTCGTCGACCTCGGCACCGGCTCCGGCACGCTGGCGCAGCGCATCCTGAAAGTCCGCCCGAAGGCGCGCTTGATCGGCATCGACGCCGATCCCGCCATGCTGGAGGCCGCGTCGAAGCGGCTGCGCGGCAAGCTCCAGACGATCGAAGAGAACTTCGAGGAGATCCACATTCCCCGTTGCGACGTCGTCTCGGCGTCGTTCTCGCTGCATCACATCCCGACCGCCAGCCGCAAGGCGGCCGTCTACAAACGCGCCTTTGCGGCGCTGCGGCCCGGCGGCATGTTCGTGTCCGCGGATTGCTACCTGGCCTCGAGCAAGCAGATTCAGAAACGCAACCGCGCGGCGTGGCTCGACCACCTCAAGCGCGGCCACTCCGTGAAGAAGGCCGAGCAGTTCTTGCGCACATGGGCGAAAGAGGACGTCTACTTCACGCTGGATCGCGAGCTCGAGTTGCTGAAGGACGCCGGCTTCGGCGTCGAGGTGACCTACCGCATCGACAGCTTCGCGGTGATCGTCGGGTTGCGTTAGCGGCTACGAAAACCCGACGACGACGATGTCGATGTGGCGCTCCTGCTTTTCAGCAGGCTGCCACTGCACCAGGATCGGGCTCTGGTAGGTGCCGCGCAGCATCACCGGCACGTTCGAATCGCGATCCGATCCTGCCAGGAAGCTGACGCGGCGCGAGCGCAGGAAGCGGCGCGCCGGCACCGACATCACCTTCGCCACCAGCCGCTCGAACGAGCCCTGATCGATCCGCAGCGCTTCCATCAGCGAATTGAGCACGTGCACGACGTCGTACTTCGCGTAGTTGAGCGTCTTGCCGGGAATCGCGCGCGGGTCGTTGATCATGTTGCCGGCCTTGATGCGCGCGAACCGCATCGGGTTGCGGAGCACTTCGACCAGGTCGTGCTGCATCAACAGCGTCTCGTACTCGTTCACCGTCAGCCCGACGTTGCGCTCGCTCGGGTCGACCACCAGGTCGACGCGGGCGCGCTCGACGCCGGCGCGGGCGACGATCTCGTTGACGCGCTCGAGCAGGCCGAGCTTCGGATCGGCCAGGTTGATCGAATCGATCGGGTGCTTCGACACCGGGATCGTCACCGAGGTGCGCGCCACGACTTCGTCGTGATCGTAGGCGACGACGGTGGTCTTGCGCTGGCGGCACAACGCTTCGCTCTTGCCGTCGAGCTCGATGAAGTAGACCGGCGCGTCGGGACGCGTCCGATAGGTCACGCAGTTGCGCATGCCCGCGCCGATGAAGGTCAGGTGCGAATCGCCGTTGCGCGGCTCGACGATCTTCTGCGCGTCGCTCAGCTCGCTGCGCAGCTCCATCTGATCGTGGCGGTACTCGCCGCCCTGCGGGAACAGCGCGTGGAACGCGCGGAAGAACTGCGACACCAGGTCCTGCTGGTGGTTGAGCCGCACCGACAGGCTCTGGTCCAGGTAGCCGGCCGTGGTGTGAAAAGACGTGTAGAGCGCGCGGCGATGACGGCGCAGCAAGTCGCCGAACTCATCGGCGATGCGGCGGTTCACGTCGATGGCCTCGAAGCGGCGTTGTGGCGCCAGGGTCAGCGTCAGTTCCGTCGGACGGGTCCCAATCATGCGTAGCTCTGAGAACCTTCTACGATATCGGCTGTCTGCGTCAAATCCGCAGCCGTCCGGCCGCGCAGGGCCAGGATGCGTTCAATGGTTTCGCCGACGACGCTGTCCGGCGTGGAGGCGCCGGCGGTGATGCCGATGCGCACGTCACTCGGCGCGGATGCGCCGGGAGGGACCGACGGCAGCCAACCGGCGGTCAACGTTTCTTCCTTGTCGCCGACCTTCTTGTGCCGGATGCCGGCTTCGGTCACGCACTGCGGGCTGTCGACGTAATAGGTCGTGACGCGCGGCGCGCACATCCGCGCCAGCGCCTGCGTGTTGCTGCTGTTGTAGCCGCCGATCACGATCATCAGATCGAGGCCGCCTTTATCGAGCATCTCGAGCACGGCGTCCTGGCGCTCCTGCGTGGCGGAGCAGATCGTGTCGAAGGCGCGGAAGCGCGATTCGAGTCCGTCCTCGCCGTAGCGATCGGCCATCGCGCGGCGCAGCGTTTCCTGCACCTTCAGCGTCTCGCTCATCAACATCGTCGTCTGGTTGGCGAGGCCGATGCGCTGCAGGTGCACCGCGGGATCGAAGTCCTTGCTCGCCGCTTCGCGGAAGCGTGACATCAACTCCTCGGCGGTGATCCTGCCGCGGATGTAATCGCACACGACTTCCGTCTCCGCGACGTCGCGGACGCAAAGGTACTGCCCGCCTTGATGCGTCAGCGCCTGTGATGCGGTGGCGCGCGTCTCTTCGTGATGATGCTTGCCGTGAATGATCACGGTGTAGCCGTCGCGCGCGTAGTAGTGGACCTTCTTCCAGACGTTGAGCACGCTGCCGCACGTGGTATCGACGAGCACGCACTGTTTCGACTTCAGATGCGCGAGCTCGGGCACGCTGACGCCGAACGCCGGGAGGATCACCACGTCGCCGGCGGCGACATCAGCGAAGCGCTCCACCGGATCCTGGAAATGATCGAGGATGCGAATCCCCATGTCCTGGATGCGGCGATTGACGTCCGGGTTATGGATGATTTCGCCGGACAGGAAGACGCGCCGATCGGGGAACTGGCGGCGCGTTTGGTAGGCGTAGTCCACGGCGCGATCGACGCCGTAACAAAAGCCGAATTCCCTGGCCAGTTTGAAGTGGAGCCCGCCCGCGCCCGCCTCGTAGCCGAGGGCCTTGAGCCGTTCGACTACGGCGCTTTGATAAGTACGCGCCAGAATGGGTCCGACCTCGGATTTCAGGCCGAAACCCTTCTGGAAATACGTTTCGTTCACGTGTCGTCAATTATACAACTTTATGGCGCAAAGTAGGCGCCGAGATTGGGGGAATTGCCCGGATAAGTAGCTCAGGCCGTTGGAGTTGAGCGGCTACTGACGGGGTGGGGAACCGGCGGCGGCGCTACGCCGCCCGCGTGCCGGACGCCCCAGTCGACCATTGCCCGCATGACGGGCCGGAGGTCCTCGCCTTTTGGCGTCAGCGCGTACTCGACGCGCGGCGGGTGCTGGCTGTAGCGGTGCGAGCGAAGCACGCCTTTCGCGGTCAGCTGTTTCAGGCGATCGGCGAGGATGTTCGTGGGAATGCCTTCCGGCGACTCGAGAAATTCCGCGTAACGGCGTTTGCCGCGCATCACGTCGCGCACGACCAGCAGCGACCAGCGATCGCCGAGCACGTCGAGGGTGCAGGCCACCGGGCAGCGCGAGCGCCGGGCACGGGATCGAGGCATCGGCGGCAGTCTACGAGTGTGACTTGCAAAATGCAAGTCACTGCGCATACGATGCCGCCCCATGCGGCGCTTGATTCTCGCGGCCCTTGTGCTCGTGCTTCCGGCAGCGGCGTTCGCTCAAGGCGCCAG
>DASUSZ010000170.1:0-2536 GCA_036374815.1 Vicinamibacterales bacterium | reverse complement strand
GCCAACGCGCGCGATCGTTTCCTCCAGGCGCTCAACGCGGTGCAGCCCGAAGTCGTGCTGTTATGGCACGGCCACAACGACATTCCCGGCGGGCTCGACGGCGCGGCAAGCCGCGCCGCCCGCGAAATGCGGATCATGGTGCAGGCCGCGCGCGGCCGCGGCATGCGGGTGTTCATTGGCACCATCGCCCCGCCGCGCCCGAACGGCAACCGTACCATCGGCCAGATCTACGTCGACGACATGAATAACCGCATCAGGGCGCTGGCCGCTACCGAGGGCGCGGTGGTCGTGGACATCTACAATGCGCTGCTGCCCGAGGTGACGCGTTACATCGGCGTCGACGGTCTGCATCCCAACGAGGCCGGCTACGCAAAGATCGCCGACACGTTCTTCCAGGCGATCCAGGCGAACTTCGAAGTGAGATAGGACGTCTTCGCCAGGGCTGCGGCGGGACACGCCTCAAGTGATTATTGCCGAGCACCTCACCCGCCACTTCAACGAGCGAGTCGCGGTGCGCGACGTCTCGCTGTCGGTGAACCCCGGCGAGATCGTCGCGCTGCTCGGCCCGAACGGCGCCGGCAAGACGACGACGATGCGGATGATGGCCGGATTGATCCTGCCGACGTCGGGCACCGTATCGATCGACGGGGTCCCGCTCACCGAGGCGACCGCCTCCCGCGCCCGCGGCAACGTCGGATTGCTCACCGAAGCACCCGGGCTCTGGGAGCGGCTCACCGTCCGGCTCAACCTCCTGACCTACGCCCGCCTGCACAGCGTTGCCGACCCGTCAGCGGCCGTCGACGAAGCGTTGCACCACGTCGATCTGTCCGACCGCGCGACCGAGATTGCCGGCAAGCTGTCGAAAGGCCTCAAGCAGCGCGTGGCGATCGCGCGCGCGTTGCTGCACAAGCCACGCGTGCTGTTGCTCGACGAGCCGACCTCGGGCCTCGATCCGGCCAGCGCGCGGCACATTCGGGATCTGATCGTCGGATTGCGATCGCAGGGACGCGCGATCCTGGTGTCGACGCATAACCTCGGCGAAGCTGAAGAGCTCGCGGATCGCATCGCCGTTTTGAAGACATCGCTGCTGGCATGCGATACGCCGGCGGCGCTGCGCAAAGCCCAGGCTACCTCCCGCCTGGTCGTCGAGTTCGAAGGCGGCGAGGTGCGCGAATTCGACATCGCACACGCCGGCGACATTCCCACGATCGTCGCGCGCCTGGTCGGCGAGGGCGCGCGGATCATGCGGGTCACGCCCGAGCAGCGATCGCTCGAGGACGTTTATCTCGATCTGGTCGGAGCGGAGCGATGACCCTTCGACCCGTCATCACCCGCCGGGGCGACGTGCGATGACTCGCTCAGGGCCGGCCTTCTCCTGGCATCGCGTCGTCGCGCTGGCGCGCAAGGACGCGCGTGAGTTGATGCGCAATCCGGGCGCCATCATTCCGCCGGTGCTGATGGTGTTCGCGTCGTTGTTCCCGTTGTTCCTCGTCGTGTTCCTGGTGCCGGCGCTGATGGGCGAGTCGCTCGAGGAGTCAGGCGAATTTTCCGAGCAGGCTGCCAACGCCGTGGGCCGCATCCCGGAGCTTGCCGGTTTGTCGGGCGACGCGCTGATTCAAGCGTTCCTGTTCAACCAGTTCTCGCTGCTGCTCCTGCTCGTCCCGATCGTGTCGGCCACCGCCCTCGCCACGCACGCGGTGATCGGCGAAAAGCAGTCGAAGGCGCTGGAACCATTGCTGGCCACGCCGATCTCGACCCTCGAGTTGCTGACCGCGAAGACGCTCACGCCGTTCGCCTTCGCGCTGACGCTCTCGTGGATTGCCGTCGTCATCGCGCTCGCCGGCCTGATCGCGATTGGTGAAGCGGGCTTGTGGCGATCGCTTCTGACGATGCGCTTGTTCATGCTGTTTGTGGTGCTGGGCCCGCTCGTCGAGCTGGCGTCGCTGCAGGTGTCGGTGATCGTGTCGTCGCGCACCAACGATCCCCGATCGGCGCAGCAGCTGACGGCGTTGCTGATCCTGCCGGTAACCGTTGTTTTCGTCGCCCAGTTGATGGGATTGATGATCGTGGGGACAACGACGATCGTGCTGGCCGCGCTCGGATGCGTCGTTCTCAACCTCATCCTTGGCTGGCTGGGGGTGCGCGTCTTCCAGAGAGAGACCATCCTCACGCGGTGGCGGTAGTTGACAGCGGCAGCGCTAATGAATGACGATTCATTCAGTGCGCGCAACCTCAACCAATCGGCGGTCGAACGTCGTGCGGGCCGCCCCGGCCGGCGAAAAGCGTGACCTGATCCTGCGAGCTGCGACGAAGGTATTTGCCCAGAACGGGTTCTTTCAGTCGCAGGTCGCTGACGTCGCGCGGGTGGCAGGCGTCGCGGCGGGCACCGTCTACCTCTATTTCAAGGGCAAGGACGATCTGCTCGTCTCGATCTTCGAGCGATCGATGAACGAAGTGCTCGCCGAGGGCCGCGCCGCGATCGCCGAGATTACCGATCCCGCCGGGCGGTTGAGCCGTCTCGCGCACCTGCATCTCG
>DASUSZ010000169.1:0-19420 GCA_036374815.1 Vicinamibacterales bacterium | reverse complement strand
GCTGCGGCATGCCGAACTTGGCGTAGTCGTAGAGCGCCTTCAGGCGCGCGACCAGTTGCGCGCGGTACGGAATCTTCTCGAGGTACGCAAACGTCACCTTGTTCTGCGCCTCGACCCACGCGGCGGTCTCGGCCGACGTGTCGTCCTCGAGCCAGCGATATGGATCAGGGACCGGGACACCGTGGTAGGTGTCGACGTGATCGACGGTGCGGGTCGCGGGGTATTGCAAGCCCTGCGCGGACAGGGTCGCGGTCAGGGCGCACAGCACGAGCAAGGTGACCTTCTTCATAGCGCCGAATTATATTGAGATATTCGCCCTTACACTCCACTTCCTCGCTGGGCCGGCGGCCACCGGATGACGCTGTATGCGTGGGCCCGGAAGCGGCTGCTCGCGGATTTCCCGTCTTCGGACGCCCGTTTCTTCGACGTCGCCCCTGATGCCCGCGTCCTGGCACACTGCAACTGGCAGCCGAACCGTAGTTCCGCGCCAACGCTGCTGGCGCTGCACGGTCTCGAAGGATCGAGCGAGGCGCATTACATGCGCGGCCTTGCCCACAAGGCCTTCGCGGCCGGCTTCAACGTCGTCCGCCTCAATCAACGCAATTGCGGCGGCACCGAACACCTGTCGCGCGGTTTGTACCACTCCGGACTCACCGCGGATCCGCTGTTCGTGCTGCGGGAGCTGCGCGATCGCGACGGGCTCAATCGGTTCGCCGTCGCCGGCTACTCGCTCGGCGGCAACATCACGATGAAGCTGGCCGGCGAGCTCGGTGAAGGCGAGATGCCGGAGGTCAGGGCGTTCGCCGCGGTCTCGCCGGTGATCGAGCTCGAACAGTGCATGCAGTCGATCGAGCGGCGCGAGAACCGCATCTACGAGTGGAATTTCTGCCGCAACCTGCAGGGTCGCATGCGGCGCAAGTCGAAGACCTTCCCGGATCTGTTCGACCTGAAGGGCCTGTGGAAGATCTGGTCGATCCGCGCCTTCGACGATCGCTACACCGCGCCGCATCACGGCTACAACGGCGCCAGCGACTACTACCACCGCGCCAGCGCGATGCGCGTCATCGACAGGGTGGCGCGTCCGGCGCTGATCCTGAGCGCGGCCGACGATCCATTCGTGCCGCCGCATATCTTCGAAGCGCCGGCAGTGAAGAACAATCCGAACATCACCACCGTCATTACGCCTACGGGCGGCCACTGCGCGTTCGTCGAGGCTCCCGCGCACACGAACGGCTATGATGGATACTTCGCCGAAACCCTCGTCGTTGATTTCTTGAAGGAGAATGTTGCATGAAACCGGCCCGCGTTTTGTTTGCAATCCTCGCTTTGATGATGTTCGCGTCTTCAGCCTCGGCCCAGAAGGCGGGCCTCGGCACGTGGGACTTCACCACCATCTCGCCCGAAGGCGAATTCAAGTCCACGCTGGTCATTCGCGAAGAAGGCGGCAAGGTGGTCGCCGTCGGCAAGAGCGCGCAGGGCGAGCGGCCCTACGACAGCATCGCGATCGAAGGCGAGAAGATCACCATGGCGATCACGATTTCGTATAACGGCTCGCCGATGGTGATCACCTACACGGGCAAGGTCGCGATGGACAAGATGGAAGGCGAAGCCGACTTCGGCGGCCTGGCCACCGGCACGTGGTCCGCCACTGCGCAAAAGTAGCCTGCGTCGCTTGCCCGCGCTCCGCGCGGGCGGTTTGGCGTAACGCGTTTACAACATTGCGCCGATATCACGGGCATGACGGGGCCCAGTCGCACCCCGCCTGGCGGCCCCCCGCCGGGCGAGGATGCGCAATTGAGTGAAGCCGCAAGCGATTCGCTCGAATGGCAGAACGAGCTCGACGTCGCGATTGCCGACATCGACTCGCGATTGAAACATCCGCGGCGCCGCGCCACCGACGTGCAGCCGCCGGCATCGCAGCCAGCCATTTCCACTGAAACGATCGACGAGATCGCATGGCGCGTCGCCGAGCTGTTGCGCCGCGACGGCAGCGCGCCGGCCAAGGCCGGCGACGTGGCGTCGGCGATCTCGAAGACGGTCACCACGCCGCGAACCGCGACGGCGCGGCCGGCGCCGCCGCCGCCCGAACCGCGCCGGCTCCCTCACGGCATCGCCATGACGATCCGGATCCGCAAGCCGTTCTTCCGGCTGCCCTGGCCGTTCCGCCGCAAGCGGCGCCAGGCGATGATCATGTTCTCCGATTACCGAATCAGTTAATCGTCGCCTTGTACTGCGGCGCCTTGCGCGCTTTGGTCGCCTGCTCGATCGCAAATCCGAACCCGATCAACTCGCCTTCGCTGTAGGCGCGGCCCATGAAGGTGAGGCCGAGCGGCAGGCCGTGGCTTTCGCCAATCGGCACCGTGATGCTGGGCGTGCCGGCAACCGCGGCCATGCCATAGCCCGCGCCGACGAAGTGATCGCCGAGCACATGATCCGTCGGCCATGCCGGTGACAGGCTGGGCGCAATCAACGCATCGAGTTTGTTGGCGTCGAGTGCCGCAACGAGGCCGTCCTTCCCTGCCAGGCGGCGCGCCGTATCGCGCGCGCGAACGTAGCCCGCATCGGTGAGTGGCCCCTTCGCCTGCGCCTGCTCGAAAATTTCCTGGCCGAAGAACGGCATCACCTGTTTCGCGTTCGCCTTGTTCCAGGCAATGAGCGCTTCGAGAGACGTGTGCGGCGATCCCGCCTTCTTCAGGTACGCGTTCAGGCCATCCTTGAACTCGTACAACAGCACGTCGAATTCGGGCCCGTTCCAGTTGTTGTAGGTCGCAATCTTGACGTCGATGACTTCCGCGCCGGCGCTCTTGAGAGCGGCGATCGCGTTCTCCATCGACGCGTCGACGTCCGGGTGATAGCCCATCGCCTGCCGCACGACGCCGAAGCGTTTGCCCTTGAGCGCATCGGCCTTCAGGAATGCGGTGTAGTCCGCGGCGATCTTGCCGGTCGCGGCTTTGCCGGATGGATCGGCCGGATCGACACCGGCCATGGCGGTCAGCATCAACGCCACGTCAGCCACCGTGCGCGCCATCGGGCCGGCGGTGTCCTGCGATACCGAGATCGGAATGATGCCCGAGCGGCTGACCAGGCCAACCGTCGGCTTGAGCCCGGCGAGTCCATTCACCGACGCCGGGCAGATGATGCTGCCGTCGGTTTCCGTGCCGACGCCGATCGCGCCAAGGCTCGCGGCGATCGCGGTCCCGGTGCCCGAGCTTGAACCGCACGGATTGCGATCGAGCACATAGGGGTTTTTCGTCTGCCCGCCGCGCGAGCTCCATCCGGAGGTCGAGCGCGTCGAACGGAAATTTGCCCACTCGCTGAGATTGGCCTTGCCGAGAATCACCGCGCCCGCATCGCGGAGCCGCTTCACGATGAATGCATCTTCGGCAGGACGATTGTCGGCAAGCGCGAGCGAGCCGGCCGAGTTCACCATGCCGGCGACGTCGACGTTGTCCTTGATCAGCACGGGAATGCCATGCATCGGGCCGCGCACCTTCCCAGCCTTGCGCTCGGCATCGAGCGCGGCCGCATCGGCGGCGGCGTTCGGATTGATCTCGATCACGGAATTCAGGGTCGGACCGGCATCATCGACCTTGGCGATGCGGTCGAGATACGCCTTCGTCAGCGCTGCCGATGTCAGCTGGCCGGACGCCATCCGATCGCGCGCCTCGGTCGCGCTCAATTCAACGACGTCGATCGACGGCCCCGACGGCGATGCGTTTGACGGCGCCTGCGATTGCGGCGAGCACGCCGCGGAAATCATGGCAACAATCACCAACAGTTTCTTCATGCGGTTTGACCGAGCAGCGTCATCATTCGTTGACCAAACGCTGCGCCCTTTCCTTCATCCTCATGCTTGAAATAGACGAACACATCTTTTGCCGTCGTGCCGGCCTGTTTCGCGGTTGCCGTCCATCTGGCGATGTCGGCCTCGCCGTAACCTTCGTCGCGCAACCGGAAGTACGCGTAGTCGGCGGTTTGCACCAGCGGCGTCTCGCGCGTTTCGCTGTCGGCGATGCAGAGCGCGATGTTCCGGGCGCGCAGCGCATCGAACACATCCTCGTCGAGCCACGACGCATTGCGGAACTCGAACGCCGCGGTGGTCTTGGGCGGCAGCAACGCGAGGAATTCCTTCAGCAGGCCAACGTCTTTCTTGAAGTTTGGCGGCAGTTGAAACAGCAGCGCCGCCATCTGCGGACCGAGCTCCGCTGCCGCCGTCAGGAAGCCGCTCAGTGAACTTTCCACATCGGCGGCGCGCAACCGCTTGTCGTGCGTGATGCGCTTGGGCGCCTTGAGCGTAAAGCGGAATTCCGGCGGCACCTGCGCGCGCCAGCCGGCAATCAGCTTCGGCGTCGGCATCCGGTAGAAGGTGTAGTTGATCTCGACCGTCGGGAACTTGCTCGCGTAGTACGGGAGCATCTTTGCGGTCGGCAAGTCAGAAGGATAGAAGCTGCCCTTCCATTCCGGGTAGTTGTAGCCGCTGGTCCCGACTAAAATCATGATGAATGCGAACGCGCACGATTATAGCGTTGGCCGCCGCGATAATCGGCGCCGCCTGCGGCACGCCGGACGCCACGCGCACCTATCCCCTCACCGGACAGATTCTCGTCGTCAAGCCGGACACCAACGAACTGCTCGTCAAGCACGACGACATCCCAGGCTTCATGCCGGCGATGACGATGCCGTACGTGGTGAACGATCCGGCGCTGATTAAAGATCGCGCCGCGGGCGATTTGATCACGGCGACGCTCGTGGTTGGACGTGAACGCGCGCACTTGTCGGCGATTACCAGGACGGGATCGGCGCCGCTGCCCGAAGACGCGCGCACCACGATTCCGGCCGCGGCCGGCGTCAGCATCCTGAAACCGGGCGACGCCGTTCCGAATACTCCGCTGATCGATCAAGACGGTGCAACGGTCACGCTCGGCGACTTGCGCGGCTCCGCGGCTGCCGTCAGCTTCATCTACACGCGCTGCCCGCTGCCGCAGTTCTGCCCGATGATCGACCGCCGTTTCGGCGAGGTGCAGCAGATCGCGGCAGCCGATCCGGCGCTTGCGGGGCGCGTCAAATTGCTGTCGATCAGCTTCGATCCCGAATTCGATCGCGCCGAGGTGCTGCGCGCGCACGCCAAGAAGACCGGCGCCGATCCGCGGGTGTGGCGATTCGCGACCGCGCCGCAGCCGGTCGTCGATCGCATGGCCGCTGAGTTCGGCATCAACGTGATTCGCGAGAAGGACAACACGATCACGCACAACCTCCGCACCGCCGTGATCGACCCATCGGGCCGCGTCGCCGCGATCCTCGACAACAACGGCTGGACCGCCGCCGAACTCGCGGATGCCCTCAAGAAAACGCTTCCCGCGCGTTGATTCGTCGCGCATTACTCCGCCGAAGCTGCCGTTCACGAGGGCGGAGCGCGCGCTGATCGCAAGGCTCAATACGCCCGCGAAAGTGCAACGCTGGCTGAACGCGCTCGCCTACAACACCGAAAAAGACGGCGAGACGCAGCGCAGCTTCCGTCCGGTCGTTCGTACTCGCACGGCGCACTGCATGGAGGCGGCGCTCTTCGCCGCAGTGGTGCTCGAGCAGCATGGCTATCCGCCGCTGGTGATGAGCCTCGAGTCGCAGGACTGGCTCGACCATGTGATCTTCGTTTATCGCGCGAAGACCGGGTGGGGTTCGGTTGCGCGATCGCGCGATCCCGGGTTGCATGGGCGCAAACCGCGTTTCCGGACGACCCGGGCGCTCGCGCGCAGCTACTACGACGGCTACGTCGATTACACCGGCCGCGTCAAAGGCTTTGGCGTCGCCAATCTTGCCGACGCGATGGGCAAGTACGACTGGCGCTTGACGACCAACAACGTGTGGAAGGTCGAGCAGATGCTGATCGATCTGCCGCATCGGCAGATCAAGTCGTCGATCCGCCGCTATCGGGTGCTGCTGCGGAAGTACCAGGAATACCGCGCGACCCACAACGACAAAAAGCCGCTCTACTATCGCGGCCGCGACAAGTGGGAGCCGCTGCCGAAGGAGTTCTATTAGTCGAAGCCGATCTTGAGATCGGCGACGAGCGGCAGGTGATCGGACGCCATCAGCGTCACGCGATCGCGCGGCATCGTGACCTTCAGCACCTCCACCTTGCCCTCGTAATAGATGTGATCGAGATGCAGGATTGGAAAGAAACTCGGGTAGGATCGCCCGCCGCGTTTCAGGTACTTCCGCAGGTCGACGCTCTGCAGCCGCTCGGCGAGGATGTCCTTCTCGATGCCGCGCGCCCATTCGTTGAAATCACCGAGCACGATCTTCGGACCGACGACGCGCCGATCGTGAACGATCGAGGCCAGCTTGACGGCCTGGTTGCGGCGTTCGAGCAGCGACGTCCCGAAGTGCACGTTGTAAAAATGCAGCGTGTCGTCTTCCATCGCGAGGTCGACGCGTTGAACGCCGCGATGCTCGCAGGTTTTCCACGTCAGGTCATATTGCTGATGCTGACGAATCGGCAGCCGGCTGAGGACGACATTCCCGAATAGCGCAGTCCGAAGATGCCGCGTCGGCGCCATCACCCAGCCCATGCCGAGCGCGGCACCGAGCTCGGCCGCCTGCCCCGCCTTGAGCGGGCTCGCGCCAATCACTTCCTGCAGCGCGACGACGTCGGCATCGATCGCGGCCAGCACGCTGGCAATGCGTTCGAGCCGCGTGCGCCCGTCGAGGCCGCGTCCGCGATGAATGTTGTAGGTGGCCACGCGCACCGTGCGCGTGCGGTTCGACTCGTCGGCCATCAGTCGAGATCGAACCCGCGCAACGGCTTCGAGACGGGCTCCTTCTTCGCTTCGCGCAGCGCTTCCTCGAAGCGCTTCGACAGCGCGTCGCCCTTGTTCTTCTCGTTCTGGAAGGACTGCTCGAAGAGCGCGTCGCGCTTGGCGGCCTGCTCGGCGAGGATCTTCTGCGCGTTGTCGAGCTCGGGGCGGTCCGGATTGGGCGGCGCCTCGTGGCTGACGACGCGGCCAAGGTTGAGATCGATCGTCAGGACGGCACCGCAGCAGGGGCACGGGATGTCGCGCTCGCTCGTCAGCTTCGCCATGTGCTTCAGCTTAATTCAAATGGATTCAACAAGTTAGCTCTGCCTTGACACCGATAGCAAAGTGATATCACAATAATATCGTTTTCAAGGAGGACCCCTGTCCATGATTCGCGAACGTGCCTACAACGGATTGCCCGGCCTGCCCGTGCTCCTCGTCCTGATCCTCGCCGCCGCCGGTTTCATCTGGATGCTGGTGATGAACATCCGCGCGGAGGAAGCGCCCGAAATCATCCTCTCGGCCGTGCTGATCGCCCTGACGGTGTTCATGTCCGCGGGGCTTTTCATGGTCAATCCGAACGAAGGCAAGGTGCTGCAACTGTTCGGAGAATACAAAGGCACCGCGAAACTCCAGGGACTGCGCTGGGCCAATCCCTTCTTCACCAAGAAGAAGGTCTCGCTCCGCGTGCGCAACTTCGAAAGCTCCCATCTCAAAGTCAACGACATCGACGGCAATCCGATCGAGATCGGCGCCGTCGTGGTGTGGAAGGTGTTCGAGACCGCGGAAGCGGTGTTCGAAGTCGATGACTACGAGCACTACGTGAAGGTGCAGAGCGAAGCGGCGCTGCGCAACCTCGCGACCAGCTACGCCTACGACGCGCATGACGATGCGCACGTGTCGCTGCGCGGGCACACGAGCGCGGTCGCCGATCACCTGAAGCGCGAGATCCACGATCGCCTGGTGAAAGCCGGCGTCGAGGTGATCGAAGCCCGCATCAGCCACCTGGCCTACGCGCCCGAGATCGCCGCCGCGATGCTGCAGCGGCAGCAGGCCGGCGCGATCATCGCCGCCCGCCAGCGCATCGTCGAAGGCGCCGTCGGCATGGTCGAAATGGCGCTCGACATGCTGTCGAGCAAGTCGATCATTCAGCTCGACGAGGAGCGCAAGGCGGCCATGGTCAGCAACCTGCTGGTCGTGCTGTGCGGCGATCGCAACACGCAGCCGGTGATCAACACCGGAACGATCTACCAGTAACGGGAACCGGGGATCCGGGAACCGGGAGCCGGAATGGCCGACCGCAAACCTTTCCTACTTCGTATCGATCCCGCCGTGCTGGAAGCGATCCAGCGCTGGGCGAACGACGATCTGCGCAGCCTCAATGCGCAGATCGAGTTCGTCCTGCGCCGCGCCGCCCAGCAGGCGGGCCGGCTGAGCGAGGACGAGAAAAGGAAGCCTGCCTCGCCGAAACGCGGCGAAGGCGGACCGCTCAAGTAACGAATCCGGCCGCTCGGCCGGATTGTCGAATATCTCCCCTGCCAAACGACGTCATAACGAGCGTGCAGAATTTTTGGTGGAGAGATTGCACTTCGCTTTTTCTTCGCATATCATTTTTGGCTTCGAGGTAGCTGATCCGTGGCCGATATTGACGACCTCTCTGCCCTGAAAATCGAGCGCGAGCCGCTCGATGTGAATCGGGGCCGATGGGTGAAATGGGTCGTGATCCTGGTGCTCGGCGCCGCCGTCGGCGGCGCCACCTATTACTGGCTGCGGCGCGAGCGCCCGGTCGAAGTGGAAGTGGCCACCGTCACGGAGCGGGCCGCGGGCGCGCAGGCGTCGGTGCTGCAGGGCAACGGCTACGTGACGGCGCGGCGCAAGGCGACGGTGTCGTCGAAGGTCACCGGCAAGGTGATCGAGGTGAACGTCGAGGAAGGCATGGAAGTCCGCGAAGGCCAGGTGCTCGCACGGCTCGACGACTCCACGCTGCAGGCAACGCTCAGGCTGTATCGCGCGCAGCTCGAGGCGGCGAAACGGCAGATCCCCGAAAGCGAAGTGCGTCTCGCACAGGCGCGCGTGCAGCTGCAGCGTCAAGAACGGTTGCGTCAGGAAGGACTGAACACGCCGAACGACATCGACAACGCCAAAGCCGAAGTCGATTCACTCGTGGCGCGCATCGCCTCGCTGCAGGAACAGGTCAAGGTCGCCGAAAGCCAGATCGCGCTGCAGCTCACGGCAATCGAAGACACCGTCATCCGCGCGCCGTTCAACGGTGTGGCGCTCTCGAAGGACGCGCAGCCCGGCGAGATGGTCTCCCCTGTTTCGGCGGGCGGCGGCTTCACGCGCACCGGCATCTCGACGATCGTCGACATGCGATCGCTCGAAATCGAAGTCGACGTCAACGAGTCGTATATCAATCGCGTGCGTCCCGGACAGCCGGTCACCGCAGTGCTCGACGCGTATCCGGATTTCGAGATTCCCGCGAACGTGATCGCGGTGGTGCCGACCGCGGATCGCCAGAAGGCGACCGTGCTCGTGCGGATTGGGTTCAAGCAGCTCGATCCGCGCATCCTTCCGGACATGGGCGTGAAGGTGACGTTCCTGCGCGAATCCGACACCGCTGCCGCACGCACTGCGCAAGCGGTGACGCTGGTGCCCCAGGGCGCGGTGAAGACCGACAGCGGGCAGACGTTCGTGTTCCTGGTCGCCGGACAGACGGTTGAACGGCGCGCAGTGAAGATTGGCGGCACCGACGGCGATCGCGTCGAAGTGCTGGCCGGACTGAAGGGCGGCGACCGCGTGGTCGTGGCCGCGCCGCCGGAGCTGGCGGCGGGCAAGGAGATAGTTGTCAAATGAGCGAACTCGTCAAGATCAACGGCGTCCACAAGTACTTCACCCGCGGCAGCGAGCGCATCGATGTGCTCAAGGGCGTCACGCTCGACATTCCGCAGGGCGACTTCCTGGCGTTGATGGGGCCCTCCGGGTCGGGCAAGACGACGCTGCTCAACCTGCTGGGCGGGCTCGATCAACCCTCCGGCGGCACGATTGAGGTGGCCGGCACGAACATCGGCGCGCTCTCGGGCGGACAGCTGTCACGGTGGCGCTCGCATCACATCGGCTTCGTGTTCCAGCTTTACAACCTGCTGCCGGTGCTGACCGCCGAGCGCAACGTGGAATTGCCGCTGCTGCTGACCAACCTGTCGAAAGCCGAGCGGATGAAGCGCGTCGCGATTGCGCTGAGGGTGGTGGGCCTGGCCGAGCGCGCGAAGCATTACCCGCGGCAGCTGTCGGGCGGACAGGAGCAGCGCGTCGGCATCGCGCGCGCGATCGTGACCGATCCGACGCTGCTGCTGGCCGACGAGCCGACCGGCGATCTCGATCGCAAGGCCGGCGATGAAATCCTCGACCTGCTGCAGGCGCTCAACCGCGATCACGGCAAGACCATCGTGATGGTGACGCACGACCCGCGCGCCGCCGAGCGCGCCAAGCGCACGCTGCACCTCGAAAAGGGCCAGCTGATGGCCGAGGTGAAAGAGAGCGTGCACGCATGAAATTCCTGCCGTTGCTCTGGAGCAGCCTGTGGCGCAAGAAGATCCGCACCATCTTCACGCTGCTCTCGGTCTTCGTCGCGTTCCTGCTGTTCGGGCTGCTGATGACGATCCGCGGCGCGTTCAGCTTCGGCGTGGACATCGCGGGCCTCGATCGGCTGGTGATCATCCACAAGGTCAGCCTGATCATGCCGCTGCCGGTGTCGTACAAGGAGCGGCTCGCCGCGACGGAAGGCGTGGCGACGGTGTCGCACCAGACGTGGTTTGGCGGCGTCTACCAGGACCCTGCGAACTTCTTCGCGCAGATGGTCGTCGAGCCCGAGCCGTTCATGAAGATCTATCCGGAGTTCAAGATTCCCGAAGATCAGGTCAAGGCGTGGCTGGCCGACCGGCAGGGCGCGATTGTCGGCGTCGATCTCGCGAAGCGGTTCGGCTGGAAGATCGGCGATCGCATCCCGATCACCGGCACGATCTGGCAGCCCAAGCAGGGCCAGGTCTGGGAGTTCAACATCGTCGGCATGTACGACGGCGAAGCCTCCGTCGACAAGACGCAGTTCTTCTTCCGCTACGACTATCTCGACGAGAACCGGCGCCAGGGCGAAGGGCTGGTCGGCTGGTACGTCGTCAAGATCGCCGATCCGTCGCAGGCGCAGCAGATGGGCGCGAAGTTCGATGCGATGTTCGCGAACTCGTCGGCGGAAACCAAGACGACCACGGAAAAGGGATTCGTCGAGGGCTTTGCCAAGCAGGTCGGCGACATCGGCGCGATCATGATCGCGATTCTCGTCGCGGTGCTGTTCACGATGCTGCTGGTGGCCGCCAACACGATGGCGCAGTCGGTGCGCGAGCGCACCAGCGAAATGGGCGTGCTGAAGACGCTCGGCTTCTCGAACACCGCGGTGCTCACGCTGATCCTGAGCGAGTCGGTGCTGATCGCGGTGCTCGGCGGGTCGCTCGGCCTCGCGGCGGCGTGGCTGATCGTGCAGCAGGGCGATCCGACCAACGGCATGCTGCCGATCTTCGTCCTGCCGCCGCGCGACGTGGCGGTCGGCGCGGTGATGGTGCTGGTGCTCGGCCTGATCGCGGGCGCGTGGCCGGCGATCAACGCGATGAACCTGAAGATCACCGACGCACTGAGGAGATCCTGACGTGAACTTCATCAAGCAAACCGTTGCGGTCACGCTGCTGAACCTCCGCACCATCCCGCACCGCCTCGGCTCGTCGGGCGTGGCGATCGTCGGCATTGCCGGCGTGGTGATCGTGCTGGTGTCGGTGCTGTCGATCGCGCAGGGGTTCAGCGCGGCGATGGAACAGTCCGGCTCCGACAATCGCGCGCTGGTGATGCGCAGCGGCGCCGACAGCGAAATGACGAGCGGCCTTGGCGCGCCGGAGGTCGACATCATCAAGCAGGCGCCGGGCCTGCGCCGCAACGGTCAGACGGCCGTCGCGAGCGCCGAGCTCTACGTGATCATCGACATCCCGAAGATCGGGACCAACAGCCCGGCGAACGTGCCGCTGCGCGGCGTCGAGCCGGCCGCCACCGCGGTGCGCGAGGAATTCTCGATCGTCGAAGGCCGCATGTTCGAGTTCGGCACCACCGAGGTGATTGTCGGCCGCGGCGCCAGCGTCAACTTCCAGGGCCTCACCGTCGGCAACACCATCGTGTCGGGCCAGAACCGCTTCCAGGTCGTCGGCGTGTTCGAGACCGACGGCAGCGTGGCCGAAACCGAGATCTGGATCGACTCGCGCGTGCTGCAGGGCGCCTACCGGCGCGGCAACACCTATCAAACGGTGCTCGCCAGGCTCGATGCGTCCGACAACTTCGACCAGTTTCGCGACTGGCTGATCGCCAATCCGCAGGTCAACGTGCAGGTGCGGCGCGAGGCCGAGTACTACGCGCAGCAGTCGCGTGCGTTGAGCTCGCTGATTCGCGGCATCGGCTACGGCATCGCCGTGCTGATGGGCATCGGCGCGGTGTTCGGCGCCATCCTGACGATGTACACAGCCGTATCGACGCGGTCGCGCGAAATCGCCACGCTGCGAGCGCTGGGCTTCAACACCACGTCGGTGCTGGTCTCGGTGTTGAGCGAATCGCTGTCGCTTGCCGCCATCGGCGGCGTGATCGGCGGCATCATCGCGTATGTCGCATTCAACGGCTACCAGACCTCGACGATGAATATCTCGACGTTCAGCCAGGTCGCGTTCGCCTTCCAGGTCACACCTCAGCTGTTGGGGATGGGCATTACTTACGCGCTGCTGATGGGATTAATCGGAGGGTTGTTCCCTGCCCTGAGGGCGGCACGTTTGCCCATACCCTCGGCATTACGAGAGTTATAAAGGGCACGCCAAATCTGAAATCTCCGATCTGAGATCTGAGAATAAAGGGCCTGGGTTTTGCAGTCTCACTGTCCGTGAGAATGCGAAACCTCGGCCTAACCGTCGCTCTTCTTTTCGCGCTGCTGCCGCGGCCTGCCGAGGCGCAGGGCGACTTCATGAAAGACAAAGTGAAGACGCTGATCGAAAAATCCGGCGTCTACGTGTCGCTGAGCTCGCGCTCGTCGATCGACAACGACGTGCAGATGGGACGCAGCTTCGGCGTCGGCTACGGCACGGCGGGCTCGAAGCGGACCGGCGTCAAGTACCCGTTCAGCTTCTCCGGCTACAGCGGTGCGCTCGAGACGACCGAAGGCAACGAATTCGGCCGCTTCCGCGCGCGCCAGGTGCTCGGCGGCATCGGCTACCAGTGGGTGCAGGGCAAGATGGTCTACGGCGCGCAGGTTAACGTGGGTTACTCGTTCAACCACGTCGAGATCGATCCATCGGCGCCGGCCGTGTTCAGCTCGCAGCCGCCGATCGCGATCGATGTCAGCAACTCGTTCGTCGTGCGTCCGCAGCTGAAGGCCGAATACTTCCTGCATCACAAGATCAGCCTGCGCACGCAATTGAGCTACACCTATACCGATCCCGACGTCGTGGTCACCACGGCGACCGGCCGCTTCAGCGATGAATGGCGGCCGCATCACGTGCAGATGAGCGTGGCGATGGGAATCTTCCCGTTCAGGAAGAAGTAGCTGGTAGCTGGTAGCTAGTAGCTGGTAGCTGGTAGCTAGCGAGGACACGGAGATAAAACAGAAAAGGACGCTGCGAGAGCAGCGTCCTTTTTGTATTTCTAGCTACTAGCTACTAACTACTAGCTACTAATTCTCTTCTTCAAACTCTTCTTCAGCGGGATTGAAGCGCGTCGACGGACGCAGCGCCTCGCGATAGTCGTAGAGCGGCAGGCCCGAGACGTGGCGCGGATTCACGCAGCCGGTCGACTTGGCGTCGAGGACGACCAGCACCGGGCTGCCGGACGATCCTTCGCGAAACGCGAGACGGCAACCGCAGGCAAGACGCGCGTGCACGAATCCCTTGAGCATGATTGAACTGATTGTATCAGTTCATCAGCGCGACAACTTCTTTTTCGAAGACGGCTTTCGGCGCGATGCCCATGTGCTTGCGGCACACCTTGCCGTCCTTGCTGATGATGAACGACGCCGGGATGCCCCAGATCGGTCCGTACGCATCCTGCACATCTTCGCGTCCCTCGCCGAGCAGGACTGGGTAATTCATCTTGTATTCGGCGGCGTACTTCTTCGCCAGCTCCGCCGTGTCGTCGACCGAATAGCCGATGATGGTGAGCTTGTCGCGGTACTTTTCCTGGAGCTCGACGAAGCCCGGGATCTCCGCCTTGCACGGGCCGCACCACGTTGCCCAGAAATTCAGCAACACCACTTTGTTCGGATCCCTGAACGACGCGAGCGAGACTTCCTTGCCGTCCATGTCCTTCAACTTGAAATCCCAGTTGGCCGGCTTCGCGTTGGCCATGCAGGAGGCGCTCTCGCTCGATTCGCCGCTGTCGTGCGACGCGGCGGGCGTGACGCCGGCGATGGCCGACTCCGCTTGCGCGGCTTCCTCGTTCGGCGACCACACGAACGGAATCGCGATGGCGAGCAGCGCAATGGCGGTCGCCGCGACCGCGACGCTCCGCATCTTGTTCGACGGCGCGGGCGAGGATGGCTCGGGCGCAACCGGCGGCAGTTGTTCTTCCATGCTTCTATTTTGCCTCATTCCGGCGACACCGCGGCATGCGAGACAACAAGTTACGCGGCGCGGCGCGACGCGGTTTCCGGTGGAGAACGCCTGAATTCAGAGGTTTCGGGTCGGCCCGGCGGCGAGCGGCGCGTCCGCACAAGAGGACGAACGCCGCGGATCGAATATTGCTGGCCGGGAGTAAGAGCTCGGGTCAGAATTGCGGGCCTCGTCTCCGGATCGGTAAGATGCTCCAAGGAGTCCCTATGCGTACGGCAGTTGTGTTGATGCTGGCGTTGCTCGGCGCGCCAAGCGTTGCGATGGCGCAAACCGGCTATATCCCCTATTACGGCAAGAACCAGATCCGCTACGACAACTTCGACTGGCACACCTACCAGACCGAACACTTCGAGATCTATTACTACCCGGAGATCGAGCCGCATCTCGAACGCATCGCCGGCTACGCCGAAAGCGCGTATCAGCACGTCAGCTCCGAGCTGAAACACGACCTGTCGATGAAGCTGCCGCTGATTCTGTTCTCGACGGCCAGCGAGTTCTGGCAGCAGAACGTGATCCCGGGCGCCGCCCAGGAAGGCGTCGGCGCGTTCGCCGAGCCGGGACGCTATCGTATCCTGATGCCGATCGACGAGCCGCCCGATCTGCTCTATCGCCTGATCGTTCACGAGCTCACCCACCAGTTCCAGTTCGACATCATCCCGACCGGCCTGATTCGCCGCAACATGCCGCTGTGGGTGTTCGAAGGCATGTCGGACTACATGACCGGCGTGTGGCAGCCCGCCGACATGATGACGGTGCGCGACGCCGCCGTCTCGGACATCGTTCCGAAGATGAGCGAGATGGAAGAGTACGGCGGGTTCAGCAATCCGCGCTTGATCTACAACCTTGGGCACGCCGCCTTCGAATTCATGGAATCGAAGTGGGGCAAGGAAGGCGTGCGCGCCTACGTGTTCGCGCTGCGCCGCTCGGTGATTGGCGGCAGCGACGATGCGTATCAGGAAGCCTTTCAGATTACGCCGGAGGAATGGGACCAGCAGTTCGATCGCTACTTGAAGGAGCGGTTCAAGCCGTTCCGCGACAAGGAGCGCCCGGCGGATTACGGCCGCGACCTCGCGCCCGACCCGCGCAAGGGCCGCTTCGCCAACGTGCTGTCGATCGAGCCCTCGCCGTCGGGCGACCTGCTGGCCGCGGTCACGATCAACGGACGCGATCGCGAGATGGACATCGTCCTGATCTCGGCGAAGGACGGCGAGATCATCCGCAACCTGACGAGCGGCTTCGACCAGAGCATGGGCTTCGAGTACCTCGCGTATTCGACGCTGCGGTTCAACACCGTGCCGTGGATGTCGTGGTCGCCGCAAGGCGATCGCCTCGCCTACTTCGTGCGCACCGAGAAGGACCGCTCGCTGGTGGTCCAGAACGTCGTCACCAAGAAGGTCGAGATCAAGATCCCGTTGACGACGATCGATTCGCCGGAATCGCCGGACTTCTCGCCCGACGGCAAGACGATCGCGTTCTCGGGCCTGCGCGGCGGCGACGCCGACATCTTCGTGATCAATCTCGACACCAAAGAGATCACCAACCTGACCAAGGACAAGTTCGCGGCCTACGCGCCGACGTGGGCGCCGGACGGCCGGTCGATCGTGTATCTCGTCCGCGTCAGCGGCAACGAGAAGCTGTTCCGCATGAACGCCGACGGCTCGAACCCGACGCAGCTCACCTTCGGCACGCACGACGAGGGCGGCGCGCAGTTCATCGACGCCAACACGCTGGTGTTCGCGTCGACCGGCGTCAACCCGGCGGAGCCGATCGATCCGGAGGTCGCGAAGAACGGACAGATCTACAACATCTGGACGCTCGACCTGAAGACCAACGAGTTGAAGCAGTACAGCGACGCGCTGTCCGGCAACCTCTCGCCGGTGGTGCTGAAGGACGCGCCGCAGAACCGCCTCGCGTTCGTCACCTACTTCAAGGGCGAGTACGGCCTGCACATCCTCGAGCGCAAGGATGAAATCACCAAGGTGGCGTCGGCCGACTTCGGATCGCCGGGACCGATCGTCGACTTCCAGGCGCCGCTGATGCACACGCTGGTGCCGGACAACAAGAAGAAGAAGGGCAAGTTCGAGAAGCTGTTCCTCGAGGGCCGGCCGCCGGTGAACCTCGGCGTGACGAGCGGCGGCGACGTGTTCGGCGGCACCCAGGTGACCTTCACCGACGTGCTCGGCGATCAGCAGTTCAGCCTGCTGGTGGCGTCGGTGTCGCAGTACCGCACCATGTCGTTCACCTGGCAGAACATGGAAAAGCGTCTGCAGTGGGCCATCCAGGGCTTCAACATGACGCAGTTCTATTACGGCCAGCTCGAAGGCCTGCTCTACGATCCGTACCTGGCGCAGTACATCGATCGCGACTTCGCGACGGCGACGCGCACCATCCAGGGCGGCACCGCGTTCGCGATTTATCCGTTCAATCGCTATCGCCGCATCGAGCTGTTCGGCGGGTTCAGCCGCTACCAGGAGCGCTTCAACGATCCGTTCGTCGAGCAGCAATCGCAGCAGTACCAGCAGCAGAACTTCGGCCGCAACCTGTTCAACAACGGTTACATGACGCCGATCGGCGCCGCCTTCGTGCAGGAAACCACGGTCTTCCGCGAGTTCGGACCGCTGTCGGGGAGCACGATGCGGCTGGCGTACGAATACGCACCGCCGTTCGGCAACATGCTCGGCCGGCAGACCTTCGACGGCGACGCGCGCAAGTACTACCGGCTTGGCGCCACCGGCCTGCTGGCGTTCCGCGCGCGCGGCTTCAAGAGCATCGGCGAGAACCCGGACTTCACCTACTTCGGCGGCAACAGCGAGCTGCGCGGCTACGATTACCTGTCGTTCATCGGGCAGAACGCGTTCTTCGCCAACGCGGAGCTGCGCTTCCCGCTGATCGACGCGATGGCGACGCCGATCGGCGTCCTCGGCGGCGTGCGGGCCACGCTCTTCGCCGGCATCGGCGGCGCGTATTTCGACTCGCAGCCGTTCAAGTTCTATTCGAAGGACACGACGCTCGAAACGCCGATCGTCGGCTTCGACTCGGTCACCGAGCAGGTGCTCTACGGCGACGCGCAGGCGGTCAGCGGCCTCAGGCTCGTCGACAGCCGTGCCTCGTACGGCATCAGCCTGGCGACCTTCGCGCTCGGGTTCCCGGTCCACTTCGACTGGTCCTGGCGCACGCTGCTCAACAAGCAGTGGGAAGACGTCAAGTTCCACCTGCAGGGCGGCAGCGCCGAGTTCCGCAAGCCGAAGTTCTCGGTGTGGATTGGCTACGACTGGTAGGCGGGCTACGGGCTTGCGGGCTTGGGGAAAGCGGCGCTTACGCGCCGCTTTTTCATTTCACGATTTGTTCTTTCTCTTCAGGCGTTCGGCGCGGCGCTCCTGCGCGTCGCGGCAGCGCTGTTCGTCGTCGGGCGTTTCGATGAGCAGCGGCGGAACCTTCGCGGGCTTGCCGTCTTTATCCAGCGACACGAACGTCAGATACGCGCGGCTCGTGAGCTTGCGCTCTCCAGTCTGAATCGCTTCCGAAAATACTTCCACTTCGACTTCAAGTGACGTCGTGAACACGCAGGTCACGCGCGACTTGAGGATGATCAGGTCGCCGACCTTGATCGGGTGGATGAAGTCGAGCGAATCAACGCCCGCCGTGAGGGCGAGCGTGTTGGTGTGTCGATGACAGGCGATGGCGCCGGTGATGTCGATCAAGTGCATCACCGTGCCGCCGAGAATGAAACCTAACGGATTTGAGTCGTTCGGAAGGACGACCTGAACGGTTTCAGCCGTCGAATCCTGCCAGCGTTTTGGCTTGGGGTTTGAAGTCACTCAGGGATTGTATTCCCAAGCCGCAAGCCCCAAGCCCGCGAGCCCGAAGTCCCTAATTCCCCGCTTTCGACATCCGCAGCTCGCTGCGATCGAGATCGAGCGAGACGCGATACGGGCTCAGGAACTTGTGGCCGACGATGCCGCCGACCTGGAAGCCGAGCAACACACTCGGCGCCTGGAGGTTCAACACCACGACCGCGAAATTCTTGTAGTTGATCTGGTTGAACTTCAGGTCGACGCCCGGCATCAGGAACGCATCGCGATCCCAGCCCGACGTGCCGTAGACGCGCAGCGCGATCTTCCTCGGCAGGTCCTGATCCAGATCTTCGGCTGTCGTCGTGCTGATCGAGATCACCTCGCCGCCGGTGTCGACGACGAAGTAGGTCGGGCGCTTGTCGTTCAGCAGGCCGCGCACCAGCGACAGCCGATGGTGACGCATCGGCAGCGTGAACTGCGCGTTCTCTTCCGGCAGCTTGCGGCCGAGCGTCAGCTTGTGCGTCGCGTAGTCGATGGTCATCGACAGGCCGAGGCCGAGCGGCGAGAAGCTTTCGGTCTCCCGCTTCGGGATGCCGCGCAGCGCCGGCGCCTTGATCAGCGTCGGCACGTTGCTCAACTTGAGCGTGCCGATCTCGAGCGTGTCGAGGCGGCCAAGCTGCAGGCCGCGCAGGCCGACTTCGCCGACGCCCGCGCTCAAGGTGTAGGTGATCGGCCGCACCACCGCGCTCGACGCGGTCTGCCGCGAGATGGTCGTCAGCTCGGAGCCGGTGTCGAGCACGAAGTCCTGCGCGCGGCCGCCGTTGACGCGCGCCCGCACGATCACCTTGTCGTCCACGACCTTGAAGTCGACGGTGTGAAGACCGTCGGCCGCGGTGTCTTCCATCGCGATCGGCTCGCGCTCGCCGAACGAACGCAGGAAGCGAATCTGCGATCGCGACCACGCCGCCTTGTCGCTGCGATCCTTGTTGGGCAGCAGGTTGACGTAGTTGCCGTAGGCGGCCGCGGCCTGCTCGTAGCGGCGCATGCGCTCGAAGATGGCGCCGACGGTGTGATGGATTTCCTCGTCGCGCGGCGACAGCTTCAGCGCGACCTGCGCTTCGTTGAGCGCTTCTTCGAGCTTGTTCTGCGACGCCAG
>DASUSZ010000168.1:0-13587 GCA_036374815.1 Vicinamibacterales bacterium | reverse complement strand
TGCGGAAAGATGAACCACATCCAGTGCGAACGCTTGGCACCGGCTCGTATCTCGCTCAGCGCCTGTTGGTAGACAGGAGCCTGCGCGTCGACAAAGCGCTCTAGATCAAACGGGTCATTGGCAAAGGCATCGCCGACTTCCTTCGTCAACGACGCGTCCTCGACCGTGACGCTGGACGCGAGCAATGTCCTCGCCTCTTCGACGCGATCCTCGGGCACCAGGAGCTTCACGCCGCCGAGCACGTTCGACAGCCCCCAGTGCATCGAGATCGTGTGTTCGTCAGCGATCCGGACCTCGATGCCAGCGGCCTCGAGCACCGACTGCGCGAAGTGGGCTTCATGAACGCTGGTGAAGGCCGCGACGACTGCGAATGCGTTACTCACGACGCTCGCTGCGGCTAAGCGTGACCGTCGCGCGAGGCTTTGAGCCAGGCGATCAGCTCGGCATCGGCCCCGCGCGAATCAGTCAACTCGACATGATGCGCGATGCGCGTCGCGCTGAACTTCTCGACCTTGCGGATGCGGGGACTCTTGACCACCTCGTCGAGCAGGAACTCGACGTGCATCTTGTCTTTGGTCATCCGGACGCCGGCAAAGGTCGAGCGCGCTGCGAGGTGGATGCCCTTGGCGACGCCGCTGACACGAATTGAGTCGCCAAGCTTGTTGGCAATGCGATCGAAGGCCGCGCGCATCCACGCCGGACGGTCTTCGAAATGCGCGGCAACCGCGACTGGCGATTTGCAGGAATGGCTTTGATTCGCGTTGGCGAACTGGCGCCCGCACCGCGGACATGTCCAGCCGGTATGCTGTTTAGCCATAAAAAGTCGGCCGCGGAATCTTACACCCGCGGCCGCTCCGGCGAACTAAAGTTCGCCTTGCGTTCTAACGCCCGTCGATCAGATCGCCGAGGCCGCCGACGCGATCGAGGATCGAGCCTTCGTCCTTGCGCCAGCCCTTGGCCTGCGGCGCCGCCGAGTAGATGCGATCGGCCATGCGGCTGAGCGGCAGCGACTGCAGCCAGACGCGGCCGGGGCCCTGCAGCGTCGCGAAGAAGATGCCTTCGCCGCCGAACAACGCGGTCTTGATCCCGCCGACAAACTGGATGTCGTAGTTGATGCTCGGCTGCAGCGCCACGAGGCATCCCGTATCGACGCGCATCGTCTCGCCGGGCGCCAGATCGAAGTGATGGATCGTGCCGCCCGCATGCACGAAGCAGAGGCCGTCGCCTTCGAGCTTTTGCATGATGAAGCCTTCACCGCCGAACAGGCCGACGCCAAGCTTCTTCTGGAACGCGATGCCGACCGACACGCCGCGGGCGGCGCAGAGGAACGAATCCTTCTGGCAGACCAGGTGACCGCCGAGCGCCTTCAGATCCATCGGGATGATCTTGCCGGGATAGGGCGCACCGAACGCAACCTTGTGCTTGCCCTGGCCCTGGTTCGTGAACACGGTCATGAACAGGCTTTCACCGGTCAGCAGACGCTTGCCGGCGCCGAGCAGCGCATCCATCACGCCGCCGGTCCGTTGCTGGCTGCCGTCGCCGAACACCGTTTCCATGTTGATGCCCTGCGTCATGTACATCATCGATCCCGCTTCGGCGACCGCGCCCTCACCGGGATCGAGCTGCACCTCGACGAACTGCATCTCGTTGCCATGGATCTCGAAGTCGATGTCGTGGGCGCGTCGTCCGGGCGCCGGCGGCGGCACAAAGGCACCGGCCGCGAAGCCGGCCTGGCCCGCCGAAGCTCCCTTGATAAACGGAGCGAAGGCGGGAACGTCCTTGACCTTCTGCCACTGCGACATGCCCGCCGAGAACACCAGCGTCTCGGCGTCGATGCTGCCGTTCTGCAGGTTGGTGATGATCTCCTGCTGGCTGACCGGTCCTACCTGATGGCCGCCGATGGCCATGTACCACTGGTTCGAGCCGTCCATTTATCTGCTCCTTGTCAGGCCATCGGGCCATCAGGCCATCGGGCCATCAATTCTCTGGCTGCGAATCGATCTTGGTTGCGATCTCACTCTCGAGCGCCTGCACGGTCGCGGCGTCGAGACCCAACTGATGCGCGAGCTGCGCGAGGTAGATGCGCTCGGCGCCCGACACGCTTTCATCCGCCCGCACGATCGTGAAGGCGAGCACGTAGAGCTCCCGCTTCATGTCCGGATCGATTACGCCGCGGACGATGTCGGCCAGCGGCCGCGTGTTGTTCAACTCGGCGGCGACCGCCGCTTCGAGGCCGGCTTCGCGCGCGCGCTCCATGATTACGCCGCGCTCCTGCTCGCTCAGCGTGCCGTCAGCCTTCGCCGCCGACACCGCCAGTCGAATGATGCGCGCCACCGGATCCAGAGCCGCTTCAATTGCGGCCGGAATGGGCGGCACTGCGGCGCCGGCAACGACACCGGTCGGCGTTCCTGGAGCCCCTGGAACTCCTGGAACCCCTGGAACTCCTGGAACCCCTGGAACCCCAGGAACCCCAGGGAAGGCGACCGCGCTTTGGTTCTTGGCTTTGAGCGTGTCGTAGATTCCCCACGCCACGCCGGCGGCGCCGATCAGCGCGCTGGTGCTCAGGAATCCGCGATTGCCGGTCAGGAATTTGGTCGCCCGGCGCGCGCGTTTGCGGCCCGAGCGGCCCAGGCTGCCCCTCAACACCACCGACAACACATCACCGACGTTGTTCAGCACTGCGTTCGTCCCTCCAATTATGCAAATACGAGCACTGCCCTTGGGAGTTCCACAGTAAAAAACGAACTGTCACTATGAATTATTCGATAAAACGAATGACGCCTACAGCTGCGTCGAGGCCGGCTTGAGCGCCACCGGCTTGGGCGGCTCCGGCGTCCAGTCTTCGCCGGGATTGATGAAGCGGTTGGTCTCGAGCTTGTACTGCTTGTCGTACAACTGGCGGTAGCGTCCATCGCGCGCCAGCAGCTCGTCGTGGGTGCCGCGCTCGACGATCTCGCCGTGCTCCATCACCAGGATTTGATCGGCGCTGCGGATCGTCGACAGGCGATGCGCGATCACGAACGTGGTGCGGCCGCTGCGCAGCTGCTTGAGGCCATCCTGGATCATCTCCTCGCTCTCGCTGTCGAGGCTCGACGTCGCTTCGTCGAGGATCAGCACCTTCGGCGATGCAAGGATGGCGCGCGCGATCGACACGCGCTGGCGCTGGCCGCCGCTCAGCTTGATGCCGCGCTCGCCGACGATCGTGTCGTAGCCTTCCGGGAACTTGAGGATGAACTCCTCGCAGTGCGCAATCTGCGCCGCGCGCTTGATCTCGTCGAGCGTCGATCCCGGCTTGGCATAGCCGATGTTTTCCGCGATGGTGCCGTCGAACAGGAAGTTCTCCTGCAGCACCGACGCCAGCTGCTCGCGGTAATCGCGCAGCGGCACGTCGCGAAGATCGCGCCCGTCCACGAGGATGCGGCCCTTGTTGGGCCGGTTGAACGCCATCACCAGGCTGATCAGCGTGCTCTTGCCCGATCCGCTCGACCCGACCAGCGCCGTCGTCGTTCCCGGCGCGGCGTGGAAGCTGACGTTCTTCAGCACCGGGATGCCCTCGTTGTATTCGAACCAGACCTCTTCGAAGCGAAGGTCGCCGCGGATCTCGCCGAGCTCGGCCTTGCCTGCGTCGGCCTCGTCCTCGGTCTGCATGTTGAGAATCTCGCGGATGCGATCGAGGCCGGCGAACGCTTCCGTGATCTGCGTGCCGATGCTGGCGATCGAGATCATCGGCGCCGCCAGCAGGCCGATGAAGAAGATGTACATCACGAAGTCGCCGAGCGTCATGCGTCCGGCAACGATGTCGTTGCCGCCCATCCAGATCATCACGACGCCGACGACGCCAATGATGACCGTGCTGCCGGAGGTGGTCGCGGATACGCCGGTCATCGACTGGGCGATGTTCCGGAACAGCTTGTGTGCGCCGTGCGTGAAGACGATCTCTTCGCGCTTCTCGGCGGTGTAGCTCTTGACGATGCGGATGCCGCCGAGCGCTTCGGTGAGACGTCCGGTCACTTCCGCTTGAATCTTGCCGCGCTCGCGGAACAGCGGCCGCAGCTGCTTGAAGGCGTAGGCCATGCCGCCGCCGAACAGGCCGAGCACGATCGCCGTGACGATCGTCATGCGCCAGTTCAGATACAGCAGCACGCCAAGGCTGATCATCGCCGTGACGATGCCGCCCACGAGCTGCACGAGGCCGGTGCCGACCAGATTGCGGATGCCTTCCGCGTCGCTCATGATGCGCGACAGCAGGATGCCGCTTTGCGTCGAATCGAAATAGCGGACCGGCAAACGCATCACCTTGGCCTGGACCCGCTTGCGCATGTCGGTGATGGCGCGCTGCGCCGCCACGCCGAGGATCTGCGACAGGCCAAAGCTGGTGATCGCCTGCACGATCGTGGCGCCGCCGGCCGCGAGGGCAATTGGCACCAGCAGCTCGTGCCGGCCCTTGCCGATCACGTCGTCGATCACGTACTTCGAGAGCGCCGGCAGCACGATGCCGGCGAGCCGGCTGATCATCATCAGCGTCAGGCCGATCGACAAGCGGCGGCGATGCACCCACACCAGCTCGCGGAACTCGCGCCATGCCGCCTGCGAATCGACTTTTTTCTTCGCGGGGGTGGCGGCAATGCCGGGCACCGAACGGCGGGAGCCGGCGCCTTCCGCTCTTCGCATGCTGGGAGCGCCGGATCTCAGGATAGCCATGTGGGTGTCAGGGTCTCAGGCTCTTAGAGTACTAGTTCAGGGCGTTGGGTACGGCGAGGGTGAACGGCGCGATGCGCGCCTCGAACGTCGCGCCCGACGGCGTCACCATCGTGTATTCGCCGTGCATCGTCCCGACCGACGTCTTCAGGTGGCAGAAGCTGTTGTAGCTGTAAAACTGGCCGGGCTCGAGAGTCGGCTGCTCGCCGACGACGCCTTCGCCCCGCACTTCCTCCTCTTCGCCGTCGGTGTTCGTGATCACCCAGTGACGGCTCAACAACTTTGCGGTTTCGTTGCCGACGTTCGAGATCTTGATGAAATAGGCAAACCAGTATTCGTGGTCGCGCGGCGAGCTGCGTTCGGGAAGATACTTCGTCGTGACTTGCACGCGAATGCCATTGGTCGTGGTATCGCTCACACTCTGATTATTACTCAGGGCTACAGGCTTGCGGGCTACGGGCTTCGGGTTTGCGGTCAGTCAAGATGCGCGCGCTCTGAGTCGCCCATCGCGACATTGCCCGACGGGAAGTATTCCTTCCAGCGGCTGGTTACGGTCGCGGCCGTCACCCTGTCGCAGCTCACTTCCTTCGGGTACCACGGCTTCATCCGCGCGTCGATGACGATCGGCGGCTCGTACGAGATGTGATGACGCACCACGCGCGCGGCGGCCGCATGAATGTCCGCGGCCGGCTCGAAGCGGGTGAACGTCGTCCACAGGAAGTTCATGTCGCTGCGCGTGGCGCGCTCGGGCTCGTCGCTCACGACGATCAGCGGCCAGCCGGCAAACGCCGGATGCGACGCGATCCGCTGCGGCGCATCGCGATCGTCGGCGAACGGCCGCGTGCCGACCACCAGACACCCGCCGCAATACACGCGCACGTCGGTGACGTCCGACGGCGGCGGCGCCGGCGGCGCGAAGGAGCGCGGCAGCTCGCGGACCGGATCGCCCAGCCCGAGCCAGACGCCTTTCGAGCCTTCGTTCACTACCGGACCCGTGTAATCGAGCGTGTCCATCGAAAGATTGGAGAACACGTAGAGATCGGTCTGCGGATTGGTGCGGGCGAGCACGTGCTCGAGCGTGGCACGAAAGTCCTTCAAATCCACTAGCCGATCGGTCAGGAGGATGAATTTCGTGAGCGACAACTGGCCTTCGCCCAGGATGCGGAACGCGCTTGCCATGGCTTCGCGCTTATAGCGCTGCTTGACGACGGCGCCGGCCAGCGAGTGGTAGCCGGTCTCGCCGTACGACCACAACCGTTCGACGGCCGGCATCACGAGCGGAAACAGCGGCGACAGCAGATCCTGCAGCAGGTCGCCGATGAAGAAATCCTCCTGGCGCGGCTTGCCGACGACGGTTGCCGGATAGATCGCGTCCTTGCGATGCGCGATCTGCGACACCTCGAAGACCGGGTAATCGTGCTGCAGCGAGTAATAGCCGTAGTGATCGCCGAACGGCCCCTCCGGCTTTCTCACTTTCGGCGCCACCTGCCCCATCAACGCGAATTCGGCATTGGCGAGCAGCGGATGCGGATGACCGCCAGGCGCCGCCGTTTGCTGAAGACGATCGCCGGTTATCAGCGACGCCAGCATCAACTCCGGCACGTTCTCCGGAAGCGGTGCGATCGCGGAGAGGATCAACGCCGGCGGTCCGCCCAGAAATACGGTGAGCGGCAAGGCTTCATTACGGGCTTCGGCGATCGAGTAATGGAAACCGCCGCCTTTGCCGATTTGCCAGTGCATGCCGGTCGACGCGCGATCGTAAACCTGCATGCGATACATGCCCAGGTTGTGCCCCGGCTTGTCGGGATGCTGCGTGTAGACCAGCGGGAACGTGACGAACGGTCCGCCGTCTTCCGGCCACGAGGTGATCACCGGAAGGCGATCGAGGCGCACGTCCCGGGTCACGACTTCGCGCACCGGACCGGCGGCGATCCGCCTGGTGCCGACTTTCAACAGATCGAGACCAATGTCACGCGCGCCCCATAACTTCGCGGGGGTCGGCGGCAACAGCGTTTCGGCAAGGTGGACGACGCGCTTGATGAACGCGAGCGGTCGCGTGCCGAAGGCCAGCTCGGCGCGGCGCGGCGTGCCGAACAGGTTCGTAACGAGCGGAAAGTCGGCGCCCTTGACGTTCGTGAACAGCAGCGCCGGCCCGCCGGCGGCGATCACACGGCGGTGGATCTCGGCGGCCTCGAGCTTCGGGTCGACCGGCGCGGTGATTTCAACGAGATCGCGATCGCGACGCAGCTGCTCGATGAACGATCGCAAATCGGAAAACACCTGCCCTGAGCGCAGTCGAAGGGTCAACGGACGGCTCCCGTGTCGTGAACAATTCTTCCGCCAATCATCGTCATCAGGCTGGTGATCTTCGGCAGCTCCGGCGGCGGCACGCTGAACACGTCGGCCGACAACACTGTCAGATCGGCAAGGCTGCCGACGACGAGCCTGCCCTTTTCGCGTTCCTTGAATTCCGCGAAGGCGGAGCCGACCGTATAGGCCGACACGGCCTGCTCCCGCGTGAGCGCCTCGGATGGATTCACGGCGTGCGTGGTCGCGAACAGGATATTCAAAAACGGATTGAGCGGACCGTCGGAGCCGAGCGCCAGCGGGACGCCTGCGGCAAGCAGCGACTTCATCGGCTGCATGAACTTGAGCCGCTCCGGATCGATGCGCGCAGCGAGCTCATCGCGCAGCATCAGGTGCGCGGGATTCTGCACCACGACCACACCAAGCGCCTTCGCCCGGGGAATCAGATCGGGCATCAGCATGTCGCCGTGCTCGATGCGGGGCCGCTTGCGAATCCACGTCTCAGGGTGCCCGGCCTTCTCGAGCGCTTCCAGATATGTTTCGATCGCGCGATCGCCGACGGCGTGCACCGCGAGCGGATCTTCAGAACCGTAGGCCCAGCCGGCGAGCATCGCAATGCGTTCAGGCGACAGATTGAGCCGTCCGCTCTGCTCCGGGCGATCGCGGTACGGCTGACGGACGGCCGCGAGACGTTCGATCGGCGTGCCGTCGAGCATCCATTTCATGCCGCGCGCGTCCACGTTCGGCGCCGGCTGCGGCGGCAGGTGCGCCTTGCTGTCCTCGATGTCCCGGCCCGCCTCCCGCGACGGCCATCGAATCACGCGCCAGCGCAACGGCGATCCGGACGCGACGATGTCGCTGACGGTTTCCTTGTGCGGACCGCCGTTGGCCATCAACTGCACCGAGGTGATGCCGAGACGAACCGCCTCGGCCGAGAACTCGCGATAGGCGCCGGGCCGCTGCTCGGCGGGCACCAGCGAGCGAAGGCGCCGTCCGACGAGCTCATCGGCATACTCCTCGGCGCGGCCGTTCAACCGCCCGGACGCATCGCGCTGGAACCTGCCGCCCTCGGGATCGCCGGTCGATTCGTCCAGGCTCGCGAACGCCAGCGCGGCGCTGTTCATGATGGCGCCGTGGCCGGTGAACGCGCGCAGGAACACCGGACGGTCCTTGACGATCGCATCGAGCCAGGCGCGCGTGATCGATTCGTCGTCCCACACCCGGCCGCCGAACGCGATGATGATGGGGCGTTGCGGAGGCGCGTCGTGGTGGGCGGACTTGATCGCGGCGGCGATCTCGGCCGGCGTCGGATCCTGGCCGGCATCCACTTCGTGCATCGCCACACGCGGACCGGCGTGGATGTGCGCGTCGTTGATGCCCGGAATGATGGTGCGGCCGCCGGCGTCGATGATGCGCGTCGCCGGTCCGGCCATCGCCGTGATGGTGGCCGTATCCGCGGTCCCGACCACACGATCGCCGCGAATGGCAATGGCCTGCGCCCACGGCTGCATCGTGTTCGACGTGAACACCTTGCCGTTGACGATGATCGTGTCCGGCGCATTGTCTCCACATCCAGCTAACAGCAACGAGGCCAGAACAATGGCGGGACCGATTCGCGTAAGCATCAACACGCTAGTTTGTAACGAAGACTGACATCGATCTACCTGTTTTTGATTCAGTTTCTGCGTACTGGGCGCGCCGACGCAGAAACTGCTCGTACGGAAAGTCGCTGGTGATCAGGATTTACATCGAAAATGGCCGGTGCGATGTCAGTCTTGGTTACAAGTCAGAACGCAAAGTAGATGAAGTTGAGGGCGGTCTGGCTGCGCAGCACGAGGATGACGGCGAACAGGACGCCGCACAGCGCGGCTTGCGAGGCGACTCGGGGCCACGACGGGGTGGGCTCCGGACGCTCGATCGCTGTTACGAGGTCGGGGCCGCGGAATTCGGCCCACAGATCGTGAACCCATAGCGGCAGCGAATACGCGCCGACCAGCAGGAACAGATACAGGCCCGTGGATCGTCCGAGCGGCGTCGTGTCGGCTGGCGAGAGCTGCAAGTCCGCGATCAGCTGCGAGAGCTCGGTCTCGCGGAAAATCAGCCAGCCGATGCAGGTAAGGGCAAACATGGCGGCCGCCTGAAGTAGACGCCGCCATGTCGCCGCTTCGAGCTTGGGGCTTGGGGCTTGCGAAAACCAACGTGTAACCACCAGCAGGGTGCCGTGATAGGCGCCCCACAGCACGTAGTTCCAGCTGGCGCCGTGCCAGAAGCCGGAGGCCAGGAAGGTGATCATCAGGTTCGCCGCGACGCGCCCGGGGCCCCGGCGCGATCCGCCGAGCGGGATATAGACGTAGTCGCGGAACCACGTCGACAGCGAGATGTTCCAGCGGCGCCAGAAGTCCGCGGGGCCGGACGCCAGATACGGCCGCGCGAAGTTCTTGATCAGGTCGAAGCCGTACCACTTGGCGACGCCTCTCGCGATGTCCGTATACGCGGAGAAGTCGGCGTAGATCTGAATCGCGAACGCAAACACGCCCGCCCACAGCACGTAGAACTCGGGCTGTTGCAGCGCGAACACCTTGTTCGCGATCACGCCGACGTTGTCGGCGATCACCAGCTTCTTGAACAACCCCCAGACGATCAGCACCGTCGCATCGCGCGACGCCGCCGCGTCGAACCGGCGCGGCTGCTCGACCTGCGGCAGCAGGTTGGTCGCGCGCATGATCGGGCCCGCGACCAGGTGCGGGAAAAACGACACGAACGTGGCAATGTCGATGAAGCTGCGGCGCGCCGGCGCGTGGCCGCGATACACGTCGATCGTGTAGCTCATCGACTGAAAGGTGTAAAACGAGATGCCGGCGGGCAACGCGAGGCGCAGCGCGACGTGAGGGATGTTCCAGCCGATCGACGCGCCCGCGGCGGCGACGTTATCCACGAAGAAGTCGAAGTACTTGTAGAAGCCGAGCACGCCGAGGTTCGCGCTGATGCTCAGCCAAAGCCACAGCTTTCGCTGCGGTCGTGAGGTCTCGAGGTCTCGAGGTCTTGAGTTGTCAGCAATCTTACGCGCGGCCCAGTAGTCGACGAACGTCGTTACGAACAACAGCACAGGCCACCACGCGTGCACCCAGCCGTAGAACACGTAGCTCGCGACCAGCAGCAGCACGTTCTGCGCGCGATGCGGCAGGGCCCAGTAGGCCGCCAGCGTGATCACGAAGAACGCGAGGAAGTCGAGGCTGTGAAAGATCACTGGAAGAATCGGGCGTGGCGCTGCGCGAACAGCTCCGTGTAGCGGACGCGTCCGGCCGCGGTCAGGTGATCGCCGTCGGCATAGAGCGACAGCGGCTCTTCAGGATCGCCCCAATCGTCGTGGTAATAGGCGCCGTTGGCTTCGAGGTAGGCCTTCAGATCGTCGGCGTACTTCCTCAGCGCATCCGACTGTTGCGGCGGACCATCTGCAGCGGGCCGGCGCTGCACGCGAATAAAGGCGAGACGAATACCGTGCGCCTTCGCCAGCCGCAAGATTTCCGGCAACAACGACTGCTCGACGTTCGCGTGGAAATCGAGCGAGTCGTCGGTGGAAGCCGCGAGATCGCTCGCGTCGAACTTTCGCAGCTGCGCCAACGCGAACACTTCGTTGTTCATCGCGTTCAACAGATCAGCAGGATCCGACGGCGAGGCGATTTCCGCCGGCCATCTGTTGATCAGCGGCTCGAGCCACACGCGCGTGCGGTCGTATTGATACGCGTTCCGGGCGACACGATGCACAGCTGAAAAGTTGCCGAGCTTTTCCGCCGCCAGCATGCGATCGAGCTCCGGCTCACGATCGCGCGCGACGCGGTCGAGCGAGCCCGGCGCCACTTGCACCTGCGTGGTCAGTTGATCGTCGCGGAAGAAAAAGACGGCGCCGCGGATGCTCTTCAGATCGTTTTCGACAACGAGATTCTTCAGCGCGAGATACCAGTAGGCGACAGGACTGCCCTGCTGATACAACCCGACGACCGCGGTGTTGGTGAGCCGCGACAGTTGCCGCGGATCGATGCGAATGCCGGCCATCGAATCGCCGATGACCACGTAGTGCGGCTGGGCCTGTCGAACGGCGTGGGCTGATTGCTGATCGAACGGCTCCCGCGGGCGCGGGGTTTCGACACTTGGCAGGTAACTGTCACGAACGGCGGCGCCGGGCAGCGCGCCATTGACGGCACGCAGCCCGAACGGCACCAGCAGAATGCCGGCCAGGACCACGATCAGTGACAGGACCTGGCCGTTCACGGATGTCTAGCGACCCATCTTCTCGTCGAAGCTCTCGCCGTACATCGCCGGCACCTTGCCGCCCGCCGGCCGGATGTAGGTCGTCAACTGGCCGCGGTGATGGATCATGTGGTTGTTGCAGAACATCAAGTAGGTCGCCGACGGCAGCTTCATGCCGAACGCGGCGACGATCTGACTGAGATGATTGCCGTCGAGCGCGAGCACTTTCTCCAGCGCTTTCGGCATTTCCTGCTTGTACCAATCGGCGAGCTCGGGGATCGACTTCGCACTGCACTTCGCCGGGAACACGTTGAAATTGTTCGCCGCCACCGCGTGCAGGAAACCGACGTCGCAAATCGCAATGTGATGAGCCAGTTCCCAAGCGGTGCGGGAGTTGACTTCAGGCTTGTAATCCTTGTTCGCATCGGGCACGGCCTTGATTGCCTTGTAGGTGTGCATCCACTCGCCCTGCAGCCCCTGCCCAATCACTTCGGCCACCGCTTTGGCCTGATCTGCGTTCATGGCTTCTCCTTTTCAGGTGGGTCGAAGACCCGCCTCTACGATCGCGTGAGCTTTCGATACTTGATGCGATGCGGTTGATCGGCCTCGGCGCCGAGGCGGCGCTTGCGGTCGGCTTCGTAATCCTGGTAGTTGCCTTCGAACCACACGGTGCGGCTGTCGCCCTCGAACGCGAGGATGTGGGTCGCGACGCGATCGAGGAACCAGCGGTCGTGGCTGATCACCACCGCGCAGCCGGCGTAGTTGAGCAGCGCCTCTTCGAGCGCGCGCAGCGTGTCGACGTCGAGGTCGTTGGTCGGCTCGTCGAGCAGCAGCAGGTTGCTGCCCTGCCGCAGCAGCTTGGCGAGGTGGACGCGGTTGCGCTCGCCGCCCGACAGCGTGCCGACCTTGCGCTGCTGCTGGGCGCCCTTGAAGTTGAACCACGACACGTAGGCGCGCGACGCGATCTTCTTCTTGCCCATCTCGAGCTCGTCGACGCCGCCCGTAACCTCGTCGAACACGCTCTTGTTCGGATCGAGCTCGCGCGACTGATCGACGTAGCCGACCTGCACCGTCTCGCCCAATCGCAGCGTGCCGGCGTCGGGCTTCTCCTGCCCCGTAATCAGCTTGAACGTCGTCGTCTTGCCGGCGCCGTTCGGACCGATCACGCCGACAATGCCGCCGCGCGGCAGCGTGAAGGTGAGGTCGTCGAAGAGCACGGTGTCGCCGTAGGCCTTCTTGAGTCCACGCGCTTCGACAACGATGTCGCCAAGGCGGGGGCCCGGCGGGATGTAGATTTCAACCGTATCGATCTTCTGCGCGGTGTCTTCCGCCAGCAGCTGCTCGTAGGCATTGAGGCGCGCCTTGCCCTTGGCCTGGCGGGCGCGCGGCGACATGCGAATCCAGTCCAGCTCGCGCTGCAGCGTTTTCTGGCGGCGCGATTCCGTCTTCTCTTCCTGTTGCAGGCGCGCCTGCTTCTGCTCGAGCCATCCCGAGTAGTTGCCCTCGTAGGGAATGCCGTGGCCGCGATCGAGCTCGAGAATCCAGCCGGCGACGTTGTCGAGGAAGTAGCGATCGTGCGTGATGGCGACGACGGTGCCGGGATAGTCCTTGAGGAACCGCTCGAGCCACGCCACCGACTCGGCGTCGAGGTGGTTGGTCGGTTCGTCGAGCAGCAGCAGGTCTGGCGACAACAGCAGCAGCCGGCACAGCGCGACGCGTCGGCGCTCGCCGCCCGAGAGCTTCGTGACGTCGGCATCCGGCGGCGGCAGGCGCAACGCGTCCATCGCGAGATCGAGACGCGAATCGAGATCCCACGCATTGGTGGCGTCGATGCGATCCTGCAGGCGCGACTGCTCTTCGAGCGTTTTGTCCATCTCCTCGGGCGTCAGATCCTCGCCGAGCTTGATGTTGATCGCGTCGTACTTTTCGAGGAGCGCCTTGGTTTCGGCGACGCCTTCTTCGACGTTGCCGCGGACGTCCTTGGCGGGATTGAGCTGCGGTTCCTGCGGCAGGTAGCCGACCGAGACGCCCTGGCCGACGAACGCTTCACCGATGTAGTTCTGCTCGACGCCGGCCATGATCTTCAGCAGCGTCGACTTGCCGGCGCCGTTCAAGCCGAGCACGCCAATCTTGGCGCCCGGCAGGAACGACAGCCAGATATCGTTGAGGACACGGGAGTCGGGAGGATAAACCTTCCCGAGCCCCTTCATTACATAGACAAATTGCGGTGGCATGAACCACCGATGATACTACTCCGGCTTCAGCGTCACCAAGGTGTAACGATTCATCGGGAAGTACTTCTGGAACATCTGCTTGATGTTGTCCTGCGTCAGC
>DASUSZ010000167.1:0-4221 GCA_036374815.1 Vicinamibacterales bacterium | reverse complement strand
AGCGCGCTCACCGACGTCTTCTACGCGCCGCGATGGACCGCGCCGCTTCTCGCGGTCGCGATCATGATCGCCGCATCGATCGGTATCGATCGGCTGCGGCAACTGGCGATGGCGCGTGCGAACTAAGTTCGCCCTACCCTTTCTTCTTCGGCTTGAAGACGTGCGTCGCGTGGCCGAAGAACACTTCGGCTGCTTCCATCAGCGTCTCGCTGAGCGTCGGATGCGGGTGAATCGACAGCTTCAGGTCCGACGCCGTCATGCCCATCTCGATCGCCACGACACCTTCGGCGATCAATTCACCGGCGCCTGAGCCTGCAAGACCAACACCGAGGATGCGCTCGGTCTCCGGATCGATGATCAACTTCGTCATGCCGTCGACGCGATCGATCGCGATGGCGCGGCCTGACGCCGGCCACGGGAACTTCGCGACCTCGACCTTCAGTCCCTGCTTCTCGGCTTCGGCCTCGGTGATGCCGGCCCACGCGATCTCCGGATCGGTGAACACCACCGCGGGAATCGCGGCCGGCTCGAACACCGCCTTCCGTCCTTCGATCGCTTCGACCGCGACGCGCGCTTCGTGCGACGCCTTGTGCGCCAGCATCGGCTCGCCGGCGACGTCGCCAATCGCGAAGATGGTCGGCTCCGCGGTGCGGCGCTGACCGTCGGTCTCGATGAACCCCTTGTCGGACACCTTGACCTTCGTGCGATCGAGGCCGTCGATCTTCGCATTCGGCCGGCGGCCGATCGACACCAGCACGTAGTCGTAGACCGCTTCCTTCGGCGCGCCCTCGCCCTCGAAGTTGACGGTGACGCTGCGGTCGTCCGCCTTCATCGACGTGACCTTCGTCGATACCATCACCTTTTCAAAGGTCTTCTCGACGCGCTGCGACAGGAACTTGACGAGATCGCGATCCGCGCCCGGCAGCAGCCCCGGCGTCATTTCCACGACGGATACTTTCGTGCCGAGCGCCGCGTAGACCGAGCCGAGCTCGAGGCCGATGTAGCCGCCGCCGATCACCAGCATCGACTTCGGAATCTCCGGCAGATCGAGCGCGCCGGTCGAGTCGAGCACGCGCGGCGAGTTGATCGACAGCGACGGAATCTTCGTCGGCAGCGATCCGAGCGCGAGGATCATGTAGTCGACGTTGACGATCTCCTCGGTCGCATCGCCCTTCTTCACCTTGATCGTCTTCGCATCGACGATCGACGCCCAGCCCTGGACGTAATTGACCTTGCGGAACTTCGACACCTGGCCGGTGCCGCTCGTCAGCTTCTCGACGACGCGGTTCTTGTAGTCGCGCAGCTTGTCGACGTCGATTTTCGCGGCGCCGAACTCGATGCCCCACTCCTTGGCGTGCTTCGACTCTTCGAGCAGCTTGGCGACGTGCAGCAGCGCCTTCGACGGAATGCAGCCGCGATACAGGCACACGCCGCCGGGATTCTTCTCGTTGTCGATGAGGGTGACCTTCATGCCCAGGTCGGCGGCATAGAAGGCGGCGGCGTAACCACCCGGTCCCGCGCCAATGACTGCGATGTGGTGAGACATAAGGTCTTGAGGACTTGAGGTCTTGAGGACTTGAGGTCCTGGGTCCTGTGAATTTTCAGGACCTCAAGACCCTAAGACCTCAGGACCTATCCCCTCAGAGTAAGTGCAAATGGGTTTTCGAGCGCTTCAGCGACCCAGCGCAGGAAGCGAATCGCGTCGGCGCCGTCGATCAGCCGGTGGTCGTAGCTCAAAGACAGCGGCAGCATCTGCCGCGGCTCGAACTCCTTGCCGTTCCACACCGGCTCGAACGTGCCGCGCGAGATGCCGAGAATCGCGACCTCCGGCCAGTTGACGATCGGCGTGAACGCCGTGCCGCCAATGCCGCCGAGATTCGAGATCGACATCGAGCCGCCGGACATATCGTCGAGCGACAGCTTGCGCGCCTTCGCCTTGTCCGCGAGTTGCTGAATCTCTACTGAAAGTTGGATGAGGTTCTTCTGATCGACGTTACGCAGCACCGGCACCAGCAGGCCGTTGTCGGTGTCCACCGCGATGCCGACGTTGATGTACTTCTTGTAGACGATGGATTCGCCCGCCTGATCGACGGACGCGTTGAACTGCGGGAAGACCTTCAGCGCGCTCGCGACGACCTTGGCAGCTACCGCGGTTACCGTCAGGTTGCCGCCCGCCTTTGCTACTTCTTCGCGGTACTTCTTGCGCACCTGCTCGAGGGCCGTGATGTCGGCCTTGTCGAACTGCGTGACGTGCGGAATCGCGTTCCACGCGTGGCTCAAATGCTCGGCGGTCTTGCGGCGGATGCCGGTCATCGGCTTGCGCTCGATCTCGCCCCACTTCGTGAAATCGGGCAGCGCCGGGCCGATGCCCACCGAGCGCGCGCTCCCTGCGCCGGTCGCGGCGGCCGCCTGGCCGTTGCTGCCCAGGCTGTTCATCACCCGCTTCGCGAATTCCTTGACGTCGTCTTGAGTAATGCGTCCACCGGGGCCGGTCCCCGGGACCTGGCTGACGTCGACGCCGATCTCGCGCGCCAGCCGGCGGACCGACGGCGCCGCGGGAGCGGACGTGACGTGGGACTGCGCCACCGGTGCGGACGCAGGCTGCGTGGCCGCCTGCGGGCGCGCGGACGAAATGTTCGTCACCGAAGCCCGTGGCTTCGCGGGCGCTTCGGCTGCATCGGGTGCATCTTGTGCGTCGCGCGCCTCGGCGGCCGGTGCCGGCGCTTTCGGCGATTCCGGCTTTGCGGCCTCCTGCTTCGGTGCTTCAGCCGCAGCTTCCTGTTTAGGCGCCTCGCCTTTGGAACCATTGGAACCAGTGGACCCGTTGGAACCCTCCAGCGTAAGGACGGCTTGACCGGGTTTTACCTTGTCACCGGCTTTCACTTTCACTTCGGTGACTTTACCCGCGACATTCGACGGCACTTCGATCGTTGCCTTGTCGGTCTCGAGCTCGAGCACCGGCTGATCGACGGCCAGCGCATCGCCCGGCTTGACCAGGACTTTCAGGACGTCGCCTTGCGCGACGCCGTCTCCCAGGTTGGGAATGATGAACTCTGACATTCTGCCTTTTGCCTTCTGCCTTTTGCCTTAGCTGATGGCAGGATTCAGTTTCTCTGAATCAATACCGAGGTCCTTGATCGCCTTCGCGACGACTTCCGGTTCGATCTGCTTCTCTTGCGCCAGCGCATAGAGCGTCGCGACCACGATGAAGCGGGCGTCGACCTCGAAGAAGTTGCGGAGCGCCGCGCGCGAATCGCTGCGGCCGAAGCCGTCGGTGCCGAGCGCCTGCAGCCGCTTCGGCAGCCAGCGATCGATCGAGTCCGGCAACACCTTCAGGTAATCCGACGCCGACACGAACACGCCGGGCGCGTCCTTGGTCACCTGGGTGACGTAGGGCACGCGCGGCTTCTCGGTCGGATGCAGGCGGTTCCACCGCTCGCAGGCATGGCCGTCGCGATACAGATTGACGTAGCTCGTCACGCTCCACACGTCGGCGCCGACGTCGTACTTCTCCTCGAGGATCTTCTGCGCCTCGAGCGCCTGCAGCAGGATGGTGCCGCTGCCGAACAACTGGGCGCGCAGCTTCGCCTTGGGCTTGCTGGCCGGCCTGCAGACGTACATGCCCTTGAGAATGCCGTCCTTCGAACCGTCCGGCATCACCGGATGCTGATACTGCTCGTTCATCACGGTCAGGTAATAGAAGATGTCTTCCTGGTCGTGATACATGCGCTTGATGCCGTCTTCGACGATCACGGCGAGCTCGTAGGCAAACGCCGGATCGTACGACTGGCAATTCGGCACCGGCAGCGCCAGCACGTGGCTCTGGCCGTCTTCGTGCTGCAGGCCTTCGCCGTTCAACGTCGTGCGGCCTGACGTGCCGCCCATGACGAAGCCCTTCATCCGCTGATCGGCGCCGGCCCAAATCAGGTCGCCGACCCGCTGGAAGCCGAACATCGAATAGAAGATGAAGAACGGAATCATGTTGATGCCGTGCGTCGCGTAGGCGGTGCCCGCCGCGATGAACGACGACATCGAGCCGGCCTCGTTGATGCCCTCTTCGAGAATCTGGCCGTCTTCCGCTTCCTTGTAATAGAGCAGCGTGTCGCGATCGACCGGCTCGTAGAGCTGACCGGCGTGCGCGTAGATGCCGACCTGGCGGAACAGTGCCTCCATGCCGAAGGTCCGCGCTTCGTCGGGGACGATCGGCACCACGTTCTTGCC
>DASUSZ010000166.1:0-26251 GCA_036374815.1 Vicinamibacterales bacterium | reverse complement strand
GCGGTCTTGAACGACAGCTCGTTCGAGTCGACGTCATGGTACGAGCCGTCGAACAGCGTGACCCGGAAGTCGACGACGGGGTAGCCGGCGAGGTAGCCGCGCAGGCGCGACTCCTGGATGCCTTTTTCGACGGCGGGGATGAAGCCGCGTGGGATGGCGCCGCCGAAGATCTCGTCGACGAATTCGAACTCGCTGCCGCGCGGCAGCGGCTCCATCTTGATCTTGCAGTCGCCGAACTGGCCGTGGCCGCCGGTCTGTTTCTTGTGACGGCCGTGCGCTTCGACGCGCGCGGTGATCGTTTCGCGGTAGGGAATGCGTGGCGGCTTCAGGTTGACCTCGACGCCGAAGCGCCGCTTCAACTTCGCGACCGTGACCTCGATGTGCATCTGGCCCTGGCCGGCGAGCAGCAGCTCGTGGGTCTGCGGATCGCGGTGGTACTTGATGGTCGGGTCCTCTTCCTCGAGACGATGCATCGCCGTGGAGATCTTGTCTTCATCGCCGCGGCTCTTCGGCTCGATCGCGTACGACAGCACCGGCTCGGGAAACGAGATCTTCTGGAACGTGATGGCCGCGGCCTTGTCCGCCAGCGTGTCGTTGGTCCGCGTGTCCTTCAGCTTGGCCACCGCGCCAATGTCGCCGGCCTTCAGCTCCGGCACGTTGGTCGGCGTCTTGCCCTGCATGACGATCAGATGGCCAAGCCGCTCCGCTGCGCCTTGCGTGGCGTTCTGCACCGTCGAATCCGCTTTGAGGCAGCCCTGGTAGACGCGGAACATCGTGATGCGGCCGGCGAACTGATCGGCCACGGTCTTCCACACGAACGCCGCGTAGGGCGCCTTATCGTCGGCGGGTTTCGACACCTTGTCGTTGCCTGCGGCGGCAGTGAACGGCCGCTCGGCAGGCGAGGGCAGGTAGGCCAGGATCGCATCCATCAACGGCTGCGCGCCGATGTTCGACAGGCCTGAGGTGCAGACCAGCGGATACAGCTTGGCCGCGCGCGTTGCCGTCGCCAGGCCCTTGATCAGCTCTTCCTGCGTCAGCGTCCCGGCGTCGAAGAACTTCTCCATCAGCGTCTCGTCGGCTTCGGCCACCATTTCGATCAGCGCTTCGCGCGCCAGGTTGGCCTCGTCCGCAAGATTGCCCGGCACCGCCCCCTCGCTGACCTTGCCCGAGCCATCGCCGGCGTAGGTGTACGCCTTCATCGACACGAGATCGATCACGCCGGTGAAGTTGCGCTCTTCGCCGATCGGCAGCTGGATTGGGATGATGGTGCGGTTCAGCGTCAGCCGCAGCGAATCGAGCGTGCGCTCGAGCGAGGCGCGCTCCCGATCGAGGCGGTTGACGACGATCAGGCGCGGCAGCTGCAGCTCTTCGCACGCCGCCCATGCCTTTTCCGTCTGCACTTCGACGCCGGCGACGGCATCGACGACGATCAGCGCGGCGTCGGCGACTTGAATCGCGGCGCGCGCGTCGGAAAAGAAATTGCCGAACCCAGGGGTGTCGATCAGGTTGATCTTGGTCTTGTTCCATTCCGCGTAGGCCAGGCTCGCGGACAAGGTGTGCTTGCGGGAAATTTCCTCTTCGTCGTAGTCGGTGACCGTGTTGCCCTCGTCGACCTTGCCGAGCCGGTTCACCATTCCGGCATCGAACAACAAGGCCGACACCAGTTGAGTCTTGCCAGATCCGCCGTGACCGACTACAGCCACGTTGCGGATGCTGGCAGCGTCATAGACCTTCATAGGCGGGACCCTCCCGGGCGCTCACACGCCCGCCTTCGCCAAAGGCTTCGGCGTGGCAAGCCCGAATGGGCGAAGCATACACCCGCTCTGGGTTCATGGGTTCAAAGGGTTCAAGGGTTCAAGGGTTCAAGGTTCCAGCGCGAGCCAGCCCGGCGAGCCGGTGGCGGGTCGAATGAAACTGAAACCGTTGAATTCGCCGATCACCTCGACCGCGTCAGGCTGGCTGATCGTGGCAACGGCCGGCGCGTTTGCGAGCGGCCGATCGCGGATAACTTCGCCTGCACGAACAGTTTGGCGGCGCACCGGAGCGGTGGCGGCGATCACGCTCGAGCGGTCGAGGTAGCCGTTTGAACGGTCGGGCAGTTCGACGCGAAAACGCGAGTCCGTCACGCCGGTCACGCGGGCCAGCGTGAAGCGGTTGAGCTGCGCGACCGCGCCGGCGTCGCGGGCAACGCCGCTGCGCAGCGTTGCGCGCAGAGTCGAGACTCGGACCCACTGCGCCAGGAACTGATCGGCGCCGGCCGGCGCCGCCGGAACGGGATCGTCGGCCCGCAGGAAAGGCAGTGGATCGACCGCGCCCTGCTGGTAGATGCCGAAATGCAGGTGCGGCGCGGTGGTGCGCGCGTTGCCGGTGTTGCCGATATAGCCGACGAGGTCGCCGGCGTTGACGGTTGCCGTGCCTTCGAACGCGGCGCGCGTCAGGTGCGCGTAATAAAACGAGCGCGCCTGGCGCCGATCGCGCAGCCACACCACATTGCCGCCGAGCCCGTTGGTGTCGCTCCGCGCGATGCCGTCGACAACAGCGAAGACGGGCGTGTTGCGCGCCGCAAAAATGTCGATGCCTTCATGCTGCCGCCGCCCGGCGTCGCGCTCGGCGCCGAATTCGCTTTGCACCGCCGTCGCCGTGAGGCCGCTGACCGGAAAGGGCAGCGACGCCAGCGTGCGTTGCACCAGCGTGTAGCGGCCGCTGCGCAGCAACTCCGGTTGGACGCGAAGCAGATACCGCCCGTCGCGCCGCGCGTCGTAGAGCAGGGTGTTTCCTTCGGTCAGCGACGCGACGCGTTCGGGAGCGCCCGCGTCGCGGACTTCGAACAGATCGATGAAGAGCTGCGCGCGCTCGACGGTGTCGAACGTGATCTCGACGGCGAATCGGCGCCCGCGAGCGAGCTCGAATTGATAGGCGACGGCGGTGGGTTGATCGGCGGCGAAGTAACCCGACTCGCGAAGCGGCAACGCGATCGTCAGCGGCTGGCGCAGCGCGTCTTCGCCGGCGCGCAGCCAGTCGCGCGCCATCGCGGTTTCACCCAGCGGCGCCGCGCGCAGCGCCTCCGCATAACGTTGATGCGGCGACTTCGCGAGCGTGAATCGCGACATCAGGCCGTTGCTGCCGCAGCCCGCAACCAGCGCGAGCGCGCAGCCAAGTGCGAGGTGCTGAATGGTTCGCGCGGCCATCGCATCGAGCAGTGCAAGTGCACTGCCAGACTGCGCGCGACGGACCTACTCGTAGCGCAGAGCTTCGATGGGATCGAGGCGCGACGCGCGCCACGCCGGCAGCATGCCGAAGAAGATGCCGATCGATGCCGAAAATCCAAGCCCGAGGGCGAACGACCACCACGGCAGCGAAACGGGGAAGCCCGAGATCAAATTGACGACCAGGCCGATGGCGCTTCCCATCAACACGCCGAGCAGCCCGCCAACGCTCGTCAGCACCGCTGCCTCGATCAGGAACTGCACGAGGATCTCGCGGCGCCTGGCGCCGATGGCGAGGCGCACGCCGATTTCGCGCGTTCGCTCGGTCACCGAGATCGTCATGATCGCCATCACGCCGATGCCGCCGACCATCAGCGCAATCGAGGAGATGACGACCAGCGCGAGCAGGATCGCCGCCGAGATCTGATCCCACACCGCCAGAATCGCGTCCGAAGTGACGAGGTCGAAATCATTCGGCTTGTCGAGGGTCAGCCCGTGGCGGATGCGCATGATGGTTTCGATCTCGGTCATCGCTTCTTCGCGTGTCACGCCTTCTTTGGGGAGCACCGCGACCATCGCCGGAATGCCGAACGGGCCGCGCTGCCGCTTTTCGCTGCCGAACTGCTTGCGGAACGCCGTATATGGAATGATGGCGAAATCGTCGGCGCCGGCGAACCCGCCGGGCGAGGGCCGCTTGCCCACCACGCCGATGATCGTGTACTCGACGCCGCCGGCGCGCACCGGCTTGCCGATCGGATCGATGCCGCGCTTCTCGAACAGCGCCTCGTAGACTCCGTAGCCCACCACCGCCACCTGGCGCGTCCGCTGCACTTCCTGCTGCGTGAAGGAGCGGCCCGCGTGCATCTTCGCGAAGTTGATCTCGACGTAGCGTTCGGTGGTGCCCATGATCGGCATCGGCCGGGTCCGCTCCCCTCGGTAGAAGATGCGCTGGATCGCGTCCTGGCTGCCGGGGCCGCCGCCGCCGAGCCACAAATCGACCATGCCGACCGTGGTGCCCAGCCGCTCGATCGCCTTCATGTCGTCCGCGGTGATGTTCGGACGCCGCATCAGCTCCATGAACGAGGCGCCGGACGAGAAGCTGGCAATGCCGGCCTTCTGCACGAAGATGGTGTTGGGGCCGAGCGAGTTGATCGAGTTGCGCAGCGAGGAGTCGAAGCCGCGAATCAGCGAGGTCATGCCGACGATCGAGGTGACGCCGATGACGACGCCCAGCACGGTCAGCGCCGAGCGCATCTTGTTGCTGCGCAGCGTGTCGAACGCCATCGCGGCGGTCTCTCCCAGCAGGGCGAACTGTTTCTTGAAGGTCGCCATCAGACGCCCGTCAGCTTTCTGCTTTCGGCTGGCAGCCGAGAGTTGACCGCTGAGCACCGGCCGCGCGTTGCGCTCGGCGTGTTACTCACGGCGCAACGCCTCGATGGGATCGAGCATCGCGGCGCGCCGCGCCGGCATCCAGCCGAAGAACAACCCGACCGCGGCGGTGATGATCACGCCGAGCGCCACCGACCACAGCTCGACGGCAGACGGCACCGGCGTCAGCGACGAGATGATCGTCGAGAACAGCGCGCCGAGCGCGATGCCGACAATGCCGCCGACCATCGACAGCGTCACCGACTCGGTCAACACCTGCGACATGATGTCGCGGCGCTTGGCGCCGAGCGCCTTGCGCAGGCCGATCTCGCGGGTGCGCTCGCTCACCACCATCAGCATGATGTTCATGATCACGATGCCGCCGACCAGCAGCGACAGGCCGACGATGCCGACGAGCAGGACCGCGATGCCGGCGGTCGCCTGCTGGAAAATGCCGAGCACCGAATCCGATGCGACGATGCCGAAGTTGTCGGGCGCCGCGGGCTTCAGGCCGCGATCGATGCGCAGCGCCACACGCGCTTCATCGCGCGCGTAGTTTGCGAGCGTGGCGTCGCGCGGCTTGACCACCAGCTGCAGCGACTGCCGGGTGCCGAACAGTTTCTGGTAGCGGCCGAGTGGAATCACCACGAACTCGTCCATCGACTGGCCGAACGACGCGCCCTTTTTCTTGCTGACGCCGACCACGGTGAACGGCACACCCGCGATCCGGATCTGCTTGTCGATCGGATCGGCGCCTTTGAACAGGCGATCCGCGATGCCCCAGCCGATCAGCGTCACCGGCCGTTTCCGCGTCACCTCGGTCGGCGTCATCATCCGGCCGACTTCGGCATCGAACGTCGCAAAGTCGAGATACTCCTCGCTGACGCCCTGCACCTGCACCGTCTCCAGCTCTTCGTCGCGGTACGCGACGCGGGTCTGCGTCTGGGCCTGCGCCATGATCGACGACACCGAGGTGGCGAACCGCTTCACGGCCTCGGCGTCCTCCAGCGTCACCAGCGGGTTGTTGCGCATCCGCTCGAAGTCGTCTTCGTTCTGCGTGATGCCCATCCGCTGGATGGTGAACGAGTCGGCGCCGAGGTCCGAGACGATCGCGTCGGTCACTGCCGCGTTCACACCGGTGATCAGCGCGACCACGGTGATGATCGACGACACGGCAACGATGTTGCCGAGCAGCGTCAGCAGCGACCGGAGCTTGTTCGCCCAGATCGACTGCAGCGCCAGGATGACCGACTCGAACAGCTGCGACATAAGAGCATCGGCTGACGCCGGATGCTACCTCGTTGTGTTCGCTCCGGGGCGTGGCGCGGTCTTCACGACATCGCCTTCATACATGCCGCGCACCGAATCGAACGGGCCGGTGATGACCTGATCCCCTTCCTTGAGGCCGGTCAACACTTCGAGATAGCGCTCGCCGGCAATGCCGGTCTTCACCGCGGTGAATGCGGCCTTGCCGTCTTTCATCAGGAACACGCCTTCCACTTCCTCGCGTTTTTCACCCGGCTTGAGCTCCACCGGTGGCGCTGCCGGCGGGGTCTGCGGTCGCCCGAACCGGAAACCGCTTCTCGGCGGCCGCTTCTCGTGCACGATGTTGCCCTGCGCGTCGTAGAGCAGCTCGCGCACCGTCAACGCCTGGATCGGCACCGACAGCGCCTGCTTCTTGGTGGCGGTCGTGATCTCCGCGGTGCAGGTGAAGCCCGGACGGACCTCCGGGATCTGCCCGTCGATCGTCACCGTCACCTTGAAGTTGGTGGCAGTGCGCGTCGTGCCCGATCCCGCGGTCTGGATCGGGCTGTTGCCGATCTCGGTGACGACGCCGGTGAATTCGCGATCCGCGATCGCGTCGATCATGATCTTGGCGCGCTGCCCGAGCTGCACGAACGGAATGTCGGTCTCGTCGACTTCGACTTCGGCCTCGATCGTCGACATGTCGGCGACCGTCAGCAGCACCGTGCCGGCGTTGTTCATCGTGCCGATCACCACGTTCTCGCCCTCTTCGACGTTGCGGCGCGTGACGATGCCGTCGAACGGCGCGTCGAAGCGCACCTGTGCCAGCGTGTGCTGGCTCGATGAGAGCCCCGCCTGCTGCTGATTGAGCTGCGTTTCGCGCGTCTTGATCTCCTGCTCGCGCGCCTTGAGATCGCTCTCGCGGATTTCGAGCTCGGACTGTGCGCGCTCGAGCGACTCACGCGTCGTCAGCCCCGCGCTCCACAGCTCCTGCTGGCGCTTGAGGCTCTTCTGCGCCAGATCGAGGTTGGCGCGCGCGCTCTGCAGAGAAACCTTCGACTGCTCGAGCGCGGTCTGCGCGCCCGCCACGGCCGCAATGTCACGGCGCACCGCGGCCTCGGCCGTGACCGGGTCGATCTGCAGCAGAAACTGCCCGGCCTTGACGCGATCGCCTTCCTGCACGCCAAGCCGCGTGACGCGGCCCATCGTTTGCGCGCTGATGTTGACCGTCTTCTTCGGCTCGATCTTGCCCGACGCCGAGACAATCGCTTCGAGGTCGCGCTTTTGGATCGATTCAACCGTCACCGTGATGCCCTGCTCGCCGCGGTTGGCAAACGATGCCGCGGCGCCGCCGCCGATGACGATCAATGCGACGACGATCCAAAACCATTTCTTCCGTAACACTGCTGCCTCCCAGTCAGGCCGTCGGGCTCAGATCTGCCCTCTACCCAGCACGGCAAACACCGCCGCCACGATGGCCGCCACTCCCACATAGACGGCCACGAGCCGCCACACGTATCGCCGCGCCGGTTTGCCGGTCGCCGCCGCGAGCCCGAGGCTCAGCAGCCACATCCACCACAACCCGAACACGTCGATCGTTCCAAACAACCGCGCCGGCCACGTACCTTCGTCGAACATGCGCAGCAGGCCTGCGACGTTGGTCGGGCTCGTCAGCGATTCCTGCGCGTAGTGCAGCGGCGTAACGATGATCTGCTGCAGCGCGAGCACCACCGTCGCATGCACGGAGACTGCGAGCGCGGCCGCGAACGACAGCGCGGCCCGCTCCAGCCTTGCCAGCACCATCAACCCCAGGGCCACCGCAATGGTGACCGGGGGTGTCAACAACAGCCGTCCGCCGCTCGTCAGATAAATCGAGTAGGGCGGTGCCGCCTGCAGTCGCGCGTACGCCGCGTCATCAACGCGGCCCCCAAGCGCCTCGGTGACCCGCACACGCTCATCCACGAGCGCTTGCCGGCCTACCGGTGTCGAGAGAAGCAGCCCGCCACAGACGATCAGGGCGAGCAGGACGACGACCCAGGTCGTGATGAAGGCCGGGTGCCGCACTACCTCAGCCATTGTGGCCCGAGGGTGCATCAATACACCCGTCACACGACGCATCAAGATTTCCTTTGCTGACAAATACGACGATGGACGAGCATTGGTTTCCTTGACGCGCTCCAAACCGCTGAATACGATGGACTTTCTGTTTCAATCACCGCTTGGATTTGGGCGATTTCGTCCAATCAAAAATAATATTTCATGTCCGAGAACTCGCGCAACCGGACACTGATTGCAGGGCTTTTGGCCCTGATCAGCCTTCACGCCGCCAACGCCGAAGGACAGGTCGGCACCCGTGCATCGGGCATGGCCGGCGCCTTCGTTGCCGTGGCCGATGATGCGACCGCGGTCTATTGGAACCCCGCGGGCGTGGCCACCGGGTCGTTCGTGAGCGTAGTGATAGACGCCGGCCCGTTCAAAATGGGCCTGCCAAATCCGCAAGCCCTTGAAACACATAAGGATACCAGTGCCGTTGTGGCGCTGTCAGCGACGGCAATTGGCCTTGCCTACTATCGGCAGGGCATCTACGGGAAACGTGCGGCTGAGCCTGTTGTAACGGGGCCTGAAAGCCGAGAAGAAGTGGGGCGCAGTGTGCACGCTATGACGACGAACTCGTTTGGCGTGTCGCTGGTCCAATCGCTCAGCGAGCACGTCGTCATTGGCGCCACGCCAAAATTGGTGCGGGGCGCTGGCCGGTTTGCGGCCGATGTGGATGCCGGTGTGATGGCGTGGGCGAACCGTTTCCGGTTCGGTCTCGTGGCGCGCAACCTGACGTCGCCGGAATTCGACGGCGATGCAGGCGCCATCGAGCTCGGTCGCGAGCTGCGGGCCGGCGGTGCGTGGGGTTCGGGTTGGACCGGCATATCGCGCGTGATTGTGTCGGCGGATGCGGATCTGATTTCGCGCGCGGCGTTGGACGGCGATCGTCGCGATGTGGCCGCAGGCGTCGAGACCTGGTGGATGAGCCAACGGCTCGGCTTGCGCGGCGGCGTCCGACGAAGCACTATCGGCGATGCACGCGCGGCGGTCGCCGCGGGCATCTCCGCAGGATTGAAGCCGGGAATGTTGGTGGAAGCGCACGTCGTGCGCGGCCACGGCGCTGAACGCTCGTGGAGCGTCGGCGCGCGGATGACGTATTAGCTGATTGCTGATTGCTGATTGCTGACTGCTGACTACTGACCAATGCCAGTTCGAATTGGAGAATTGCTTCTCAAAGAGAAGCGCATATCGGCCGAACAGCTCCAGGAGGCCTTGAACTACCAGCGCACGAATGGCGGCAAGCTGGGCGCCAATCTCGTGAAGCTTGGCTACGTCAAGGACGAGGAGATCACGTCGCTGCTGTCCAAGCAGTACGGCGTGCCGTCGATCGCGCTCAATCAGTTCGAAATCGATCCCGCGGTGATCAAGCTCGTGCCGGGCGAGACCGCGCGCAAATACCAGATCGTTCCGCTCAGCCGCGCCGGCGCCACGCTGACGATCGCGATGACCGATCCGACCAACGTCTTCGCGATGGACGACGTGAAGTTCATGACCGGCTACAACGTGGAACCGGTCGTCGCGTCCGAAACGGCGGTGCTCGACGCGATCGAGAAGTACTATCCCGGCGGCAGCAGCTCCGAGAAGCCGAAAGCGGGCGGTCCGGTCGTCCAGACCGGCGGCGACGGCCCCAGCGCGCTCGAAGCCGCCGCCAAATCCCTCGAAGACATTCCCACCATGCTCGACGCGGCCGGTGCCGATCAAGTCGAGGTCATGGAGGAGCTCGAGGAGATCTCCGCCGAGATGCTCACCCGTCAGGGTGAAGAAGCGCCGGTCATCAAGCTGGTAAACGTCATCCTGATGTCGGCGATCTCGAAGGGCGCGAGCGATATTCACATCGAGCCGTACGAAAAGGAATACCGCGTCCGCTATCGCATCGACGGCATCCTCTACAACATCATGGCGCCGCCGCTGAAGATGCGCGATGCGATCACGTCGCGCATCAAGATCATGTCCAAGCTGGACATCGCCGAGAAGCGCCTGCCGCAGGACGGCCGCATCAAGATCCGCTTCAGCGACAACGGCCAGACCAAGGACATCGACTTCCGCGTCTCGTGCCTGCCGACGCTGTTCGGCGAGAAGATCGTCATGCGCTTGCTCGACAAGGGCAAGCTGATGCTCGACATGACCAAGCTCGGTTTCGAGACCGAGTCGCTGAAGAAGCTCGAGACGCAGATCAGCAAGCCGTGGGGCATGGTGCTCGTGACCGGCCCGACCGGCAGCGGCAAGACCAACACGCTGTATTCGTCGATCGCCAAGGTCAACACGCCCGAGACGAACATCATGACCGCGGAAGACCCGGTCGAGTTCAACCTGCTCGGCGTCAACCAGGTGCAGGTGCGCGAAGCGATCGGCCTCAACTTCGCGGCCGCGCTGAGAAGCTTCCTGCGCCAGGACCCGAACATCATCCTCGTCGGTGAGATCCGCGACTTCGAAACCGCTGAAATCGCGGTGAAGGCCGCGCTCACCGGCCACCTGGTGCTCTCGACGCTGCACACCAACGACGCGCCGAGCACGATCAACCGGTTGATGAACATGGGCATCGAGCCGTTCCTCGTCGCCAGCTCGCTCAACCTGGTGTGCGCGCAGCGCCTGGTGCGCCGCATCTGCACCAACTGCAAGGTCGAGGACGACATCCAGCCGCCGGCGCTCGAGCAGATTGGCTTCGACCCGCAGCTGGCCAAGACCGTCAAGCCGAAGAAGGGCACCGGCTGCGAGAAATGCAACAAAACCGGGTATAAGGGGCGCGTCGGCCTCTATGAAGTCATGGAAATTACCGACGAATTACGTGAACTGATCCTCGTGGGTGCATCTGCGCTCGAGTTGCGCCGAAAAGCTATCGAGGAAGGCATGATCACGCTCCGCGGCAGCGGCCTGCGCAAGGTCACCGAGGGCGTCACGACGATCGAAGAAGTTTTGCGCGAAACGGTGAAGTAACAGAGTTACCTGGGACAACAAGGAAAAAATGGCGACACTTCCGGATCTTCTAAAAGAAATGGTGGCGATGCAGGGCTCGGACTTGCACCTGTCGATCGGCTCGCCGCCGCAGACCCGCGTTCACGGCGAGCTCGAACGCATGCTGACGCATGCCGAGCTGACGCCGACGGAAACCAAGTCGCTGGCGTATTCCGTGTTGACCGACGCGCAGAAGAAGCGCTTCGAGGAAACCAAGGAGCTGGACTTCTCGTTCGGCATCCGCGGCCTGGCGCGCTTCCGCTGCAACATGTTCAACCAGAAGGGCGCCGTCGGCGCGGTCTACCGCCAGATCCCGGAAAAGATCCGCGCCTTCGACGAGCTCGGATTGCCCGCGGTGATGGGCAAGCTGGCCGAGCGTCCGCGCGGTCTGGTGCTCGTCACCGGCCCGACCGGCTCGGGCAAGTCGACGACGCTCGCGGCGATGATCGACAAGATCAACATCGAGCGCCACGGCCACATCCTCACCGTCGAGGACCCGATCGAGTACATCCACCAGCACAAGAGCTGCCTGATCAACCAGCGCGAGATTCACAGCGACACCGACAGCTTCTCGAACGCGCTGCGCGCCGCGCTCCGCGAAGACCCGGACGTGGTGCTGATCGGCGAAATGCGCGACCTCGAGACGGTCGAGTCCGCGCTGCGCATCGCGGAAACCGGCCACTTGACCTTCGGCACGCTGCACACCAACTCCGCGGCGTCGACCATCAACCGCATCATCGACGTGTTCCCGTCGCACCAGCAGGCGCAGATCAGAACGCAGCTGTCGCTGGTCATCGAAGGCATCGTCTGTCAGGCGCTGCTGCCGAAGGCCGACGGCAAGGGCCGCTGCGTCGCGCTCGAGATCCTCGTGCCGACGCCCGGCATCCGCAACCTGATTCGCGAAGACAAGGTGCACCAGATTTATTCGGCGATGCAGACGGGCCAGGAAAAGCTCGGCATGCAGACGATGAACCAGTCGCTGGCGACGCTGTACTTCCGCCGCCAGATCACGCTCGACACGGCGATGAACGCATCTTCGAACCGCGAAGAGCTGCAGGAGATGATCAGCCGCGGCGCGGGTGTCGTGGCAGGCGCGGGTATGGGCGGCGGCCGTCCGGGTGGACCCCCGGGACAGCGGCCGCCGATGAGGCCGGGTACTTAAATCCGAGATCCGAAATCCGAGATTCGAAATCGATGACGGGCTCCTCCCGGGACTGACATCGGAGATTCACTATGGCAACGTTCGCATTTTCAGGACGGACACGCAGCGGCGAGAACGTATCGGGCGAGCGCATCGGCGACACGATGGATGCTGTCGTCGCGGCGCTGCGGCGCGAGCAGATTCAGGTCACGAAGATCCAGCCGACGCAGGCCAAGGCCGGCGCCGGCGCGGTCGGCGCGGCCCGCAAGCTCAAGGCGAAGGGCGTGCCGTCCAAGAACCTCGCGGTGTTCACCCGCCAGTTCTCGGTGATGATCGACGCCGGTCTGCCGCTGGTGCAGTGCCTCGACATCCTGGGCAACCAGGAAGAGCACAAGTACTTCGCGCAGGTGATTCTCGCGACGCGCGGCGACGTCGAAGCGGGCATGTCGCTCGCCGACGCGATGAAGCGGCACCCGAAGGTGTTCGACGGGCTGTTCTGCAACATGATCGCGGCCGGCGAGGCGGGCGGTATTCTCGACACGATTCTGAAGCGCCTGGCGACCTACATTGAAAAGGCCGTCAAGCTGAAGAGCCAGGTCAAGTCGGCGATGATTTATCCGATCGCCGTCATCACCATCGCCTGCGTGGTCATCGGCGTCATTCTGTGGAAGGTCATCCCGACCTTCGCATCGCTGTTTGCCGGCCTCGGCGCGGAGCTGCCGCTGCCGACCCGCATCGTCATCGCGCTCAGCAACAACCTGGTGCGCTTCATGCCGTTCATCATCGTCGGCTTCATCGGCTTCGGCTGGGCGTTCCGCGCCTATTACGCCACCGAGAAGGGCCGGCGCGTCATCGATCGCATCACGCTGAAGATGCCGATTCTCGGACCGATCCTGCGCAAGATCGCGGTGGCGCGCTTCTGCCGCACGCTGTCGACGCTGATGGCGTCGGGCGTGCCGATTCTCGACGGTCTCGACATCACCGCCAAGACGTCGGGCAACGCCATCATCGAGGACGCGATCCTGCAGACGCGCAAGAGCATCGAGCGCGGCGAAACGATCGCCGCGCCGCTGAAGGAGACCGGGGTGTTCCCCGGCATGGTGGTGCAGATGATCGGCGTCGGTGAAGCGACCGGCGCGCTCGACACCATGCTTGGCAAGATCGCGGACTTCTACGAAGAAGAAGTCGACGTCGCGGTCGAAGGCCTGCTGACGCTGCTCGAACCGGTCATGATCGCGTTCCTCGGCGGCGCCGTGGGCGGCATCGTCATCGCGATGTACATGCCGATCTTCGACCTGATCAGCAAGCTGACCTAGGGCTGAGCAGGTCTGAGCATGAAGGAGCGGACGCTCCGGCGGCGCCTGGCCGTCCATATCGCCGTTCGACTGCTGGTCGCGACGGTCTTGCTGGGCGCCGCAGTGATCGTGCAGCTGCGCACGCCCGGCGGCCAGCCGATCGATCCGTTCTACTTCCTCGTCGGGCTGACCTACGCGGTCAGCCTCGGCTTCATCGCTTCACTGCAGCTGGTGGAGCGGCTGCCGTGGCTGACCGACGTTCACTTCGCAATCGATGCGGTCGTCGTGTCGGCCGCCGTGTTCATCACCGGCGGCGTCGAAAGCCTGTTCGTGATCCTCTACATGCTGCCGATCGTCGCCGCCAGCACGGTGCAGTTTCGCCGCGGCGGCCTGCAGCTCGCCGGTCTCAGCACGATTCTGTTTTTCGGCGTGGTCATCGCGCAGTACCTGAACGCCAACGGCTACCTGGATCTGCCGTTCAGCGAACTGGTGGCCGCGGATCTGCCTCCGGTCAACGTCGCGCAGTACACCGTTGCGCTGAATGCGTTTGGATTCTTCGCCGTGGCGTTCCTGAGCGGCTCGCTGGCCGAGCGGGCGCGGCGTGGTGAAGCGCAGCTCGAACAGGCGACCGAAGAGATCGCCGACCTGCAGGCGTTCAATCAATACGTGTTCGACAACCTCGTGAGCGGTCTCGCGACGGCGGACGCGGACAACAAGCTGCTCACCTTCAATCGCTCGGCAATGCTGATCACCGGCCGCGAAGGCGCGTTGCCGATTGGAGAGCCGGCGCAGGACGTGCTGCAGCTGCCGCCCGCGTTCGCATCGACGCTGTCGCAGGATCTGGCGCGTGTCCGCAGCAAGCGCACCGATTACATGTTCAACCTGCCGGCCGGCAACATCATCGAGCTCGGGTTGAGCGTCGCGGCGCTGCCGCTGCCGGACGGATCGCGCGGCTATCTCTACACCTTCCAGGACGTCACCGACATCAAGCGCTTCGAGCAGAACGCGCGCCTGCAGCAGCGCCTTGCCGCCGTCGGTGAAATGGCCGCCGGCATCGCGCACGAGATCCGGAACCCGCTGGCGTCGATGTCGGGCTCGATGCAGATGCTCAAGCAGGAACTGCCGCTGTCGGCCGACCAGGCGCAGCTGATGGACATCGTGTTGAAGGAGTCCGAGCGACTCAATCAGACGATCAAGTCGTTCCTCGCCTACGCGCGTCCGCAGCGCTTCTCGCCGACGAAGCTCGATCTGCGCCCGCTCGTCCAGGAAACCGCGATGCTGCTGCGCAACAGCACCGAGGTCGAGGACCAGCACGAGATCGAAGTGAAGAAGGCCGACGAGCCGGTGATGGTCGAGGCCGATGAAAGTCAGATCCGCCAGATCATCTGGAACCTCGCGACCAACGGCCTGCGCGCCATGCCGAACGGCGGCACGTTGTGCCTCAGCGCGCTGCACGAGGAGTCGGAGTCGGGACGCGTCGCGGTCCTGCTCGTCGAAGACGAGGGCGTCGGCATCCGCCCCGAGGATGTCGATTCGATCTTCCAACCTTTCCGCGGTTCGTTTGGCAAAGGCTCGGGCCTGGGCCTGGCGATCGTCCATCGCATCGTCACGGATTACGGCGGCCAGATCGACGTGCGGCCGCGCGCGACGGGCGGGACGGTGTTCCGCGTCAGTTTCCCCAAACGCGTTGACCTCAGCGCGCAGCGGCAGGCGTCATGAAGAAAACGGGAGTTGGCAGCCGGGAGGCGGGGGCCGGGAGCAGGGAACCGGGAGCCGGGAGCCGGGAACCGGGAGCCGGGAGCCGGGAACCGGGGACGAGTGCGGACAAGCCCCGCATCCTGATCGCCGACGACGAGCAGTCGATGCGTGAGTGGATGCGATTGCTGTTCCAGCGCGACGGCTTCGAAGTGCTGACCGCCGAAGACGGCATCGCCGCGCGCGACATGATCGCGCGCGAATACGTCGACGTCGTCCTCACCGACATCCGCATGCCGCGGCTTGACGGCGTGTCGCTGCTCAAGTCGATCCGCGAAACCGCGCCCGACGTGATCGTCACGATGATGACCGCGCATTGGACGCAGGATTCCGCCGACTGGGCCGAGGCGCAGAAGGGCGGCGCCGAGGCGCTGTTCGAGAAGCCGTTCCGCGACGTCAATCTCGTGACCATGCAGGTGCGGCAGCTGCTCGAATCGCGCCGCCTGCGTCACGAGAACGTCGTGCTGCGCCGGACGACGGCGGAGCAGGGCTTTGCCGGCATCATCGGCAGAAGCGCCAAGATGCTCGACGTGTTCAGGCTGGTCGAGACCGTGTGCCGCACCAACAGCACGGTGCTGATTTCCGGTGAGTCGGGCACCGGCAAGGAGCTCGTGGCTCGCGCGATGCACTCGCTGTCGTTGCGGCGCGATCGCCCGTTCGTTGCCGTGAACTGCGGCGCGATGCCTGAAGCGCTGCTCGAATCGGAATTGTTCGGACACCTGCGCGGTTCGTTCACCGGCGCCGACAAGGACAAGAAAGGCCTGATCGAAGCCGCCGATGGCGGCACGGTGTTCCTCGACGAGATCGGCGAGATGGCGCCGACAATGCAGGTGAAGCTCCTGCGCGTGCTGCAGGATCGGAAGTACCGGCCGGTCGGCGCGACCGAAGAAGAGTCGGCAGACATCCGAGTCATCGCCGCGACCAATCGCGACCTGCCCAAGCTGGTGAGCGAAGGCAAGTTCCGCGAGGACCTGTTCTATCGCCTCAACGTCATTCCGGTGAAGATGCCGGCGCTGCGCGATCGCGCCGAAGACATTCCGCTGATCGCCGATCACTTCCTCGCGAAATACACGCGCGAGATGAACAAGTCGATCGACGCGTTCTCGCCGGATGCCGTCACGGCGCTGAAGAGCTATCCATGGCCCGGCAACGTCCGCGAGCTCGAGAACACGGTAGAACGCGCGGTGGCGCTCGAATCGTCGCGCCGCATCGAAGTGGAGGCGCTGCCCGAGCACGTGCGCGAAGGGCGTCCCGCCACGTCGCGACAGGGTGACGCCATCGTCGAGACCGGCGATGGCTTCAATCTCGAACGGCACCTGCAGGACATCGAACGCTCGCATATCGAACGCGCGCTCGAGCGGGCCGGGGGCGTGCAGACGCACGCGGCCGACGTGCTCGGCCTCAGCTTCCGGCAGTTCCGCTATCTGATGAAGAAGCACAGCATCAAGCGCGAGTAACCGCTAAACCGCGCCTGATATGGGCACGATAAACAGGATATTGATGATGACACTTCGATGGGGCGTGGCGCCGGGCCTGCTGGCGGTGATTCTTGCAGGATGCGCGTCCGAGCCCGCTCCCGCGCCGACGCCGGTTGAAAGAGACACTGCCGTCGATCCGGTCGTGGCGCTGCCGGACGCCTACAAGCTCGAGTTCGAGAACGACTACGTCAAGGTGGTGCGAGTGCACTATGCCGTCGGGGCAAAGCTTCCCGAGCATATTCACCCTGGCGGCATGACCGCGTACGTCTACTTGAACGACAACGACGGGGTGATCTTCGATCACGCCGGCGGCGGAGAGCGTCCGTACAAACGCCCGCCTGTCAAAGCCGGCGGCGCGCGGTTCCAGACCTCGACAGAAGAGCATCACACGCTCGAAAACATTTCGCCGACGCCGAGCGATTTCATTCGCATCTGGTACAAGACCGACTGGGCCGACCTGGCCGTGCCGAAGCGGCCGGTCATTCGCCGCCGCATTGCCGTGAGCGAAACGGAATACAGCAATACTGCCACCCGCATCACCCGGCCGGCGTTCGAGCCCGGCAAACCGCTGGTGGTGCCGGTGTCTGACCACCCCTCGCTGATCGTCGCGTGGCCGTCGGGCAGGCACCAGTGGATCGACGCGAAAGCGCCGGCGTCGATTCCCACCGGCGATGCCGGAACGCAGGGCTTCGTCCGCTTCGAGTTCCTGACCGCGCCCGTCCCGCCGACACGGCAACCGTAATCGTGTGAGCCCTGAGCGCCGCCGAACCATCGGTCGCGTGCCGGCGGCGGCGGTTGCTGCGACTGCCGTGGCCGTCATCGCGATCTACGCGCTGCGGCTCGACCACGCCGTTGGCCTGATCGTCGACGACGCGTGGTACGTGGTGCTGGCGAAGGCGCTGGCGGAGGGCCAGGGATTCCGCCTGATCAGCTCCGCGACGGCCGCGATCATGCCGGCTGTGCCGCCGGGGTTCCCGGCGATCCTCTCCCCGATCTTCCTCATCTCGTCGTTTCCCGAAAATCTGATCTGGCTGAAGCTCGTTTCGGTGCTGGCGATGCTGGCCACCGGCGTGGTGTGCTGGATCGATTTCACGCGCTATCGCGACGTGCCGCCGGCGCACGCGCTGCTGTTGGCGGCGGCCACCGTGATCACGCCCGCGTTCGTGTTCCTCGCCACATCGACGGTGATGGCCGAATGCGCATTCACGCTCGCGCAGTTGCTCGCGGTGGTTCTGGTCGAACGTGTCGCGCGCGATCGGCACGCCTCGGATCGCAGCGCGGTGATCGCGGGTCTCGCGGGCGCGGCCACGATCCTGATCAGGCTCCTTGGCGTCGCAGTGGTTGGTGCATCGATCGCGTACTTGCTGATCAACAGGCGCTGGCGCCAGGCAGCGGTGCTCGCCGGCACCGTGATCGTGTGCATGGTGCCGTGGCAGCTGTACGCGCGCGCGCATCAACCAACCATCGACGAGCGTGTCGCCAACGGCGGCACGATTGCTTATTCGTATCAACAGCTGCTCGCGATGCGCCGCCCCGGCGATACAAGAGCGGGAGAGGCGTCCGTGACCGAGCGCATCGTGCGCGCGGGCCGCAATGCCGCGGATATCGCGGGGCGCGATGTCGGCGCGATCCTGGTGCCGTCGTTCTATCGCGGACCATCCGAGAGCGGCCAGGAGCTGCTATCCGTCGTCGGCGGCGTGTCGCAAACCGGCAGCATGGGGCGAGGCGCCGCGATCGTGACGGTATCCGCTGTGCTCACCGCGTTGATCGTATTCGGCATCTCGCGGCAACGGCGGGACTGGCTCTCGATGCCGGCGCTGGTAATCGTGGCGTCACTCCTGGTGATCGTCGCCGTTGGATCGCAGACGTTCCGTTATCTCGTGCCGTTGACACCGTACCTGCTGCTGTTCTTCTGGCGCGCGTTTGGCAGCGGCGCCGCGGCGCGGATCGCGGTGTTGTGTGTCGCTGGCTTCAACCTGATCGACCACGGCCTCTACATCCACCAGAAATTGACCGGCACGCCTCCATGGCTTGCCGAGTTCTCGGAAAACGACGAGATCCTCACATGGATGTCGGAGCACGTCACGGAACCCGGCGCGGTGGCGTCGACCAACCCCGGACTGGTGTACCTGCGGACCGGCAGGAAAGGCGTGGTGTATCTCTTTCCGGAGGAGAACCAGGCTAATTGGAAGGCCGCCGGCGTCCGATACATCGTGGCATTGAAGCCCGCGGAATTGCCGCCGCCGTCGTTGAAGACGCGCCTGCTGTTCCGCACGAAACACCGGCTTTGGATCGTGGAAATGTAGGCATGCGACCGGCACTGACGTTACGTGGGATTCGAAACGGGGCGGTGGTCATGGCGGCGGCGTTGATGAGCGCGTGCGCGCCCGACGCTCCGCCGTCAGGGGCGACGCCGCCCACCTCGGAGCACAGCGTCGGCGATCCCCTGCAATCGCTTCCGAAGAACTACAAACTCGAATTCGAGAACGACCACGTCAAGGTGGTGCGCGTGCACTACGACGCGGCGTCGACACTGCCGGAGCACATTCACCCCGCCGGTTCGACGGTGTTCATCTATTTGAACGAGAACGAAAAAGTGATCTTCACGCACGCGCTGACGGGCGGGGAAGCGCCGCTCATCCGGCCGCCGGTCAAGCCTGGCGGCGTGCGTTTCGCGACCTCGCATGAAGAACACCACATCATGGAGAATCCGTCGCCGACGCCAAGCGATTTCATCCGCGTGCTCGTCAAGACCGACAGCGTCGATCTGGGACCCGCCGTCCGCCGTCGCGTCGCGCTCAGCGAGCAGGAGTACAGCAACAAGCAGCTGCGCATCACGCGTCCGCCATTTCAGGCCGGCAGGCCGCTCGAGCTGAAGCCGTCGGATTTCCCGTCGTTAATCGTGGCCTGGCCCTCGGGCCGGCACCACTGGTTCGACGCCGGGGCGCCGGTGTCGATTGCCACGGATGCGCCCGACACGGCGGGGTTTGTCCGCATCGAGATGCTGACCCCGCCGCTGAAATAGCGTGCAGTGTGCGATGATGGTTCTGACAAAAACTGACAGCTGGCTCTGACAGGATTTGTCAGTTTTCGGGGTTTTCCGGGCCTATTGCCGCGCTCGAATTTACCGATAAAGCCTCTGGTAACAACCAGTTAAGGAAATTCAACCTCAGGTGGTACAGGGGTTGCTCTAGAGCGGGCAGGCCGACGCCGCCTCAAAAACGGCGGCGTAGCCTAAGTGAACAAATAACCGGAAACCACCGCGTCACGTTTAGGGAGAAGAAACATCATGCGTATTCGTTCGAACAAGGGCTTCACGCTCATCGAGCTGCTCATCGTCGTCGCGATTATCGGCATCATCGCCGCGATCGCGGTCCCCGGCCTGCTCCGCGCCCGTATGTCGGGTAACGAGGCTTCGGCCATCGGCTCGCTGCGCGCCATCAACAGCTCGCAGCAGGCGTATTCGTCGGCGTGCGCGAACGGCTTCTACGCCCAGGGCCTCGGCCAGCTCGCGCTGGCTCCGGCGGCCGGCGGCGCCCCGTTCATCTCGCCCGACCTCGGTCTCGACGCGATGGCCGCGCCGATCGCGAACGGCTCCTCGAACGAGAAGTCTGGTTATGAAGTGACCCTCGACGCCGGTGCGAGCGCCAACGCGGCGACCCGCGACGCGTGCAACACGGTTCTGGCGGCGGACCTCGTGAGCGAGTACATCGCGTTCGCGGACCCCGTTACCCCGGGTTCGTCGGGTTCGCGCTTCTTCTGGACGAACACGCTGGGCACCATCTACGTGCACCAGCAGGGCGACGGCTCGCTGAGCGGCGAAGTTGAAGGTTCGCAGGCTCCGATGGCGATGACCGCTGCGGTTCTCCAGTAAGATCGCAGACGTAACGAGTGTGAAGGGCGCGGGTTACCGCGCCCTTCCGCTTGTACGGGTAGAATCCTTCGCATGGCGCGCTCGTCCACACCCTGGTTAACGGCCTTTGCCGTCCTCGGCCTTGGCTTTGCCTCGGCGTCCAGCTGGGTGCATTACGGCCTCCTCAGCGACCCGACCAAGGGCGACAGCTTCTGTGACGTCAGCTCCACGCTCAACTGCACCAGCGCCTATACCAGCCAGTACGGCGCCGTGGCCGGCGTACCGGTGGCGCTCTTCGGTCTGCTGTTTTTCGCGGGCGTGTTGTGCCTGATTGCGCTGTGCTCGGCCTCGGCCACGGCGAAAGCCAACCTGCCCGGATATGTATTCGCCGCCTCGACGATCGGCCTGGCCGTCGTGTTGTATCTCGCGTACGCGTCTTACGTCATTCTCAACGTGGTGTGCCTGCTCTGCGTGGGCACGTATGTCGCGGTCATTGGTCTGTTCCTCGTTTCGGGGGCAGCCACAAAAGTTCCCTTGACGAGTCTCCCCATGCGCATCATCGATGATTTGAAGTTGCTGGTTCGTTCTCCGCGCGCGCTGACCGCGGCGGTCGTGTTCGTCGCGGCGGCGGTCGCGTCGATCGTGGTGTTCCCCGAGCAGCCGGTGACGGCGGCCGCGGCCACGACCGCGGAAGCCGCGGATCAGACGCCGGCGGTCCCCGCGGCCACGGCGGCACAGATTCAACAGCTCGAAACGTGGCTCGCACAGCAGCGGCGAGTGCCGGTCGTGGCGCCGAGCGAAGGCGCGGCGGTCGTGATTCTGAAGTTCAACGACTATCAGTGCCCTGGCTGCGGTCAGACGTATCGCGATTACAAGCCGGTGCTCGCGAAGTGGGCGAAGCAGGCGCCGGGCAAGGTGAAATTCATCAGCAAGGACTATCCGCTCGAGCGGCAGTGCAACCAGTTCGTCGCGCAGGATCTGCACCTGGGCGCGTGCGAAGCTGCCGTCGCCGTGCGTCTCGCCAGAGAAAAGGGCAAAGGCGAGGCGATGGAAGACTGGCTGTTCGCGAACCAGCCGGCGATGAATCCCGACACGGTGAAAAAGGCTGCCGCGAGCATCGGCGGCGTCACCGACTTCGATGCGCGCTTCGCCGCGACGCTGGAGCTCGTGAAGGCCGACGTGGCGCAGGGCGCCCAGCTGAAGATCGGCGGCACTCCGACGTTCTTCATGAACGGCATGCAGTTGCCGGGATTGCGCGGCGAGTTCTTCGACGCCGCGATCGCATGGGAGCTGCGGAGGGTCTCCGGCGGCAAGTAGTGTATGCCGGCGATTGAGACCGAAGGTTTAACCAAGGACTACCTCGTCGGCTTCTGGCGGCCGCGTCCGTATCGCGCGCTGGATGGAATGACGTTGAGCGTCGAGCCCGGCGAGGTGTTTGGTTTCCTCGGGCCGAACGGCGCGGGCAAGAGCACGACGATCAAGCTGCTGATGCAGCTGATTTTTCCAACGAGCGGCACCGCGCGCATTCTTGGCAGTCCGGTCGGCACCGTGTCCGTGCGCCGCCGCATCGGTTTCCTGGCCGAGAATCCGTACTACTACGACTACCTCACGGCCGAGGAGCTGCTGACGTATTTCGCGCGGCTGTTCGGCTACGCGCCGGCCGAGGCGAAGACTCGCGTCGCGGGCGTCCTCGATCAAGTTGGTCTCGGCTCCGAGCGGCGCATGAAGCTGCGCGGCTTCTCTAAGGGCATGGTGCAGCGCGTCGGTGTGGCGCAGGCCATCCTCAACGATCCGGAGGTGCTGTTTCTCGACGAGCCGATGTCCGGCCTCGACCCGCTCGGCCGGCGCGACGTTCGCGACTTGATTCTCGGATTGCGGAAACGCGGCTGCACGGTCTTCTTCAGCTCGCACATCCTGTCGGACGCGGAAGCGTTGTGCGATCGCGTGGCGATCGTCGCGCAAGGCAAACTCGCGGCCGCGGGGCGGCTGAACGAGCTGCTGGCGTTCGAGCTGCAAGGGTGGGAGGTCGTGATCGCCGACGTGCCCGCGCCGCTCGCTGCCGCGTTGCCCGGCCGGTTTGGCAGCGTCACGACGCTGTCGGGCGGCCGCGTCTCGTTCAAGCTGCCGGCCGATGCGGAGCCCGATCGCGTCGCGAGCTCGCTGCGCGCCGACGGCGCGCGCCTCGAGTCGATCAACCCGATCCGCCATTCGCTCGAGGACTTTTTCATGCAGCACGTCAAGGGCGCGCAGCCGCGCGCCACGGGCCTGTGACGATGAGGCAGATCTGGCTGGGCGCCAACGCGGTGTTCCATGAGTCGGTCCGCGACCGCGTGCCCTACAGCATCGTCGTCTTCGCGGTGCTGATGATCGCCGCGTCGTACCTGATCAGCCAGCTGACGGCCGGACAGGACATGAAGATCATCAAGGACCTTGGCCTCGCGGCGCTGTCGATCTTCGGCCTCCTGATCGCGGTATTCATCGGCGTCGGGCTGGTCACGAAAGAAGTGGAGAAGCGCAGCGTGTACGGCTTGTTGACCAAGCCGATGTCGCGCGCGGAGTTCCTGCTCGGCAAGTACGCGGGCCTGGTCATGACCCTCGCCGTCAACCTGACGGTGATGACGCTGGCGCTCTACCTGGTGCTGTTCTATTCGAGCATGATGGCTCCCGAGGGACTGAGCCTCAGCTGGGAGTCGCCGGCCGTCGATCCGCGCATGCTGGTCGCGATCGTGTTGATCTTCGCGGAGCTGATGCTGGTCACCGCGCTGGCGCTGTTTTTCTCGACCTTCACCAGCCCGTTGTGGGCAACGCTGCTGACGCTCGGCCTGTGGGTCGCCGGCCATTTCAACAGCGACCTGCGTAACTTCGAGAACGTCGTGAGCTCGGCGCCGGCGGTTTGGCTCGCGCGCGTCGTCTATTACGTCATTCCCAATCTCGCGCCGTTCGACGTCAAGGGCGAGGTCGTGCACGGCGTTCACATCGCGGCGCGGCACGTTGCCTACACGCTCGCCTATGCCGCCGTTTACATCGCGTTGCTGCTGACGGCCTCGGTCACCATCTTCGGGCGCAGGGACTTCAAATGAGACCCCGCGTCGGACGCGCATATGCGGTGATGGCGGTGTTACTGGCGTCGGCGATCGCGATCCAGGTGGTTCGCGATCGCGGGTGGGCGCCGTACCAACCGGAAAGCTCGGTGATGTGGCTGCGTTCGGGACCGATCGCCGAGCGCGTCGCCCTGAGCTTCGACGACCTCGTTGCCGATGCGTACTGGATTCGCGCCGTCGTCTATTACGGGGGCCGCCGCCGCGCGGAAACGAAGCGTACTTACGAGCAGTTGTATCCGCTGCTCGATCTGGTGACGTCGCTCGATCCGCATTTCAAGGCGGCGTATCGATTCGGCGCGTTGTTCCTGTCGGAGCCGCCGCCGGGTGGTCCGGGCCGACCCGATCAGGCGATCGCCATTCTCGAGCGGGCCGTCGAGCGCGACGGCGACTGGGAGTACTACGAAGACATCGGCTTCGTGCACTACTGGTGGCGCCACGACTACAAGGCCGCGGCGGAGTGGTTCAAGCGCGCCGGCGAACAGCCCGGTGCGCCGAGCTGGCTGCTCGGTCTGGCGGCCACGACGATGGCCGTTGGCGGCAGCCGCGAGTCGTCGCGCCAGTTATGGACCGAGCTCTATAACAACGTCGACGCCGCGTACATTCGCGGCCAGGCCGAGCATCGTCTCAAGCAGCTCGATGCGATGGACACGATCGACATGATCACGGCGGCGCTGCAGCGTTTCCGCGAGCGCGCCGGCCGGATGCCGCAGTCGTGGCAGGAGCTTGCCGTTGCTGAACGCTGGCGATCGATTCCTGTCGATCCGGCCGGCGTGCCGTTTGTCGTCGATGCGACGACCGGCAAGGTCGATGTGTCGAAGAACTCGGCGATGTGGCCGCTGCCGTCCGAGCCCGCCAGGATGCCGGCGCGATGAGCCCGACATTCTGGCTGATCTTCGGCGGCGTCATCGGCCTCTGCATCGGCAGCTTTCTCAACGTGGTCATCTATCGGCTGCCGCTTGGCAAGTCGATCGTGTCGCCGCCGTCGAAGTGCCGCAACTGCAACTACCAGCTGCGCGCGTATGACAACGTGCCCGTCCTGAGCTGGCTGTTCCTGCGTGGGCGGTGCCGCAACTGCGGCACGCCGGTGTCGATTCAATACCCGATCGTGGAGCTGATCACCGGCGTGTTGTTCGTGCTCGTAATCTGGCTGACGCCTCCGGGGCCGCTCGTTGCCAGCCGTTTGCTGCTGGTCTGCATTCTGATCGTGCTGTTCGGGATCGATCTCGAACATCAGATCCTGCCGAACACGATTACGCTGCCGGGCATCGCCATCGGGTTCCTGCTCAGTCTGATCGCGCCACCGGGATGGAAAGACTCGTTGATCGGGATACTGCTCGGCGCCGGCATCCTCTACGGGATCGCGCTCGCGTATTACCTGTGGCGGCGTGAAGAGGGCATGGGAATGGGCGACGTCAAGATGCTGGCGATGATCGGCGCGTTTCTCGGATGGAAGGCCGTCCTCGTCACGCTCGTGCTGTCGTCGTTCGCGGGTGCGTTCGTGGGGCTCGGCATGATGGCGGTGCAGCGCGGCACCATGAAATACGCGCTGCCGTTCGGGACGTTCCTGGCGATTGGCGCAGTCGTCGCGATGTTCGTCGGCGAGCCATTGGTGGCGTGGTATTCGGGGTTCCTGCGATGAATGCCGAAGCGTCGACGCTGAACTTCGCCAGCATGGCGATGCTGGGCATCCTGCTCGTCATCATCGTGGTCTTTGTCGTGGTGATGGTCCGCGCCATTCGCGTCGCCAGCGGCCGCGGCGCGGCACGGGCGCGCCGCGAGCACGGCGGCGAGACCGCCATGCTGTCGATGGCGCTCCAGGACGCGATGACGAAGCTGAAGCAGCAGGAGCGCGCGATGGCCGCGCGCGCCGAAGCCTCGGAGCGGCTGGCCGATCAGATCGTCGAGGGCCTGACCTCGGGCCTCGTCGTCGTCGATCGCGCGGGGATGGTGCAGGCCATCAATCCGGCGGCGAAAAGAATTCTCGGCATCGACGCCGTCGCCGGGAAGGCCTACCGCGATGTGCTGCGCAGCGTGCAGCCGCTGTCAGGCCTGATCGACGAAGCGCTCGAAGGATCTTCGCCGATCGTCCGCCGAACCATCACGATTGGCAGCACCAAGCCGCGTCATCTCGGCGTCACGATCTCGCCGATTACCAGCAACGACGGCGCACTGCAGGCATCGGTGTGCCTGTTCACCGATCTGACAGACGTGATGCAGCTGGAAGAGCAGCTGCGCCTGAAGGAGGCGCTCGCGCGCCTGGGAGAGCTGACCGCGGGCCTCGCGCACGAATTCCGAAACGGTCTCGCGACGATCCACGGCTACGGCAAGCTGCTCGATCCGCAGACATTGCCGCCGCAGGCGAAGACGTGCGTCGACGGCATCCGCGCCGAGACGACGGCGCTCGGCGAAGTGGTCACCAACTTCCTGCGCTTCGCGAGGCCCGAGCAGATGACGATGGCGCCGGTGGATCTGCAAGCCGTGATCGCGCGCGCGATTGACGACGTGCCGGGCGCAAATCAGATCGTCGAGCTCGAAGGCAATTTTCCGACGATCAATGGCGATGATGTGCTGCTTCGGCGCGCGTTCAGCAATCTGGTCCGCAACAGCCTCGAAGCGTGCGCCGACGCCGGCATGCCGCCTCACATCTACATCCGCAGCGACGTCGCCGACGACCAGGTGCAGTTGACCATCGAAGACAACGGCCCGGGATTCTCGGACGAGTACCTTTCCAAGGTGTTTCAACCGTTCGCGACGACGAAG
>DASUSZ010000165.1:0-16739 GCA_036374815.1 Vicinamibacterales bacterium | reverse complement strand
AGTTCAGCGTGAACTTCGAGCTGATGCGGAAGTCGTCCTGGAGGTAGCCGCCGAAGTAGTTGACGTAGTAGTTCGCGGGCTCCGAGACCAGGATGCGGCTCAAGTTGCCGGGGTCACCCGACGGGTAGCCGAGCAGCAGCGACGCCAGCGCGTTGCCCGAGGGGGTCGCGCCGTTCACGCCGTTCGACGTCGGCACCGCCGAGGTGTAGCGGCGATCGAAATTGAAGTTGCCAGCGCCGCCGGAGTACGACTGCGTCTCATTGCCGATATTGCGATAGTCGAAGCCCATCTTGAACGTATGACGTCCAACCAGCTTCGACACGGTGGCGTTGGCGCTCCACGAATACCAGTTGCGATCGGTCGGGTCGATCGCCCCCATCGCGTAGTAGTCGCTATTGAGGTTGACGGCCGGGAACTTCTTCGTCTGGATCGCGTTGCTGAACGCCGAGGCGAAGCCGAGCGTGGCGGGGTCGAAGTCGATCGACAGCGTGTCGTCATCGATGAACTTCGTCATGCCGTAACGCAGCGTGAGCACGGTGTTGCTGCTCGGCAGCCAGGTGTTGTTCAGCGCCAGCGTGTGGACGCGGCGGATCAGCAGGTAATCGGAATTGTCGATGAAGCGGTTGGGATCGTTGAGGCCGGGATAGAGGACGTTGCCGCACGGCTCGTCGGTCGCGTTATAGAGATAGAAGCCCGAGAGCGACACCGCGTCGGTGAACCGGTGATCGACCTTGCCGGTGTACATCATGGCTCGGTCGTGAATCTCCGCGGTCCTGACGAAGTTGCTCTGCCCGTTGCTGACGTCGGTGTCGGGATTCGGCATGTAACTCAGCATCTTGACCGCCACCGGATTGAGACGGTTCGCAGGAATGATGTTGCCGGGGAACGGCGTGCGGCCGTTGCCGTTGGCATCGCCGGTCAGCGGGTCGTAGATCACCTGCAGGTTGCCGGCGGCATCGGTCGTGCGCGAGAAGTCACCCTGTTTCTCGCGTGCGGTCGGCACACGGCTCGAGCCGTTGCGCGTCGTGTTCGAGCCGTAGCCCTCCACCGACGCCCAGAAGAACGTGCGGTTGCGAACGATCGGTCCGCCGAAGCCACCGCCGCCGAGATGGAAGTAGGTCTCGGGCAGCGGGCCGCCGGCCTTCTCGACGAAGTAGTTGTTGGCCATGCCCCAGCGCGGCCGGGTCTGATAGAAGCCGCTGGCGCGCCAGTTGTTCGTGCCCGAGCGCGTGGCGACGTTGAACGTGCCGCCGCCGGTTCGGCCGGCTTCGGCGTCGTACTGGTGCACCTGCACGGCGACGTCGTCGAGCGCTTCGATGCTCGGGTTGGCCGACGCGCGATTGCGCAGGTCGGTCACCGGCACGCCGTCGACGAGATAGTTGTTGCCGCGGCGCGTGCCGCCACCGAGCGACAGCAGCGAGGCGTTGGTCTGATCCTGCTGGCGATTGAACTGCGGGTCGCCTGACGCGACGACCGTCGGCAGCGTGACGGCGAACAGGAACGCGGAGCGTCCGCCGCTCGGCAGCGTCGACAACTGCTCGGTGCTGATGACGCCGCCGCCCGTGGCGTTCGACGTATCGATCAGCGGGGCCGCGCCGGTAACGGTGATCGTTTCCTGCAGCTGTCCGACTTCGAGCGAAATGTCGAGCGTGACGAACTGCTGCGCGGCAATGCGGATGTTCTTGTTCTCGTAGGTCTTGAAGCCGGCGAGCTCGGCCTTCACGGTGTAGTTGCCGGGAGGCACCGCGGCGAAGTTGTACTGTCCCTCTTCGTTGGACGTCGCGTCGCGTGTCGCGCCGGTGGCATCGTTGGTGAGCGTGACGGTGACGCCGGGCACCACGCCGTTAGCGTCGCGGACCGCGCCGCGTAACCCACCCGTAAACGTCTGCGCCCACGCAGTGCTGGTGGCTAGTGGAACAAACAGCAGTGCCAGGAAGCACCACCGCGAAACAAGGTTCCTCATACTCGCTTTCCTCCAAATCGAAGAGACCTGCTTCCCACCGCACTGGGGATTTGCAGGCACAACGCCGTCTAGGGACAAATCAAAATTCTTCAAAAAGCTGTGACACCCTATGACAGGTGGCCGGAGTTTACGCGGTACTACTCAGCGTTTGCAAGCACAGTCCCGATGGATCGGGCCCCTACAATTTTTTGGATATGCGGCCGCCGGTAGCGGTTGGTGCCTGACACCAACCGCTACTTGGCTAATCGGTGACCGCGCCGGTGCTGGCTGTGGACACCAGGCGCGCGTACTTCGCCAGGACGCCGCGCGCGTAGCGCGGCTTGCGGGCCTTCCAGCCGCGGCGGCGGGCAGCCAGCTCCTTCGCCGGGACGTCGAGCGAGAGCATGCGGCGGCGTGCATCGATGGTGATGCGATCGCCGTTCTTCACCAGCGCGAGCGGTCCACCCACGAACGCTTCGGGCGTGATGTGACCGACCACGAAACCGTGCGTGCCGCCACTGAAGCGGCCGTCGGTGATGAGCGCCACCTCGCTTCCAAGGCCTCGGCCCATGATCGCGGAGGTTGGCGACAGCATTTCACGCATGCCCGGCCCGCCCCGGGGACCCTCATACCGGATGACGACGACGTCGCCTTTCTTGATGCGGCCGGCGAGAATTGCGGTCAGCGCGTCCTCTTCGCGATCGAATACGCGGGCCTTGCCGCTGAACGACTCGCCTTCCTTGCCGCTGATCTTCGCCACCGCGCCGTCGGGCGCGAGGTTCCCGCCCAGAATCACGAGGTGGCTGTCCTTTTTGATCGGCTGATCGAGTGATCGGATGATCTGCTGGCCTGCCGGGTAATCTCCCGCGTCACGCAGGTTCTCCGCGAGCGTCTTTCCCGTTACCGTCATCACGTCGCCGTGCAGCAGGCCGCCATCGAGCAGGCGCTTCATCAGCGGTGTGAGACCGCCGATCTTGACGAGCTCCGCCATCACGTACTTCCCGCTCGGCTTGAGATCCGCAATCACCGGCGCGCGCTTGCCGATGCGCGTGAAATCGTCGATCGACAACTTCACCCCGGCAGCGTGCGCGATCGCGAGCAGGTGCAGCACTGCATTGGTCGACCCGCCGAGCGCGCTGATCGTGACGATCGCGTTCTCGAATGCCTTCCTGGTCAGGATGTCGCGCGGCCGGATGTTGTGCTCGATCAAATTCGCCGCCGCCGCGCCGGCGCGCACGCAATCATCCTTCTTGTCGTCGGAGACCGCCGCCTGCGCCGAGCTGTTCGGCAAACTGAGGCCGAGCGCCTCGATCGCCGACGCCATCGTGTTGGCGGTGTACATCCCGCCGCACGACCCGGCTCCGGGGCAGGCATGCTGCTCGAGGTCGGCGAGCGCGGCATCCGACAGTTTCCCGGCGGCGTGCTGCCCCACGGCTTCGAACACCGACACGATGTCGACGGGCTTGCCCTGAAACACGCCAGGCAGGATGGTGCCGCCGTAGACGAAGACGGCCGGACGATTGAGGCGTGCCATCGCCATGACGCATGCGGGCATGTTCTTGTCGCAGCCGCCAATCGCGACCAGCCCGTCGAACCCCTCGGCGCCCATCACCGTTTCGATCGAGTCCGCGATCACCTCGCGCGAGACGAGCGAATACTTCATGCCTTCGGTGCCCATCGAGATCGCGTCGGAGACGGTGATGGTGTTGAAGATCACCGGCTTGGCGCCCGCCATGGCGACGCCGTCCGCGGCGTGGCGCGCGAGGCCGTCGATGTGGACGTTGCACGGCGTGACCTGGCTCCACGTCGAGCAGATGCCGACTTGCGACTTCGCGAAATCGGCGCGAGTAAAGCCGACGGCGTGCAGCATCGCGCGGCCGGGAGCTCGTTCGGGGCCGTCGAGTACCAGGGAAGAGTGAGGGCGTTTTGCCATGTAGCGAGATTCTAAATGCAACACGAAGGCACGAAGGTACGAAGGTACGAAGACAAATTTTCGAAACGCCAGTGCTGCTGAGCGAGTCCGGGCATTGTGAAAAGATTCTTCGTTCCTTCGTACCTTCGTGCCTTCGTGTTTTACTCTGGTGCTCATGGAGGTCCGTCTCGACACGTGGCTTGACGTCGCGTGCCTGTTCAAAACGCGCTCGGAAGCGCAGAAGGCGTGCAAGAACGGCAAGGTCAGCGTCAACGGCGTCGTCGCCAAGACGCATCGCATCGTGAAGATCGGCGACAAGCTCGAAATCAACCGGCCGATGGGGCGCAAGCAGCTGATCACGGTGCTCGGCATCGCCGAAACCCACGTCCCGAAAGCGGAGGCCCGGCTCCTTTACGAGGATCACAGCCCCAAGCCGACGCCCGAGGAGATCGAGATCAGGCGGATGGAGCGCATTTACCGGGCCGCGGCGACCCCGCCGACCCGTCCGGATCGCGACATGCGACGCACCCTGCGCAGGCTCAAGCGGGGAGAGTAAACTTCCTTCGTGCCCATACGCGCTGTCGTTCTCATTCTCGGCGCGGCGATCTTCTTCGTCCTGCCGGCGACGCTGGACTTCCTGGCCGACTGGCTGTGGTTCGGCGAGGTTGGCTATCGCGAGGTCTACTCCACTGAAATCTGGGCGCGCGCGACCGCGTGGACGGCGGCGTTCGTGGTCGCGATGGCGTGGCTGACGACGCACGCGCGGATGGCGCTGGCGGCGATGTCACCCGCGCCGATGACTTTCACGACGCGCGACGGCTTCACCGTGGCGCTGCCGACGCGCGATCAGGTCAAGCCGCTGGTCCTGATCCTCGCCGCGATCGGATCGTTCCTCGTCGCGTCGTTCGCTTCGAGCCAGTGGATGACGCTGCTGACGTTCTGGAACCAGGTGCCGTTCGGCAAAGTCGATCCGATCCTGGGGAACGACGCGGCACTCTATGTGTTCACGCTGCCGGCGCTCGAGCTCCTGCGCGGCATGCTGCTCGCGCTGGTGCTGCTGGCAACCGCCGGCGTGGTGGCGCTGTACTTCGCGTCGGGCCAGGTGGCGATGACCCCGTTCGGCCTGCGCGTCGAGGATCGCGCGCGGCGTCACCTCGGCTGGCTTGGCGCGGCGCTCTTCCTGGTGCTCGCGCTCGGCGCGTGGATCAGCCGGCTGCAGGAAATCGTCGCGCCGTCCGGCATCATCCAGGGCGCGTCCTACGCCGACGTGCACGGACGAATGCCGGCAGCGCTCCTTCTCACGCTCGCGGCGGTCGTCGCCGCGGGACTCTCGGCAGCGACCGCGATGACGGGGCACACGCGCCATGTGCTGACCGGCGCGGCGATTTACGCGATCGTGCTCCTCGGCGGCGAGGGCTACGCCAGCCTGCTGCAGCGGTTCGCGGTCTCGCCGAACGAGCAGGTGCGCGAAACGCCGTTCATGGAATACAACATCGCCGCGACGCGCGAGGCCTTCGCCCTCGATCGCGTCGAAGAGCGCGAGCTGCCGGGCGAGGCGGCGCTGACGCCGCAGGACATTGCCAACAATCGCGGCACGATCGACAACGTCCGGCTCTGGGATCATCAGCCGCTGCTCGAGACGTTCGGACAGATCCAGGAGATCCGCACCTATTACGACTTCGTCTCGGTCGACAACGATCGTTATGTGATCAACGGGAAGAACCGCCAGGTGATGCTGTCGGCGCGCGAGTTGAATCCCGCGGCGCTGCCCAATCGCACCTGGATCAACGAGCGGCTGGTCTTCACGCACGGTCACGGACTGACGCTGGGGCCCGTCAACGAGGTCGTCGCCGGCGAAGGTTTGCCGGTGTTGTTCGTCCGCGACCTGCCGCCGGTGACTACCGTCGATCTGCAAATCACCGAGCCGAGCATTTATTTCGGCGAGCTCGCCAACGACTACGTCATCGTGCGGACCGACGCCGAGGAATTCCATTATCCGAAAGGCGAAGACAACGTCTACTCGACCTACGCCGGCAGCGGCGGGGTCCAGCTCAATTCCTTCTGGCGCAAGCTGCTGTTCGCGGCGCGCTTTCGCAGCTATCAGATCCTGCTGAACGACGGTATCACCAGCGAGAGCCGGCTGATGTTCGATCGACAGATTCGCCGTCGCGTGTCGAAGATCGCGCCGTTCCTCGTGCTCGATGAAGATCCGTACCCGGTCATCAGCGATGGCCGCATCTTCTGGATCCAGGACGCCTACACCGTCAGCGATCGCTATCCGTACTCGACGTCTTCGGCGGGCGTGAATTACATCAGGAATTCAGTGAAGGTCGTGATCGATGCGTATCAAGGCTCGGTCATGTTCTACGCGGCCGACACGGCGGATCCGATCGCGCAGACGCTGGCGAGAACGTTTCCGGATCTGCTGAAGCCGCTCGAACAGATGTCGGCCGACCTGCGCGCGCACGTCCGCTACCCCGAAGGCATCTTCGCGATCCAGGCCGGGGTCTACGCGACGTATCACATGACCAATCCCGCGGTCTTCTACAACAAGGAGGATCAGTGGGAAGCGCCGGCCGTCGACAGCAGCGGTGAGAGCCGCCGGATGGCGCCGTACTACACGATGATGAAGCTGCCGGGCGAGCAGGATGTGGAGTTCATCCAGATGCTGCCGTTCACGCCGCGCCGCCGCGACAACCTGGCATCGTGGATGGTGGCGAGGAGCGACGGCGAGCATTACGGCAAGCTGCAGGTGTTCCAGTTTCCGAAACAGACGCTGGTGTTCGGCCCGCAACAGGTCGTGGCGCGCATCAACCAGGACCAGGTGATCTCGCCGCAGATCACGCTGTGGAACCAGCAGGGCTCGCAGGTGATCCAGGGCACGCTGATGGTGATTCCGATCGAGCAGTCGCTGATCTACGTGCGCCCGCTCTATCTGCGCGCGCAGGCCGGACGCATCCCCGAGCTGACGCGCGTCATCGTCGCCCACCAGAATCGCATCGTCATGGAGCCGACGCTCGACCTGGCGATCGCGCGGCTCTTCGGAACGCCAGGTGAGCGCGCCAGCGCTCCAGTCAAACCGGGCGCTGCCGCCCCGCCGGCCGGAACGCCCCCGCCAACCGGAACCGCCGCACCGTCGTGGGAGCGCCTTGCCGCGGAAGCGTCGGACACGTATCAACGCGCGCTCGAAGCACAGCGCGCCGGCGACTGGGCGAAGTACGGAGAAGAGATTAAGCGGCTTGGGGAGCTGCTGGAGCGGCTCAGGCAGCGGTAGCCGCTTCAGTCAACAGTCGAGAATCGGCAGTTCTCAGTCCGAGTCGGGCAGTCAAGCAGTCAGGCAGTCAGTCTGCAGTCTGCAAATACTCCAATCGCGTGCCTCGTTTGGCGTCGCAATTTCTTCGACGCAACCGGATGGAGATCACGCGTTTTCGCCGGAAATCGCGAACCGAAAACCAGGAAGCGACTGCGCTCGGCGCTACCCTCCCCGCGTGTGCATCTCCAAATGCGGGTCGCGCTTGAGCGCCTGCAACGGAATCAGCGGGGCGCGGTCGCGCGTCGACAGGCGGTGCTCGGCGCCGCGATCGGTTCGAGCATGCCACACGCTCGTGATCAAATCGCGTAGCGCTTCGTCGCCAACGCCGCCGCGCAGCGGCCCGCGCAAGTCAATCCCGCGCGATGCGTACAAGCACAAATACCAGACACCGTCCGCGGTCAGGCGGCTGCGATCGCACGTCCGGCAGAACGGCTCCGTCGTCGACGCAATGATGCCGAAGACGGTGCCGTCGGGCAGCCGATAGCGATCGGCCGGCGCGGAAGATTCTTCGCGAAGCGGCTCGACCGCGCCATAGTGCGCGGCGACGATCGCGAGCATTTCCTGACGCGACACGACCTGCGACATCGACCAGTTGTTGGCGCCGCCAACGTCCATGTACTCGATGAAGCGGAGCTCGGCCCCTCGGACCCTGGCGAATTCGAGCAAGGCGATGATTTCGTCGTCGTTGACGCCGCGGATGACGACGGAGTCGATCTTGAAACCTGGGAAAACGTCGACGGCGGAATCGATACCGTTGAGCACCCGCGGCAGCTCGTCGAAACGCGCCAGCTTCACGAAGCGGTCGCGCTGCAGCGTATCAAGGCTGATCGTGAGGCGATGCAATCCAGCGCGTTTGAGATCGCGAACGGCGGGCGCGAGCAGGACCGCGTTGGTCGTCATCGCGAAATCGCGAATCGCCGACTTCCGCGACAGCCGCTCGATGAGCGACGTGAGATCTTTACGCAATAGCGGCTCGCCGCCCGTGAGCCTCACCTTGTCGACGCCCAGGTACAAGAAGTGATCGACGAGCCGCTCGATCTCCTCGAACGTCAGAATGTCTTCGCGCGGCAGCCAGATGTAATCTGCCTCCGGCATGCAGTACTGGCAGCGAAGATTGCACCGATCAGTCACCGACAGCCGCAGATTAGCCAGCGGCCGCTGGTGCGCGTCTAGAATGGACACGGTTCAACGATCATACTGCGACTGACTGCCTGCCTGCCTGCCTGACTGCCTGCCTGACTGCCCGACTGCCGGACTGCCCGACTCCGACTGAGAACTGCCGACTGTTGACTGCTGACTGAGTCAGCAGTGCACCGCAAACGCCTTCTGAAGCTCCGCGGCAATCATGTCCGCCGAGCGGCCCTCGATCTCGCGCCGCTCCATCATGTAGACGACCTTGCCGTCCTTCATGATCGCGATCGACGGCGAGGAGGGCGGATACGGCGCGAAGTGCTCGCGCGCGGCTTGCGTCGCTTCGACATCGGCGCCGGCGAACACGGTCGCGAGATGATCGGGACGCTTGCCCTTGCTGAGGGCGAGGGCGATGCCCGGGCGCGCCTTGCCGGCCGCGCAGCCGCACACCGAATTCACCACGATCATCGTCGTCCCCGGCTGCTTGACGGCCGCTTCGACGGCGTCGGGCGTCTTGAGGTCTTCGAATCCGAGGCGCGAGAGCTCGGCGCGCATCGGCGCGATGAACGGTTCCGGGTAACGCTGCACGATCATGTGATTGTTTCTCCTATGACACCGGGTTCAAGAGCCGGCGGATTTCTGTTTCGACCTTATCAAACTCGACCCCGAGCTCCCTCACGAGCGGGCCGGCCGCGACCAGGTCGCGTGACTTGCCAATCTCGTCGAGCTTGCTGCACACGGCGTGAAGGCGCCGCGCGCCGATGTTGCCGGCGCTGCCCTTCAACGAATGCGCCGAGCGGTGCACTTCTTCGATGTTGCCGTCCGCCCAGGCGTTTCGCAATCGCTCCACTCGCGCCGGCACCTCGTCGAGGAAGAGCTTGAGGACTTCAGCGAGCACGTCCGGCTCGCCGGGAGACGTGAGCTTGCGCAGCGAGTCGAGGACCGCGGGATCCAGAGCCGGCCCTTGATCCATCAACGGCGCCGCTGGCGTTCCTGCGCCGCACGCGCGCTTTCGAGCGCCTCGAGCTCGGGGCGGACGAAGCGCTCATAGCAGTGCGGGCAATAGCTGTGAGTGAACGACACGTTCGAATGCTGCGTAAAGTAGGTCTCGACCTTTTCCCAGTAGTTCTGATCGTTCCTGATCGACTTGCAGTACGCGCACATCGGCAACAGCGTTTGCAGGGCCTTGACGTTCGCAAGCGCCTCCTCGAGGCTGCGGACGCGCTCGGCAAGCGCGGCCTGCAACTCGACCACGCGGGCACCAACGCTGACGCGCGCAATCAGCTCGTCTTCGTTCGCGGGCTTGGTGACGTAATCGTCCGCGCCGGCGCGCAAGCCCTGCACGATGTCGGCGGAAGAATCACGCGACGTCAGCAGGATGACGTAGGTCGGCGTCTGGGTGTCCTTGGTGCGGATTTTCTGAACGACCTCGGGGCCCTGCAGTCCGGGCATTTCCCAATCGAGCAGCGCTATGGCGGGTGGATCGTCGCTGTCGAGCGTTTGAAAGGCCTGCTGCCCGTCCGGCGCGAAGACCACCGGATAGCCCGCCTTCTTCAACATGGCGCCGACCACGGTGCGCGACACCGCTTCGTCGTCTGCCACGAGCACTTGCAACGGGACCATTGATAGATGGTATCGCAACGAGGCCGAAAAGCGCGGCCGTCACGATGCGTCTGGTAAGCTACGGCGCCATGCGCACCATCACTATCTCAGCCACCCTTGTGCTCGCGCTCGCGCTGGCAGCCGGCCCGGCGTCGGCGCAGTCCACGGCGTTTGTCGGCGGCCGCGTCATCGACGGCACCGGCCGCGTCCTCGACAACGGCACGGTCATCATCAACGGCGGCAAGATCACCGCCGTCGGACCCGCATCGACCGCGGTGCCGGCGGGCGCCACGCGCGTCGATCTCAAGGGCAAGACGATCATGCCCGGCCTGATCAACGCGCACGGCCACGTCCCGGCAACGACGGGACTGCGCACCGACGCGGCGTCGTACACGCGCGACAACCTGCTGCGCCAGTTGCGAACCTACGCGATGTACGGCGTGACGACGGTCTTCAGCCTCGGTGACGATCAAGCAGCGGGCTTCACGCTGCGCGACGAGAACGCCACCGCCACCGATCGCGCGCGCATCTATGTCGCCGGCGCGGTGGTTGGCGGCAACACGCCCGAAGAAGCGCGCGCCGCGACGGCGAAAGTCGTCGCGATGAAGCCGGACGTGCTCAAGATTCGCGTCGACGACAACCTCGGCTCATCGCGCAAGATGCCCGAGCCGGCATGGCGCGCCGTGATTGAAGAAGGCGATGCGCGCAAGCTGCCGGTTGCGGTGCACATCTATTACCTCGCCGACGCAAAGGCAACGCTTGCCGCCGGCGCGGATCTGATCGCCCACAGCGTGCGCGACGTGCCGGTCGACGACGAATTCATCAACACGCTGCGATCGCGCAACGTCTGTTATTCACCGACGTTGACGCGTGAGATCTCTACGTTCATCTATGATTCGACGCCCTCCTGGGTCGACGATCCGTTCTTCCTCAAAGGCGCCGAGAAGGGTGTGCCCGATCAGCTCAAGGATCCGAAACGTCAGGAGCAGATTCGCAACAGCCCGGCCTGGAAGGCCGGCCAGCAATACAAGGCCAGCCTCGAGGTCGCGAAGAAGAACCTCAAGACGCTGGTCGATCGCGGCGTCCGCATCGCGATGGGCACCGACACCGGCCCGCCGGCGCGCTTCCAGGGATTCTTCGAACACCTCGAGCTCGAAATGATGGCCGAGTCCGGCATGACGCCGATGCAGGTGATCACCTCGGCGACGGGCGACGCCGCGCGCTGCATGGGCAAGGGCGGCGAGCTCGGCACGCTGGCCGCCGGCGCGGCCGCGGATCTGCTGATCCTGAACGCCAACCCGCTCGAGAACATCCGCAACACGCGGAACATCGAGTCGGTGTGGATTAACGGGAAAAAGGCGTACTGATCTCCGATCTCGGATTTCGGATTCAGCGGACTGAAGCTATTTAAGCTTCTTGGCGAAAACGATCGACGCCAGCACCTGATCGTCCCAGAAGCCGACCACGTAGCCCTTGCGCGTCATGTAACTGGCGCGCAGCGTCACTTCGGGAGTGACTCTGAATCCCGCGCCGGCTTCGACGCGATGATACGGCTCGCGTCGCTCGACGTTGTCGGCCGCACTGGTCCACTTCGTCCACTGATCGTCGTAGCGTGCCGCGAGAAAGATGCGCGGGTGGATCGTTTGCGTGACCTCGATCCATCCGCCGTCAACGGTTGAATCGGACCTCGCGAGCTCGCGCCGCGTCCACAGGAATTCGCCGGCAATACGCGTGTAGCGGAAAGACCATTCCGCTTCGACCTGCGTGAGTGTGGCACGCCGATCGCCGCGCGTCGTGTCGCGGACTTCACGTTCGGCGGCGTAATCACCGGCGCCGTAGGCGGCGCCGACTCGCAGCCCGATATAGGGCGTGAAGCCCACGCCGGCGACGACGTTTGCCATCCGCGGCGGTTTGTTGTCGCCGAAGAATGGGCGGCCGCGAACCGGCGAGCTGTCGATCACGGCGGCGCGCGCATCCCACTTCGCGCCCGACACGGTGACCTTCGCGCCAAGCGGATACGCCGCCGCCAGCAGATTGGTCGACGGCGTGCCGGCTTCGTAGAACGGGATCGGCAAGTACAGCGTCGAGTGCTGCGAGACGATCGGATTTCTGTCCGGGCGGTTCTGCGTGATGCTGAGACCGATCGGCGACGTGAACTGGCCGGCGTCGATGCGCAGCCCGACGCGGCCCGGCCGCTCGTAGCGAAGCGCCAGCTCGTACATCTGCGTGTGCCACGTGCCATCGAATGTCCGCCGGAACACGACCGGCCTGACGCGCAGGTCGAGGTTCTCCGTGAGGCGAACGGCGCCGAATAGATCGAACCAGCCGGTGGCCTTGCGGCTTACTTGCGATCCGTGATCGACGTCCGCGGCGGCGACCACGTCGAGCGCCAGGCGCGACGTCTGCGCCATCGCCGGCGCCGCCGTCACGACGCACAGCGCCGCGATTACGCTGATCGTGCGCGCGCCCATTGAAAGACCTTGGGATCGACCGGCTCGGTGGCCGCGACCAGCCGCGGCAGCGCCGCAACCAGGGCCTCGACCGACGGAGCATCGAAATCCGTTCCGGCGCAGCGGCGCAGTTCGGCGATCGCCTCGACCGGAATGCGTCCCGAACGATACGCGCGCGCGCTCGTAATGGCGTCGAAGGCGTCGGCGACGTGCACGATGCGCGCGGCCAGCGGAATGTCCTCGCCTCGCAACCCGTACGGATAACCGAGGCCATCGGGCCGCTCGTGGTGCAGCTCGACGATCGGAATGTGCGGCGCGAGAAACGGAATGCTGCGCAGGATGCGCGCGCCGGCCGACGGATGCGTCTTGATGGTCTCGAACTCCGCCGGCGTCAACGCGCTCGACTTCCGCAACACGTCGTCCGGAATGCCGATCTTGCCGATGTCGTGCAGCAGCGCGCCGAGGCGCAGCGTTTCGATCGCTTCTGCGTCGAGCTTGAGCTCCTCGCCGATGGCCACCGCGAAAATGCTGACGCGTTCGGAGTGGCCGGCGGTGTAGGGATCACGCGCATCGAGCGCAGCTGCCAGCGCGCGGACGGCGCCAAGATACGTCGCTTCCGCTTCGGCTTCGGCCGCCGCGACCGAGGCGAGCAGCAAATTGAACGTCTGCGTCAACTGGTCCAGCTCGCGGCTCGACCCCGACACCGGCACGGCCTCACGCGGACGATCGCCAGTGGTCATGGCCGTGAGTGACTGCGACAGCTGGTCGATCGGCCCCGTCAGCGTCCGCGCCAGCCAGACGCTGCCAAGCACCGCCAGGAACATGGCGCCGACGCCGACCCACGCGAGTCCTTCGAGCGCCGCGCGCGTCTGCCGCGCCGCCGCCTGGTCGATCGAGGCCAGCGCGAGGAACGTGACATCCCCAAGCCGCGCCAACGGTTGAATCGCCCACGACTCACCTGCCAGGGTCATGGTACGCGCCCCGGTGTCGGCGGACGCGGAATAGGCCGTCACATCGCGCGCCGCTTCGCCGCTCAGCGTGCTCGCGAGCACCACGCCGTTCGAGATGATCGCGGCATGGCCGCGCGAAAGATCGGCAAGGTCGCGCGCGTAGGCGGCGTCGAGCGCCGTGCCGAGCTCCAGCGAACCAATCGGTGCATCCGCGAGCTGCAGCGGCACGGACACCACGTGATAGATGCCACTGCCGACCGCGACGGCGCGATCGGCCGGCGCGCTGCCATCTTCGGCATCGCCAATCTCGACGCCACGCGGCCACGATGCCGCGAGCTTGCCACCGGCGGTCACGACCCTTCGCGACAGATCGGCAACCGCAAGTACGTCCGCGCCGACGCGCTCCGCGATCTTGTTGGTCTCGCGCTGCACGGTCGCCAGCAGCTCACGGCTCGTCGCTTCGGTGGCGGTCGTGCGCTCGGTGAGCCAGGTGTCGAGCGCTGCTTTCAGCGTCGGGTTCTCGGCCAGAACGGCCACCTGCGCGCGGAGCTCCTGCTGGCGGCGGGCCTCGATCTTCGTGAAGACCTGTTGCGCGGATGCGAGGTTGTCTGCGACGGACTGCCGCACCTGATCGCGAACGCGGAGGCTGAGGACCGCAAAGACGGCGCCGAGCACGAGCGCAACGGTCAGGAACGACGTGACCAATGCACGTGTCAACAGCCGCGGGGCCCGCGCCGGCACGCGAGGGTTCACTGCCCCGCCTCCAGCACCGGCAAGGTGAAGTTAATCGCGGTCGTTGCGCCTGGCTTGATGGTCACGCGATCCCGCCGCTCGCCGATGCGCTCGTGCCACGCGACGAGCGTGTGATCGCCCGGCGGCACGTTGTCGATCGCGAACGTGCCGTCTTCGTTCGGCACCGTGAACCAGCCATGATCGAACACGCGAATCACCGCGCTCATGTGGGAGTGGATTTCGCAGAACACCTTCACGATGCCCGGACGCGCGAATGTTTTCGAGCGGCTCGCGCCCGACGGGTAGCGGCCCAGATTGAACGCGGCGCCGCGAGACAAGGAGAACACGTTGTGGAAGAAGGGGTCCAGGTTTGGAAATGCGACGCTCGATCCCGCCGTGACCGCCACGAGGTGCGGCGTGAACTGCTCGTCCTTCTGGGCGATCGATGCCTGCATCGGCGCCGCCTTGGTAGCCGGCAGGCTGGTGAAGAAGATCACGACGTTCTTGAGCTCGGGCTGCGCCTTGGGCCGCGGTCCCACCGAACGCCGCTCGTATGCGCTGGCCGAAGACGGCGCACTGTTCGCGAGCGTCAGCTTGACGCTCCCGGCGACCCGGCCGCCGCTTTGCCCGCCTGCGCGGCCAAAGGCCGCTTCGGCGAGGTCTCGCTGGAACTCGCGGAACAGCTCGAGAGCGGAGGCGGACGCGGGCGCGACGGTGGTCGACGCGCACACCAGCAGCGCGGCCATCGCCGAGACCGTGGAGCGCCACATCATGGTTGCCTTGCGGGTCCGAACAGCGCCCGGCCAGGACGCGCACCGGTCAGGCCCTTCGGATCGAGCACCGTCACGCCGTTGACCACCACGTATTCAATGCCGGTCGGGTATTGATGCGGCCGCTCGTAGGTGGCGTTGTCCTTCACCGTGTCCGCGTTGAACACGACGAGATCGCCCCGGTAGGTCTCGCGCAGCAGACCGCGGTCGCGAATTCCCATTTGCGCCGCCGCCAAGCCGGTCATGCGATGCACGGCGGTCTGCAGCGGAAAGAGTTTCTCGTCGCGCACGTACTTGCCGAGCACGCGCGGGAACGTGCCGTACGAGCGCGGGTGCGGCGCGCCCTGCGCGAGCACGCCTTCGCTGCGCAGCGCCGACGAGTCGGTGCCGATCGTCACGAAATTCGCGCGCAGCCCGGTCTTGACGTCTTCTTCGCTCATCATGTGGTACAGCGCGCCGATGCGGCCGCCGCTGTCGATCAGCAGCGCGAAGTAGACGTCCCACGGATCGGCCTTTCGCTCCGCGGCAATCTGCGAAATGCGCTTGCCGATGATCGTCTGATCGAACTCGCGCGGCACCGACGCGACCTGGATGCCGTCGAAGGTCGCGGCCATCAGGAGATTTTCCCAGCCGTCCAGTTTCGTTTCGATCTCCTGCCGGGCCTTCGCTCGCGTCGCGGGGTCCTTCAGCCGCTCGAGCATCCTGTCGCGGCCGCCTTCCTGCACCCACAGCGGCAGCGTCGCCGATAGCCCCGTCCCGCCGGCGGTGTACGGATACATCGTCGCCGAGACGCGCGCGCCCGAGGCATTCGCTTTCGCGATCGCCGCCACCGCTTCGTTCATGCGGCCCCAGTTCGCCTTCGCGCCGACCTTGAGGTGATAGATGACAACCGGCAATCCCGCGTCGCGGCCAATGCCGATTGCCTCGTCGAGGGCGTTGAACAGGTTGAAGCTCTCGCCGCGAATGTGCGTGATGTAGATGCCTTTGTGCCTGGCCGCAACCCTGGCGAGCGCGACGAGCTCGTCGGTCCTTGCGAACGTGCCGGGCACGTAGATCAGCGCGCTGGATAGCCCGAATGCGCCGTCGCGCATCGCTTGATCGACCATCGCTTCCATGCGCGACAGCTCCTGCGCCGTCGGCGGGCGGTTGTCCATGCCGATGATCGCTCGCCGTACCATCGTCGCCGGCACGAAGGTGCCGACGTTGATCGTCGTGCCGCTCTGGCGCAGCTTCGCGAAGTAGCCGTTGAAGTCCTTCCAGTCGAAGGTGACGCCGAACGGCGCCAGCGAGTCGCCTTCGTCGCTGCCCGGCGTCCAGAACGCCGGCGATCCGCCTTCACCGATGATCTCGGTCGTGATGCCCTGGCGCAGATGGCTCTCGCCGTTGCCGTCGGCAAGCAGCGTCGTGCCCGATTGCCCCTGCACGTCGATGAAGCCCGGCGCGACGATCAAGCCGGTCGCGTCGATCACGCGGCCCGCTGTTTCCGACGACAGGTCTCCGATCCGCGAAATGCGATCGCCGATGATGCCGACGTCGGCGCGAATCGCGGGCTGGCCGCTGCCGTCGATGACCTGCCCGCCACGGACGATCAAATCAAACCGCTGTGCCGACGCGTTGCACGCGGAGACAAGCGCAGCCGTGAGCACGAGGGCCGGAATTCGCTGGGGGATCATTTCGGGGCCACTATAATCGTTGGGCTATTTCTGTCCCAAACTCCGTATCGGCATTTGCACCTCGTCTCACGAGAACACGCGGCCTGTTTGCCGCGGCGGACTATGCGCAGATGCGTGCATTCTTCGCCGCGCGGCCCGAGCTCGCGCCGACGCCACTCCGCCCGCTCCACGGTCTTGCCGCGGACCTTGGTCTGGGTGCGCTGTTCGCCAAGGATGAATCCGGCCGCTTCGGCCTGAATGCGTTCAAGCTGCTCGGCGCGCGAT
>DASUSZ010000164.1:0-20630 GCA_036374815.1 Vicinamibacterales bacterium | reverse complement strand
GGGGAACGGTGGTTGTATCATGAAACTCTTCATGGGCACCACATCGCGGGTGCTGCGCAGCACCTTGCCGGCGCGCGCCTACACCGACGCGTCGTGGTTCGCGCTGGAGATGGAGCGCGTGTTCGCGTCGATGTGGCTGGCCGCCGGACGCGCCGATCAGCTCGACCATGCAGGCGCGTTCGTGCGGCGCGAGGTCGCGAACGCGAGCGTGCTGATCGTGCGCGGCGCCGACGGATCGATTCGCGCGCATCACAACGTCTGCCGGCATCGCGGCACGCGGCTCTGCACCGAAGCGGCCGGCACCTTTCAACGCAGCATCCAGTGCCCGTATCACGCATGGACCTACGGGCTCGACGGACGGCTGCTGGCCGCGCCGCAGATGGACGAAGTCGACGGCTTCGATCGCGGGGACTTTCCGCTGCGCGAAGTAGCGTGCGAGACGTGGGACGGCCACATTTTCATCAACCTTGCCGGCGCGCCCGCTCCGCTGGCTCTGCAGCTCGGTGATCTGCCGTCGCGCTTCGCGCCGTGGCAAATGGCGGACCTGCGGCTCGCGCATCGCATCGAATACGACATCGCCACCAACTGGAAGCTGGTGGTGCAGAACTACAACGAGTGCCTGCATTGCCCGGTGATCCATCCGCTGCTCAACCGGATGCACCACTACCTCGGCGCCGAGAACGTGCCGTCGGGCGAGGCCTACTGCGGCGGCGCGATGGGATTCAAGGACGGCATCGAAACGCTCAGCAGCGACGGCAAGCGGCGGCGTGACGTGCTGCCGGGACTGCGCGGCCGCGATCGCGAGCTGGTCAACTATTTCGCGATCTATCCGAACTTCCTGCTGACGCTGCACCCGGACTACATGATGACGATCACGATCTGGCCGCAGGACCCCGGGCGGACGAAGCTGATCGCGGAATGGCACTTCCATCCGGACGAAATGGCGAAGAAGGATTTCGTGTTCGCCGATGCGATCGAGTTCTGGGACCGGACCAATCGCGAGGACTGGGCGATCTCGGAGCAGTCGTACCTGGGAATCAGCTCACGCGGATATGAGCCGGGGCCGTACTCAGAGCGAGAGAAACAACTGTGGGAGTTCGATCAGTTCGTCCTGTCTCGCGTCAGCCAGTCGCCATAAAGCTCGGGGCGGCGGTGTTTCATGAATAGCTGCCTGGCATTCGACTTGGCCAGCTCACCGAAATCAATTTCCGCATAGACAATTTCGTCGCGGCTTTTTGCGCCGCGCGCCATGACGCGGCCATCGGGACCGCACACGAATGACTCGCCGGCGAAATCGAGACAGTCTTCCTTGCCGACGCGATTGCAGAGCGCGGTGAAGTAGCCGTTCTGAAAAGCGGCGACGCGCATTTCGGCTTCGTACAAACCTTCCGGCCACTCATCGACCGCTCCCGCCTGAGGCACGATCACCAGGTCGGCGCCGTTCACCGCCAGCGCCCGCATGTATTCGGGGAAGTGGCGGTCGTAACAAATCGACACGCCGATCGCGCCGGCTTTTGTCTGGTAGACGGGCGCGCCTTTGTCTCCCGGCGTGTAGTAACCCTGCTCGTGGAAGCACGGATACTCGGTGATGTGAATCATCCTCGTCACGCCGAGCAACGCGCCGTCGGCATCGATCACCGGCGAGCTGTCGTAGGTGTGTTGGCCCTCGCGCTCGTACAGATTGATCACGGTAACGATGCCGAGCTCTTTGGCTTTCTTCTGAAAGGCCGTCACCGTGGGACCGTCGAGCGGCTCGGCGAGATCGCGGAAGCCGGCGTCCGCGGGGCGCTGCGGGTAGAACCACTCGAACGCGAGCTCGGCAAAGCAGGCTAACTGCGCGCCGTTTCTCGCCGCGGCTTCGAGCGAGGTCAGGCCTCGGGCGACATTCGACGACTTGTCCTTGGTGGCGTGCTGTTGGATGAGCGCGATTCTCATTCTCAGGTCTTAGGGTCTTAGGGTCTTAGGGTCTTAGGGTCTTAGGGTCTTAGGGAGGAGTATTATTCCTCGGCGTTAGGAGAACGTGATGAGAAAACACTTCGCCGGTTTCGTAGTCGCTGCCGCGGTCGTCACAAGCATCAATACACACGGGCAGTCCATCACGCCCTACAAGCTGGGCATGTTCGAGCAGAACGGGCGCCAGTTCGTTGGCCTGGTGGTCAACAACGACACCCAGGTGGTGGCGATCAACGGCGCGGCGACCCTCAAGCAGCTGATCGCAACCTGGGACGCGAAGAGCGCCGGCGAGATGGCGGCGCTTGCGTCGAAGCCCGGCGCCACCATCCCGATCGCGCAGGTGAAAACGCTGCCGCCGATTCCGGATCCGAAGGTGCTGCTCAGCACCGCCGTCAATTACACCGAGCACTCGATGGAAATGACCGGCACGCAAACGTCGGCGGCTTCGGCTGCCGCGGTCGATCCAAAGGTGGCGCAGGGAATTCCCGGCTACTGGCAGCGCCGTCCCGGCGACACGCGGCACAACCCCTACTTCTTCGTGAAGGCCAACAGTGCCATCACCGGCAACAAGGATCCGATCCTGCTGCCGCGCGGCCGCGATCGCATCGACTGGGAATGCGAGATGAACATCGTGATCGGCAGGACGGCGAAGCGGGTCAACCGCGACAACGCCGCCGAATACATCTTCGGCTACACGCTGATGAACGACGTGTCGGATCGCGGCGGCCGCCCCGACGGCCGTCACGGCTCCGACTGGCAGCTTGGCAAGAGCCACGACACGTTCGCGCCGCTCGGGCCGTACGTAGTGCCGCGCCAGTTCATCGCCAACCCGCAGAAGCTGGCGATCAAGTTCCTGCTGAGCGGCAAGACGATGCAGGATTCGAGCACCGATCGCATGACGCACACGGTGTTCGAGCTGGTCGAATACGCGTCGCACATGATGACGCTGCATCCCGGCGACCTGATCTCGACGGGCAGCCCGGCCGGCGTCGGCACGGCACGCGCCACGCCCATTTATTTCAAGGACGGCGACTACTCGTCGTGCACGATCGAGGGCATCGGCACGCTCGAGAATCCTGTCCGCGCGGACAAGTAGAATCAAGACATGCCTGGTACAACTCGACTGTTCGGACTGATTCTGATCGTTCTCGGCGTGGCCAGTTACGTCATGACCGGCCGCACGAGCATCACCGCGATGATTCCGGCGTTCTTCGGCGCGGTGCTGGTCATCTGCGCGCTGATTGCCCGCGCCAACGAAGGCGCCCGCAGGCATGCGATGCATGCCGCGGTGGCGGTGGGCCTGATCGGCGCGCTGGCGGCGCTCGCGCGCGGCGTTCCCGCGGCGATGGCCGGCGATGCGACGCGCCCCGCGGTGATGTCGCAGCTGATCATGGGCGTGCTGCTGCTGATCTACGTCGCGCTCGGCGTGCAGTCGTTCATCGCCGCCCGAAAGGCGCGGCTCGGACGCTAGACCGGCGCAGTTTTCCGCGGCGGGTTGAAGAACGGCGTTTGAACAACGGTGGCGGTGGCGCGGTGGCGCACCGCTTCCACCGTCATTTCCATTTCGACGCGCGTGCCGAGCGCGTAATGCGGCGCGTCGAGAGTCGCTAACGCGATCAACTTCTTGAGAATCGTCGACCACGTGGTCGACGTGGCTCTGCCCACCTGGGATCGCCCTTTGTAGACCGGCACCGCGACGCGCGAGGTTCCGGCGGGTGCGGTCGGCGGCAGGCCGACGGCTTCGTACAGCTTCTCCACTTCCGTCCAGTCCAGTTCGAGCCCGACGATCTGACGCGCGATGCCGCGCTTGACCTCTTCGTTGAGCGCCGCGCGGCCGACGAACGGGCCTTTCTTCAAATCCACCAGCCGCGCGAGGCCCAGCTCGTACGGCGAATACTTCTGCGACTCGATCATCGCCTTGCGGCTGCTGTGAAAGTCGACGTCGATCAGCAGCAACCCGGCCTCGATGCGGGCGACATCGAGCGCGAGCATGCCGGTCGGATGCAGATCGAACGCGCGACCCGCCGAGGCGATCGCATCCCACACCTGCAGCGCGCGATCCCATGGCATCCAGATCTCGTAGCCCAGATCGCCGGTATACCCGGTGCGGGTGATGTCGACGGGCACGCCGGTGATCGCGCCGCTGGTCGCGCGGAAATATTTCAGGCTCTGCAAGTCGGCGTCGCAGATCTCCATCAGCAGCCGCGCGGAGGTGGGACCTTGCAGCGCCAGCGCCGCCACGCTTTCGGAAATGTCCTCGATCGCGACGTTCAGGCCCGATGAGTTTTCGGTGAGCCACCGCAGATTCGGATCCGCCGCGGTCCAGCGGAAGACGTCATCCGCCAACCGCGTCACCGTGCCGTCGTCGATGACCTTTCCTTCTTCATCACACCACGGCGTATAGAAGACCTGCCCCACGCGCATGCGCGACGCGTCGCGCGTGATCACGCGATTGACCAGACGCATCGCATCGGGGCCGGAGACGCGGTACTTGTAGAGCGGCGAGATGTCGATCAGCGCGCAGGCATTTCTGATCGCGTTGTACTCGTGCTCGTGGTGCGTCTCGTAGGCGCTGACCGCGTAGTAACCCGCCCAGTCGCGGTAGCTGAGACTTTCGCACAGCTCGAGCGTGCGCTCGTGGAATGCGGAACCGACCGGCACGTCGAAAGTATACTTTCGACTCGGGCGAACTGAAGTTCGCCCCTACGACCGTGAAGTACGACGTCATCGTAATCGGGGGCGGCCATAACGGCCTGACCTGCGCGGCCTATCTCGCCCGCGCGGGGCGGAAGGTGCTCGTCCTCGAACGCCGGCACGTGCTCGGCGGCGCCGCCGTGACCGAAGAGGTCTTCCCCGGCTTCAAGTTCTCCGTCTGCTCGTATGTGGTGTCGCTGCTGCGGCCCGAGATCATCCGCGATCTCGATCTGCCTCGCCATGGCATGGAGCTGCTGCCGCTCGACGGCACGATGACGCCGATGCCGAACGGCGATTACCTGTGGCGCGTCAACGATCACTACAAGACGCGGCGGGAGATCGCGCGTCACTCGCGCCTCGACGCCGAAGCCTACGACGAATACGGCAAGGCGATGGTCGAAATGGGTCGCTTCGCCAAGCCGATTCTCGGCATGCTGCCGCCCGATCCGACGTCGCTCGATCCGCGCGGCCTGCTGGAGCTGCTGTCGATCGGCAAGCGCTTCCGCGGGATGCGGTTCCAGGATCGCCTGAACCAGGTCCAGCTGCTGACGATGAGCGCGGTGGACTTTCTCGATCAGTGGTTCGAGACCGACGTGCTGAAGGCGACGATGTCGGCGTCGGGGATCATCGGCACGTTTCTCGGCGTGCGCTCTCCGGGCACCGCTTATGTGCTGCTCCATCACTACATGGGAGAGATCGACGGCGCCTTCAGGTCCTGGGGACTGTCGCGTGGCGGCACGGGCGCGGTCTCGAACGCGATCGCGGCGGCCGCCCGCGAATACGGAGTGGAGATCCGCACGCAGGCTCCGGTCAGCCGGATTGTCACGAAGAACGGCCGCGCCTCCGGCGTGGTGCTCGAGAACGGCGACGAGATCGCCGCGAACATCGTGGTGTCGAGCGTTGATCCGAATCTCACCTTCCTGAAATTCATGGACGAGCGCGACCTGCCGGGCGATTTCGTCGACGGCGTGAAGCGCTACAAGTTCCGCGGCTCATCGGGCAAGGTCAACCTCGCGCTCGACGCGCTGCCCGACTTCACGTGCCTGCCGGGGCCGGGACCGCACTTGCGCGGCGCCATCTCGATCTCGCCGAGCATCGATTACATGGAGCGCGCCTACGACGATGCGAAGTACGGCCAGTTCTCGAGGCGTCCGTACATCGACATGGTGATTCCGTCGTTGACCGATCCATCGGTAGCGCCTCCGGGCAAGCACGTGATGTCGTGCTTCGTTCAGTACGCGCCGTATCACCTCAAGGATGCCGTGTGGGACGATCGACAGCGTGAAGCGTTTGGTGATGCGGTGATCGATGCGATCGCCGACTACGCGCCGAACATCAGGAACATCATTGTTCATCGCCAGGTGCTGACGCCGCTGGACATCGAGCGTGAGTGGGGGCTCACGGAAGGCAACATCTTCCAGGGCGAGCTGACGCTCGAGCAGCTGTTCTTCCTGCGGCCGGTGCCGGGCTACGCGCAGTACTCGACGCCGATCGATCGGCTCTACATGTGCGGCTCGGCGACGCATCCCGGCGGCGGCATCATGGGCGCGCCGGGCAAGAACGCGGCGGAGCGAATCTTGAGGACGTCGCGTTGATTTCGCGCGCGGCCTACGACGCGATCGTGATCGGCGGCGGCGTCAACGGACTGACGTGCGCGACGCTGCTCGCGAAGATGGGCGTGCGAACGCTGTTGCTCGAACAGCGCGCCGAGCTCGGCGGCTGTGCGTCGGAGAGCGAGATCGCGCCTGGTTTCTCCGTCCCCACGCTCGCGCATGCCACCGGTCCAGTGCGCCGCGACGTCGTCGAAGAGCTGCAGTTGTATTTGCACGGTTTGCAATTCACCGATGCGGCAATCGAGGTCAGCGCGCTTTCGCCTGACGGACGCGCGTTGGCGGTGCATGGCGACGGCGGCAAGACGGCGGAAGGATTGCGATCGTGGTCGGCAAAGGACGCGGAGCGTTATCCGGCGTTCCAGGGGTCGTTGCAGCGGCTGGGCGGGCTGATCGCCTCGCTATTCATGAACGCGCCGCCGTCGGTCGACGCGCCGTCGGCCCGAGACGTGTTCGCCCTGATGCACACGCTCAGCGAATTTCGATCGCTGCCGAAGGACGATCAATGGCGGCTGCTGCGGTGGGGACCGATGGCGGCCGCGGATCTCGTCAGCGAATCGATCGACACAGAACTGTTGCGAGCGGCGGTTGCCGCCGACGGCATCTTCGGCGCGATGCTTGGCCCGTGGTCGGCCGGTAGCGGGCTGCAGCTGCTGCTGTCGGCGGCGAATCGCGCGCTGGCGTCGCCGTCCGGACGGCTGGTGGCCGGCGGCCCGGTCGCGCTGGCGCGCTCGCTCGAAGCCGCGGCCACGCGATTCGGTGTCGAGGTCAGAACTGGATGCCAGGTGTCGCGCATCAATGCGGCGGACGATCGCGCGATCGGCGTGACGCTCGACGGCGGTGAGCAAATCGAAGCGCGCGCGGTCGTATCGGGTGTCGATCCCAAGCGGACGTTCCTGAAGTTGTGCGACGCCGATCACCTCCCGCCGGAGTTCCTGTGGCGCATGAAGCATTACCGCTCGCGCGGCACGCTCGCGAAGGTCAACCTCGCGTTGTCGGCGCTGCCGTCATTCACCGGCGCGACGCGCGACATGCTGGCCGGCCGGGTGCGCATTGCGCCCGACCTCGATTACCTCGAGCGCGCGTTCGATCACGCGAAGTACGGACGATTCTCGACCGCGCCGTGGATCGAGTTCACGATTCCCTCGCTGACCAATCCGACCCTGGCGCCGCCGGGTGCGCACGTCCTCTCTGCCTACGCGCAGTTCGCACCGTATCAACTCCGCGACGGCAATTGGGATACGTCGCGCGATGCGCTGGGTGACACGGTGGTGAAGACGCTGCTGCATTACGCGCCCGACCTGGGCAGGCTGATCGTCGAGCGGCAGACGATCACGCCGCTCGATCTCGAGCGCGGCTGGGGGCTGACCGGCGGCCACATTTTCCACGGCGAGCTGTCGCTCGATCAGTTCTTCACGATGCGGCCACTGCTCGGCTTCGGCAGCTACCGCACGCCGCTCAAAGGCCTGTTCCTGTGCGGCTCAGGCTCGCATCCGGGCACCGGGCTGACCGGCGGTTCCGGGATGAATGCCGCGCGGGAAATTGCGCGGAATCTCCAGTAATCACGCAGACCGATCGCTCGTATAGACGTCTATAGTGGGTAGGTTTTAAAGGAGCTCGCCATGCGACTGATCGGCGTCCTGACCCTGGCGTCTTTCGTTGGCTTGTCGTCATCCGCTCACGCCCAGGCGACCTCGCCCGGGCAAACCGTCCAGCAGCCGCAACCGCCGACAACACCGCAGCGAATGCCCGCGCGGCCGCTTCGCCCTGGCGAAACGCCGCCGACAGGCAGCGCGGTGTTGAAGGGACAGGTCATTGCGTCCGGGACCGGCGCTCCCGTGCGGCGGGCGCAGGTGCGCGCGATGTCGATGGAAGGACGCGGCGGCGGAGTGACGAGCACGGACAACGAAGGCCGCTGGGAGATCAAGGAGCTGCCGGCCGGCCGTTACACCGTCACCGCGATGAAGGGCGGCTTCGCGCAAGGATCGTACGGACAGCGTCGTCCCGGCGAGCCCGGCACTCCAATCGATCTCAGCGAGGGGCAGACTGCTGAACGGGTGAACTTCGTGCTGTCGCGCGGCGCGGTGATTGCCGGGCGCATTGTCGATGATGGCGGCGAGCCGGTGTCGGGCACGAACGTTTCGGCAATGCGCTACGCATTTGTGTCCGGCACGCGCCGGCTCGTTCCTGGCGGCAGCGAAGGCGGCCAGGATCGCACCGACGATCAGGGCTACTTCCGGCTCTATGGATTGCCGCCCGGCGACTACTACGTTTCGGCGACCGCGACGAACAACAACAACTTCATGGCGCCGGGCATGAACAACACGGAGCTGGAAGGCTACGCGCCGACGTATTACCCCGGCACGCCCAACATGGGCGAGGCGTCACGGATCTCGCTGCGCGCCGGACAGGAAATGACCGGCGCAAACTTCGCGTTGATCATCGCGCGGATGGCGCGGATTCGCGGCCGCGCGCTCGACTCGCGCGGCGAGCCGGTGGTCGGCGGCATGTTGATGCTTGCGCCGGCCGACCCGATGATGGGCATGAACTACGGCATGAACATGAGCAACGCCATGGTCGCCGCTGACGGAACATTCCAGTTCGCCAACATCGCGCCGGGCCGCTACAACCTGAACGTCCGGCCCCGCGGCATGCCGGGCGCGACGAGCGAATTCGCGGTATTGCCGGTGACCGTCGGCAATGACGACATCGACAACTTGATCGTCACCACCGCGGTTGGCGCGACGGCAACCGGCGTCATCCTCACCGATGACGGATCGGTGCCGCCGTTCCGCCCTGAAACCGTCCAGTTGTTTCCGCAGCAAATGGATCCGGCTTTCAACATGATGGGCAGCGGGCCGCCGAAGATTAACCAGGACTTCACCTTCGAGATGACGGGGCTGTTCGATCGGCGATTGATCCGGGGCGGCGTGGGCGTCGGCCCGGCGGCCGCAAACGGCGGGTGGTACTTGAAGGCGGTCATTCACGACGGCCAGGACGTCACCGACACCGGGATCGACTTCCAGCCCGGACGCGCCTATGACGGGCTGCAGGTGATCTTCACGCAGAAGACGACCGACCTGTCCGGTCTGGTCACCGACGATCGCGGCAAGCCGGTGCTCGACGCGAGCGTGATCGTGTTCCCCGCCAGCCGCGACAAGTGGACCTACCAGACGCGCTTCATCCGCACGATGCGTCCCGATACCAACGGCCGGTTCACCATCAAGTCGATGCCGCCGGCGGACGATTACCTGGTCATCGCAGTGCAGAATCTCGAGCCGGGCCAGTTCAGCGATCCCGAATTCCTGTCGCGCGCGAGAGAAGAGGCCCAGTCGTTCACGCTGAATGAAGGGGAAACGAAGGCCGTCGACATTAAACTGTCCAAGCTGGTCCCCTGACAGGGTGCCTGGGTGCCTGAGGTGCCCGGGTGCCTGAGGTGCCTGGGTGCCTGAGGTGCAAATGCGTTCTTTAGTGTTGGTCGTCACCTTGTTTGCCGGCGCCACGGTGTTCGCGCAGGGCGCGCAGCAGCCGCCGGCCGGCGCCGCGGGACGCGGGCAGCGGCCGGCGCGGGCGCAGCCGCAGCGCGTCGACGCGCCGCGCGGGACGGCGATCATGCGCGGGCAGATCATCGCCGCCGACAACGGCTCGCCGATTCGCCGCGCGCAGGTGCGCATCAATTCACCCGAAGTCCGCGAAGGACGCGTGGCCACCACCGATCAACAGGGGCGCTTCGAGATCAAGGAGCTGCCGGCCGGGCGTTACACGATGACGGCCAGCAAGGGCGGCTTCGTGTCGCTGCAGTACGGGCAGCGCCGGCCGTCGGAATCCGGCACGCCGATCGAGCTTGGCGACGGCCAGGCGATGGAGAAGATCGTGATCGCGCTGCCGCGCGGCAGCGTGCTCGGCGGCCGCATCACCGATGAATTCGGCGAGCCGGTGGCCAACGCCTTCGTCACGGCGTTTCGTTACGCGTATGCCGGCGGAGCGCGGCGGATGACGCCCGCGGGCCAGAACGCGCGCGACACCACTGACGATCAGGGACACTTCCGCCTGTTCGGCCTGCCGCCCGGCGATTACTACGTCAGCGCGACACTGCGCGGCGGCGGCGGTCCTGAAGTCACCGATCCAATGGGCGAACCGTCCGGATACGCATCGACGTATTACCCGGGCACCGCGAACGTTGCCGAGGCCACGCGCATCACGCTCGGCGTTTCGCAGGAAAACACCGGCGTGAGCTTTGGATTGATCGCCACGCGGCTGGTGCGCGTATCGGGACAGGTGTTGATGTCCGACGGCGCGCCGGCAACGAACGGCATGGTGATGGCGATGCCCGCCACCACGTCCGGCCGTCCCGCGCTGGCGATGCAGCAAGGCGGCGCCGGCAATCGGATCGATGCGAACGGCACGTTCCGTTTGACGAACGTCGCACCGGGGCGTTACCAGATCCAGGCGCGCGCCGGCGGCAACCGCGAGTTCGAGCTCGCGCGCCTTGATTTGTCCGTCGGCACCGAAGACGTCGAAGGCCTGACGCTGGTGACCGCGCCGGGCGCGATCATCAACGGAGCGGTGGTGAGCGACAGCGGCGAGCCGTTTGACTTCCGCTCGCAGCAGCTGCAGGTCGGCGTGCGCGCCGGCTCGCCCGACTCGCCGGGGCTCGGACCCGGGATGGCCAGCTCGCGCGTCGGCGACGACTGGTCGTTCACGCTGCGCAACATCAACGAGCCGGTGGTGATCCGCGCGCAACCGCCGCAGGGCTGGACGATGAAAGGCGTGTCCATCAACGGCCAGGACATCACCGACACGCCGACCGAGTTTCCGCCGGGACAGACCGTGACCGGAATGCAGATCGTCCTGACCAGGAAGATCACATCGCTGACCGGGCTGGTGACCGACGCCAAAGGCAACCCGGTGCTCGATGCCACCGTGGTCGCCTTCCCCGCCAACGAGAAGCTGTGGACGTTCCAGTCGCGCTTCATCAAGGCGGCGCGGCCCGACCAGGAAGGCAAATATCGCATCACGGCGCTGCCCGGGCCGGGTGATTATCTTCTCGTCGCGTTGCAGGGACTCGAAGACGGCCAGGCCGGCGATCCGGAGTTCCTCGCGTCGATCAAGGAGCTCGCCGCCAAACTCGAACTTGGCGAGGGTGAATCGAAGGCCGTTGACATTAAACTGTCGGCACCGAGGTAAGGTGAGGCCCCGTTATGAGCATGCATTGCAAGCAGTGTCATGAGCCGTTCCCGAAGAATCAGCCGTTCGATCTCTTCGAGCTGCGCCGCCACAAATATCTGCCTTCGGATCCGCAGGGCCTGACGCAGAGCGCCATGCTCGAAGACGGCGGCACGTTCTGTTCGCGGAAATGCCTCGGCGATTACCTGAAGGTCAGCGACAAGTCAGGCCTGATGGAACTGGGCTCGTTGAAGAACAAACTGTAACCAACCTGTCATCGACATCGACGAGGCCCTCCTATGCGGTGCAAGAAGTGCGGTGAGTCTTTCGTGCAAACGAGTCCGTACGACGTCTATGAATTCCGGCGGCATAAACTGCTGCCCGCCGACGGCGACGGCATCCTGCACACCGACACGATCGAAGAAGCGGGCACGTTCTGCTCGCGCAAGTGCCTCAGCGACTATCTCTCGTCGCACGACAAGTCGGGCGTGTTCAATCTCAGCAAGCTGCGGGACAAGCTGAAAGAGGAAGGGAAACTCTAGAAGTAGTCCGCGTGCCAATAGACGACTTCCGCGGCGGCGAGTGGCGGCAGCGGCAAGATGCGGTCACGCAGCGGACGAATCATCAGCACTTCCTGCGTTGGCGACGCGGCCGCCACCTTCACTTGCGGCGGCACCAGCGAGTGCGGCCACCAGCATTTGATTTCCGGCAGGCGCTCGCCGGGATGACGCGCCAGCATCACCTGCAGCATCGCGCCGAGGCGCGCGCCTGACGGATCGCGATCGCCGGCCTCCTCGATCATCCAGCGCCCGTCCTGCTCGGTGCTCACCAGATATGCCACTGCCTGGTGCCCTTCTTCGACGACCAGAAATTCCGTGTTTCGATAACCCGACGGCGCGAAGCCTGACTGGATACGCTTCCTGGTGATCATGAAGCGGATCAGCTCCTCGCTGCGGTCGAGCGACAGCCGCGCGTCCGCCGAACGCGCCGCGCTCATCTCCGCGACGGCGTGCAGATCTTTTTCGTCGCCGCTTCTCACCAGCATCGCCGGCGCGCCGCCGCGCTTGCGATCCACTTCGAGCGTGGATTCGACGAGCGGCACCGGCACGAAATCGAGCCGCTCGTAAAACGCCGGCGCGATTTCCGAAAACAGCATCGCGAATTCCTGGCCCTCGGTGACGGCCGTGTCGAGCATCCGCGTCACGAGCTCCCGCGCGCAGCCACGGCCGCGGTGCGCGGCGGCCGTGAACACCGCGCCGATCCCGAGCACGCGGCGGATGCGGCCGTCGATGCGCAGCGAGAAGTCGTAACGCTTCGCGCTCGAGAGGACGTGCGGGCCATCGACGAGCGCCACGCGATCGAGATGCTGCCGCCCCCACGGCGTCTTCAACTGCGCAGCCCAGGCTTTGCCGTAGTTTTCACGCGACAGCCCGTCATGCCACAGCGGAAACGTGTCGGTGAGGACCTGTTCGAGGACGGCGCCAGTGGCCGGGACGACTTGGAATGGCATGCGGTTAAACGATCGGCGGGCGGGCCCGGTCGAATAGACAGCTAGAGGTTATCTCATGTTGAAATCGCTCGCCCTCATCCTTCTGCTCGCGACTGCCGGTTTCGGGGAGCCGGGATCTGGGAACCCTGAAGATCAATCCGGCTCCCGGCTCACGGATCCCGGCGCCCGGCTCGAGGATGCGGCGATCGTCCACGCGCTCAATCGCCTGACCTACGGCCCACGGCCCGGCGACGTCGATCGAATCAAGTCGATTGGCCTGCACCGCTGGATCGACACGCAGTTGTCGCCGTCGCGCATCGACAATCGCGCGCTCGAGGCGAGGCTGGAGCGGCTCGAGACGCTGACGCTCGATTCCGAAACCATTCAACGCGAATACGCGGCGCCGGCGATGGTGGAACGGCGCCAGCGACGCGCCGCCGAAATGGCGGACCAGAACGCCAGTGCCGCAGATGGCGCAGACAGCCCGGATCAAACCGGACGCATGCGCATGCCTGCCAGTGATGCGCAGCGTCGCAATCGCCGGGTCGTTGCCGACATCGAGGAAGCGAAGCTGCTACGAGCCGTATACAGCGAACGGCAGTTGGAAGAAGTGCTCGTCGACTTCTGGTTCAACCATTTCAACGTCTTCGCTGGAAAGGGCGCAACGCGCAATTACATCAGCGAGTACGAGCGCGAGGCGATTCGTCCCCACGTGCTCGGCCGCTTCCGCGACATGCTCGGCGCGACGGCGAAGAGTCCGGCGATGCTTTTCTATCTCGATAACTGGCTCTCCTCGGCCGAGCGTGATCGCGGGCTTGCCCCGAGCGGGAATGCGGCCGCATCGCAGCCGCGTTCGAGTCGAAGGGGCATCAACGAGAACTACGCGCGGGAGCTGCTCGAGCTCCACACCCTTGGCGTCGACGCCGGCTACACGCAGCAGGACATCGTCAACGTCGCGAAGGCGTTCACCGGCTGGACGATGCAGCCGCGGCAGGGGACGGGATTCATGTTCGTGCCGCGGCGGCACGAGCGCGGCGACAAGGTCGTGCTCGGTCAGACGATTCGATCGGGCGGAGTCGACGAAGGCGAGCGTGTGCTCGACATCGTTGCGGCGCATCCGTCGACCGCTCGCCACATTGCGCGCAAGCTGGCGATTCGCTTCGTCAGCGACAACCCGCCGGCGGCGCTGATCAATCGGGCGGCCGCCAGATTCACCGAGACGCGCGGCGATCTGCGCGAGGTCGTCAAGCTGATCGTGCTGTCGCCCGAATTCTCATCGCCCGGCGCCTATCGCGCGAAGGTCAAGACACCGCTGGAGTTCGTGGCCAGCGCGCTGCGCGCGACCGGCGCTGAAGTGCGGACCGCGCAGCCGCTCGCGCGGACGCTGCGCGACATGGGCATGCCGGTGTACTTCTGCCAGCCGCCGACGGGTTACGAAGAGACGGCGACGACGTGGGTGACGGCCGGAGCGCTCGTGAGCCGCATGAACTTTGCCGTCGATTTGTCGAAGAACGCGGTGCGCGGCGTACGCGTGCCGCTCAGCGAAGAGCAGACTCTTGCCATGAAGATCGGCGCACCCGAGTTTCAAAGACAGTAGGCCGTGATGTCGAACGAGCTCTTTTCCCGGCACGAATGCGCGACGCGACACGAGGACGATGGCCGGCCGGAGTGCGCTTCCCGGCGAATCTTCCTGCGGCAGGGCGGAATGGCGCTGCTCAGCCTCGGGTTCGCGCCAGGATTTGTCAGCCGCATCGCCGCCGAAAGCGCCGAACGGCGCAAGCTGCTGATCGTCGTCTTTCAACGCGGCGCTGTTGATGGCCTCAACATGGTCGTGCCATTCGGCGACGCCGGCTACTATCGCGCGCGCCCGAACATCGCGATCGCCAGGCCAGGCGCCGCGGACGGCGCGATCGATCTCAACGGCTTCTTCGGCCTGCATCCGCGCATGTCCGCGCTGAAGCCGCTGTGGGACAACAAGGCGCTCGCGATCGTGCACGCCACCGGCTCTCACGATTCAACGCGCTCGCACTTCGATGCACAGGACTACATGGAGTCGGCGACGCCGGGAGTGAAGAGCACGCGCGACGGCTGGCTCAATCGTTATCTGGCGGGAACCGGGAGCCGGGAGCCGGGAACCGGGAGCCGGGAACCGGGAACCGGGAACCCGCTTCGCGGCATCGCGCTGACCCGGCAGATGCCGCGTTCGCTGCAAGGCAACGCCCCCGCGCTCGCCATCGGCGGCACCGACGACTTCGCCGTGGCGGACATGAGCGCGCGGACGTCGTTCGAGGAGCTGTACGCGGCGGCGCAACAGGACCAGGCGCTGCGCAGCACCGCGGGCGACGCCTTCGATGCGATGAAGACACTCGCGAGAAAGACCGCGGGACAATACCGCCCTGCCAACGGCGCGGCGTATCCGCGCTCGCCGTTCGGGCAGGCGATGCGCGAAATCGCGCGGCTCGCGAAATCGGACGTCGGTCTGGAGATCGCATTCGCCGAAAGCACGCAGTGGGATCATCACGTCAACGAAGGCGCCGCGACCGGACAGATCGCCAATCGCCTCGATGATTTCTCGCGCGGTGTTGCCGCGCTCGCCCTGGACCTCGGCGATCGCATGGCCGACACGGTGATCCTGACAATGTCCGAGTTCGGGCGCGCGGTGGCGGAGAACGGCAGCCGCGGCACCGATCATGGGCACGGCAACGCGATGCTGGTGATCGGCGGCGGCGTGAGGGGTGGATCGGTTTACGGCAAGTGGCCGGGCTTGTCGGTCGACGATCGCTTCGAAGGCCGCGACCTTGCCGTCACCACCGATTTCCGCGACGTGTTCGCCGAGGTGGTGACGAAGCATCTCGGCGCCAGCCGGCAAACCATCGCGGCCGTATTTCCGGGCCACGCGATCGACGCGTCGCGCTTCCGCGGCGTCCTGCGCGGCTGACGCTGAAGCGCATATAATTCGCCCTTTCGGGGGTGTGTATGCGCTGGGTCTCGGTCGTGCAGGTTTCGGTGGTGGCCGCGGCCGCCGCCGCCACGTTCGCGCTGGTGTCGAGTCCGCGCGTTGAAGGACAGGCGCGCGCCGCCGGCATTCCACGCGCCAACGGCAAGCCGAATCTCAATGGCCTGTGGCAGGCGATCAACACCGCCAACTGGGACATCGAGCCGCATTCGGCGAAGCCCGCGCTGGCGATGCGGCCCGGTCCGATCGTGCCGGTCCCCGCGAAGGAAGTCATCGCGCTTGGCGCCGTTGGCTCGGTGCCCTCCGGCATTGGCGTGATCGAAGGCGACGCGCTGCCGTACACGCCGGAGGGATTGAAGAAGAAGCAGGACAACCAGGCCAACTGGCTGACGCGCGACCCGGAGATCAAGTGCTACCTGCCCGGCGTGCCGCGCGCCACCTACATGCCGTTTCCGTTCCAGATCACGCAGAGCCCCGCCGCCACGTTCATCGCCTACGAATACGCCGGCGCCGTGCGCCACATCTACCCGAAGGATCCGGGACCGCCGCAGATCGACAGCTGGATGGGCATGTCGTACAGCACGTGGGAGGGCGACACGTTCGTCGTCCACACCTCGGGCTTCAACGATCAGTCGTGGTTCGATCGCGCCGGCAATCACCATTCCGAGAAGATGAAGGTGACCGAGCGCTTCACCATGACCGACGCCGACCACATCAATTACGAGGCGACCATCGACGATCCGGTCACGTTCACGCGGCCGTGGAAGATGAGCATGCCGCTCTATCGCCGCGTCGAGACGAACGCCCAGCTCGGCCAGTTCAAGTGTGTCGAGTTCGTGACTGAGTTAATGTACGGGCATCTGCGCAAGGAGCCGATCAAATGAGTTGGCAGTTACCAGTTGGCAGTTACCGGTTGGCGGTCGTGCTCGGCATCGCCGTCGCGGCCGGGCCGTTCGGCTCGAACCTCGTGATGCTCGCGCAGGGCAAGCCCTCGACGCAGAAGCCCGCAGCGGCAAGGCCCGCGGGTGCGAAGCCGTCGAGTGCATTGCCGCGCACCGCGGACGGTGTGCCCGATCTGCAGGGCAACTGGACCAACGCGACGATCACGCCGCTCGAGCGGCTGCGTCCAAACACGCCGCTGGTGCTCACCGAAGAAGCAGCGCGCGATGAAGAGACCAAGACGCGCGCAGCGCTGGAGTTCCGTGAGCAGGACAGCGATCCGAACCGCGGCGCGCCGCCGGTGGGCGGCGAGCTGCGCAAAAGCCCCAACGCCGAGCCGACGTATCTCGAGCGCGTGTGGCAGAGCGGCGCCGGCGTGGTCGGCGGCTACAACTCGTTCTGGATCGATCCCGGCGATCGCGTGCTGCGCGTCGACGGCCAGCCGCGCAGCTCGATGATCATCGATCCGCCCGACGGCCGCATTCCCGGCTACACTCCCGCGGCGCGCGAGCGGATGGCGAAGGCCGCGGCGGTCCGCAAGAGCCAGGGCGGCGAATTCGATCACCCGGAGCTGCGGCCGCTCGCCGAGCGCTGCATCACGTCGTTCGGCAACAACGCGGGCCCACCGATGCTGCCGAATTACTTCTACAACAACAGCTACACCATCGTGCAGTCGAAGGACACCGTCGTGATCCTCACCGAGATGGTGCACGACGCCCGCATCGTCCGCATGAATGGCACGCACCCGCCGGCGAGCGTGCGCAAGTGGTTCGGCGATTCGATCGGGCGCTGGGAAGGCGACACGCTCGTCATCGAGACGACGAACTTCCACCCGAACCACGGCTTCCGTGGATCGTGGGAAAACCTGAAGGTCACCGAGCGCCTGACGCGCCGTGACGCGCGCACGATCAACTATCGCTTCACGGTCGAGGATCCGACGACGTTCACCGCGCCGTTTACGGGCGAGCTGGTCTTCAACGCGATGGCGCCGGGCGAAATGGTCTACGAGTACGCGTGCCACGAAGCGAACTACGGCCTCGAAGGCGTAATGAGCGGTGCGCGCGCGCAAGAGCGGGAAGCGGCGAAGAAAAAGACACAGCAAGAGTGACTCTCGGCTCGTTACGCACTCCCGCGATCCTGATCGATCGCGCAAGGGCGCTCCGCAACCTCGATCACATGCAGGAACAGGCGAAGGCCAACGGCCTTCGCCTTCGTCCGCACGCGAAGACGCACAAGAGCCCGCTCATCGCGCAGTGGCAGATCGAGCGCGGCGCCGTGGGCATTTGTTGCGCGAAGATCGGCGAGGCGGAAGTCTTTGCGAATGCGGGGATTTCCGATATTCGTCTTCCCTATCCGCTGAATCCCGCCAATGCCGACCGCCTGGTCGCGCTGTCGAATCGAACGCGCGTGTCGTTCATCGTCGATCACCCGGCGGTCGCAAGGCAGTGGTCGGACGCGCTGGTGCGGCGCGCGAAGAGAATCGACGTGCTCGTGAAAGTGGATGTCGGTTTTCATCGCTGCGGCATCGATCCGGCCGCCGCTGACGCCGTCGCGATGATTCGCGATGTTGCTTCGCTGCCGGGCTTGCACCTGAAAGGGCTGCTGTCGCACGCCGGCCACGCGTATCACGCGCACTCGGAAGATGAAATGAAGGCGATGGCGGAAGCCGAAGCGCGCACCATGACGACGCTCGCCGAGCAGTGCCGCAAGGCGGGTGTCACCATCGAGGAGATCAGCGCGGGTGCGACGCCGCCGGCCCGGTACTCGATCAACCAGAAGGGCTTCACCGAGTACCGCCCGGGCAATTACGTCTACTTCGATCGCACGCAGGTGGCGCTCGGCGCCGCAAGTTACGACGACTGCGCGCTAACGGTGCTCGCGACGGTCGTCAGCAAGCCCGCGCCCGATCGCATCATCTTCGACAGCGGCAGCAAGACGCTCACCAACGACGGCGCGCGCGGCTTCTCGCCGGCTCCCGGCTTCGGCACTGTCCTCGGCCACGACAACCTGTTGATCGAGCGGCTGTCGGAGGAGCATGCGACGGTGAAGGTGGCGGACGGCTCGACGAAACTCGAACCAGGCGATCGCGTCCGCATCATCCCGAATCACTCGTGCGTGGTGTCGAACCTCGTCGATCAGGCGTGGCTCGTCGACGGCGATGACGCCGAGGCGATGCCGATCGCGGCACGCGGCAAAATCACATAGCGCTTTGCGCCGCCCTTCCGCGAGTGCGAATTTCGCGAGGGCTTGCCGCCTTCGGCCTCCGCGGCATGGCGGCAATGCTGACGCGTTGCCGCCTCCTACGCTCGCTCGTTGCAGCCGGTCATCGTTCGCCTCCGCTCTCGCTCCAGACGCCTGTCAACTCGCTGCTCGCGCCTGACCGTCGCTGTCGCGGCTCGCAGCGAGGTTGTCATTAAATAATCTGTTCGGCGGGCGCCCCGGAATGCCACCAGTCATCAAGCTGGATGCTAAGACCTTCGCCCGCCTCCCGGCGGCTTCCGCTCGAGCTCCGTCGAACGATGACCGGCTCTCGCGCGCTTCGGATCAAACGGCGTCCGGCCTGCGCACCAGCGCGGAGCGCGTCGCGAGGGCTTGCCGGTTGCGGGCGACTTTGAGGGACGCGGACTCGGAAAGCCGAAACCGCGTCGAGCCGAGACCGATTGCACGCGCGATTCCGCTCCGGCGACAGGCCAAATCGGAATCGCGCGTCGCGGCGCAAGGGGCGCAATCGGGCGAGCGAGATGCGGTTTCCCGCGTCCCGAGCAGGAGGCCGCAGCCGGCGAGCCCTCGCGAGTAAGCGCGTAGCGTAGGCGCGGGGGCGTTGCTACTGGCTAGACTTTTGGCTTCAACATCGGGAAGACCTTCTCGAGATCTTCCGCCGGGCGGGGAATGACGTGGACGCCGACGAGCTCGCCGACGCGGCGGGCGGCAGCAGCGCCGGCATCGGTTGCCGCCTTCACTGATCCGACGTCACCTCTGACAATCGCGGTGACAAGACCCGCGTCAACCTTCTGCCAACCGACGAAGACCACGTTGGCGGCTTTCACCATCGCATCGGCGGCCTCGATCATGCCCACGAGTCCGCGGGTTTCCACCATTCCGAGCGCTTCACCGATGTCGGTCTTTGTCGTCGCCACGATGACATCTTAACGCATGGGAGAGCCAAAGCTCTCCCTTACGCCGCGGCACAACTAAAGTTGTCCCCTACGTTGCATGGTCGGCGCGACCGTAGCCGAGAAGTTTCGTTCTCCCGGGAGTATATTGCCCGCATGAAACGCACCGCCGCTCCGGCGTTCTTGATGGTCGTCATCGCGCTGCTGGTTGCAACCGTCGTTCCGGCGCGACTGCAGCAGCCGGCGCCGAGCGCCGCCGACCGCTTCGAGGTCAGCGACGTGATGATCCCGATGCGCGACGGCATCCGGCTCAACACCAAGATCTTCACGCCGCGAGGGCAGACGGGGCCGCTGCCGATCATCTTCAAGCGCACGCCGTACGGCATCCAGGGTGCGGCGAATACCTTCAACGCCTACTACAAGGCGCTCGCTGAAGAGGGCTACATCTTCGTCCACCAGGACATCCGCGGGAAGTTTGGATCGGAAGGTACCTTCGTGATGCAGCGGCCCGCGCGCGGCAGCGACAAGAAGGCGATCGACGAGGGCACCGACACCTACGACTCGATCGAGTGGCTGATCAAGAACGTCCGCAACAACAACGGCCGCGTCGGCATGCTCGGCATCTCCTACGACGGCTGGACGACGATCATGGGCGCGATCGAGCCGCATCCGGCGCTCGAGGCGATCTCGCCGCAGGCGTCGCCGGCGGA
>DASUSZ010000163.1:0-6330 GCA_036374815.1 Vicinamibacterales bacterium | reverse complement strand
TGTTCGCGGGCGGGCAAGACCCGTCAGCAAGTTCATCGACGCAGGCATCGGCGCCGTCGCCCGACTTCATGCTCGGCCGGCCGCGCGGTTTCATCGGCGTGCGCGGCAGCCTGCTGGTCGCAAGCGCGAACAGCGACATCTACGACTTCGTCACGGACATCCTCGCGATCGAGAAGTCGGACTTCAACACCGGCTCGTTCGCATTCGAGGCCGGCTACAGCGTGACGCCGCGGGTCGACATCATCGGCACGTTCGACATCAACGGCATGAATCACGCGTCGGACTATCGCGACTGGGAAGACAACCGCGGCCTGCCGATTCAACAAACCACCGAACTGAAGCAGAGGAACATCACCGCGTCGGCGAGGTTCTCGCTGCTGCCGCGCGGCCGCGCGATCAGCCGGCTCGCCTTCATTCCGCGGACGTTCATGCCGTACGTGGGCGCGGGCGCGGGCTACGGCAATTACGAGTTCCGGCAGAACGGCGACTTCGTTGACTTCGACAACAACAACCGTGTGTTCTCCGACACGTTCACATCGAAGGGCTGGGCGCCGACGTTCCATGTGCTCGGCGGCACCGACATCCGCATGTATCGTCACCTGCTGCTGTCGCTCGACGCGCGCTACTCGTGGCAGAAGGCAACCTTGAGCAACGACTTCATCGATTTCGAGCCGATCGATCTCGGAGGCTTCCGTTTCGGCGCCGGGATCCACGTCGCTTTCTAGGACATCAATATGAAGAAGATCACTTTCCTTCTCGCTTCGTTCCTGATTGCCGGCACCGCGTCCGCCCAGCAACCGGCACCACGATCGACCGCACCGGCGGTGCAGACCGACGCACGGTTCGCGAGTTGGCTGGGCTGCTGGCGGCTTGACGACGACCTCGCCGGCACCGGCGCGCGGATGTGCATCACGCCCGAGAACAACGGCGTGCGGCTGCAGACCGTGGTCGGCGCCAACAAAGGCATCGACGAGCTCGTGATTCCCGACGGCCAGCCGCGGCCGATCCAGGACTCCGAGTGCAAGGGCACCGAGCAGTCGGAATGGTCGAGCGACGGCGCGCGCATTTTCCGCAGCACCACCGTGACGTGCGGCAAGGAAGCGGCCCGCACCATCAAGACCGTGGCGTTCATGGCGGCCGGCCCGTCGTGGGTCAACGTGCAGCACGTCAGCGGCGAAGCGGCGAACACCAGCGTGCGCGTGCAGCGCTACCGCCGCGCCGCGAACCAGAAGCTGGCTGACGGCAGCACCGCGCCGCAGCCCGACGCCTCCGCCGCGATGCGCACCACGCAGGAGCAGACGCGCTGGGGCATCGAGGACGTCATCGAGGCGAGCGCGAAGATGCCGGCCGAGGCGATGCAGGCGGCGCTCACCGAAGTGCGTCATCCGTTCGATCTGAACAAGCGCACGCTGGTCATGCTCGACGAGGGCGGCGTTACCGAGTCCGTGATCGATCTGATGGTGGCGCTCACCTATCCGAAGCGCTTCGTCGTCGAGCGCCGCGGCGGCGGCTCGGCGCCGACCGGCATCATGACCGGCACCGGCTGGTACGATCCGTTCCTGCCCGGCACGATGGCGATGGGCCTCGATTGCTACACGCCGTACGGCTACGGTTATCGCAGCTACTACAGCATGTGCGGCGGCGGCCTCTATCCGTTCGCCTACAACTACTATGGGTACGGCTACGGTGCGTACGGCAACGGGTTCTATCCGTATTCCAGTTACGGGTGGGTCGACGTCGGCGCGTTCCCAAGCGTAATTGGCGGCGGTGGCGGCACGGCGGAACCACAGGGCGAAGGCCGCGTCGTCAACGGCCGAGGCTACACGCAGATCAGGAACCGCGAGTCCGAGCCCTCGCCGCGGATCAGCAGCAGCGGCAACGGCGCCGGCTGGAGCGGCAGCAGCGGCGGCGGCGGCGTATCGTCGGGCGGCTACTCGAGCGGATCGTCCAGCTCCGGATCGACCGGCGGCGGCGCGTCGAGCGGCGGCGATTCGGGCGCGCGCACCGCGGTGCCCAAGGGCGGCGGCCAGTAAACCATCGTGGGGCTTGCCCGCCGAAGCGCGGGCTGGCGCTTTCGCGCGAAGGCGGGTATCTTCCAAAGGCCTGAGGACATCACACTCCTCAGGCCTTTAGTGTTTTAAGAGGAGTTCCGAATGAGTACCGGTCCTTTGCCCATCGGCAGCGATGCCCCCGACTTTCAAGCGCAAACCACGGAGGGCCCGATCCGCTTTCACGAGTGGCTCGGAAATTCCTGGGGCGTGATCTTTTCGCATCCCAAGGACTTCACGCCGGTGTGTACGACCGAGCTCGGGTACATGGCGAGGATCAAGCCGGAGTTCGACAAGCGCGGCGTCAAGATCATCGGGCTCAGCATCGATCCGGTCGATCGCCACGAGGGGTGGGCGAAGGACATCGCCGAGACCCAGGGCACCGCGCCGAACTATCCGATGATCGGCGACGTGGATCTGAAGGTGGCGAAAGCGTACGGCATGCTGCCGGCCACCGCGGGGGACACGTGCGACGGCCGCACCGCCGCCGATAACGCGACCGTCCGCAACGTCTACGTGATCGGGCCGGACAAGAAGGTCAAGCTGGTGCTGTCGTATCCGATGAGCACCGGCCGCAACTTCGACGAAGTGCTGCGCGTGATCGATTCGATGCAGCTCACCGCCAAACACAAGGTGGCGACCCCGGTGAACTGGAAGGATGGCCAGGACGTGATCATCCTGCCCGCCGTCAGCGACGAAGAAGCGAAGCAGAAATTCCCGCAGGGATGGAAGGCGCCGAAACCGTACCTGCGCATCGTGCCGCAGCCCAAGTGAGAACGATGCCGCGCCGCGCGTTTCTAATTGCCCTACTGGGCATCGCCCTGAGCGAGATTGTTGGCGGTCGACAGACCGCCAACAATCGAGTCGAAGGGTGGCCGCAATGGCGCGGCGTGAATCGCGACGGCGCCGCCGCCTTCACCGCGCCGAAGGCGTGGCCCGAGGCGCTGGTCAAGAAGTGGCAAGTCGAGGTCGGCACCGGCTATGCCGCGCCGATCACCGCCGGCGATCGCGTCTACGCGTTCTCGCGGCAGAACGAGGACGAGGTGATGCGCGCTCTCGATGCCGCCACCGGCAAGACCATCTGGGAAACCAAGTACAACGCCACCTACAAGCCGAATCCGGCAGCCACGCGCACGCACGGCACCGGACCGAAGTCCACGCCGGCGCTCGCCGACGGCCGTCTCTACACGCTCGGCATGACCGGCGTCGTCACGGCGTTCGATGCGGCGACCGGCAAGCAGCTGTGGCAAACAGCGGCGCCGAAGACCGAGCCGCTGTATCACACCGCGATGTCGCCGATTGTCGATCGCGGACTGGTGATCGTGCACGTCGGCGGACACAACGACGGCGCGTTGACGGCGTTCGATGCGCGCTCCGGCGCCGTGCGATGGGCGTGGACCGGCGACGGTCCCGCCTACGGCTCCCCGATCGTCGTCGAGCTCGGCGGCACACGCCAGGTGATCACGATGACGCAGGACAACCTGGTCGGCGTGTCCACTGCCAACGGCGAGCTGCTGTGGAAGCGCCCCTACACCGTGCGCGCGACGCGCAACGCGGTGACGCCGATCGTCCACAACCAACTCGTCATCGTGTCGGGACTCGGCATGCCGGTGTCGGGCTTTCGCGTGATCAACCGCGCCGGCCAGTGGTCGACCGAAGACGTGTGGGTCAACAACGACACGACCATGGACATGAGCACGGGCGTCGTGATCGGCAACAGCCTGTTCGGCTTCTCGCCGCGCAACAGCGGCCAGTACTTCGCCGTCGATGCGAATACCGGACAGACGCTGTGGCTGTCGGAGCCGCGGCAAGGCGAGAACGCGGCGGTCGTGCGCGCCGGGGATTTGTGGTTCGCGCTGGATACGCAGGCCGACCTCAAGGTCGTGCGCGGCAATCCGAAGCAGTTTGAAATCGTGAAGCGTTACGACGTTGCCGACAGCGCCACGTGGGCGCAGCCCGTGCTGTCGGGGCAGCGGCTGTTCATCAAAGATCTGTCGACTATTTCCCTGTGGACGCTGAACTGAGTCCCAAATTGGAGGAACGATGGAACGCTTGACCGCGAAAGACTTCAGCCCGGAGCTCTTGAATGTGTTCGATCAGTACGTGCACGGCGACATCGATCGCCGCGGCTTCTTCGACCGCGCGGCAAAATACGTCGCGGCGCCGATGACGGCGGCAATGGCGCTCGATCTGCTCAGCCCGAAGTTTGCCGAGGCGCAGCAAGTGGCGAAAGACGACAAGCGCATCAAGACCGAGTGGGTCGAGATCGATTCGCCCAAGGGCTACGGCAAGATCAAGGCCTATGTCGCCAAGCCCGCCAACGCGACGGGCAAGCTGCCGACCGTGCTCGTCATCCACGAGAACCGCGGCCTCAATCCGCACATCGAGGACATCGCGCGGCGCCTGGCGGTCGACAATTTCCTCGCGGTCGCGCCGGATGCGTTGACGCCGCTGGGCGGTTATCCGGCCGAAGGCGGCGAAGACAAGGCGCGCGAGCTGTTTCCGAAGCTCGATCAGGCGAAGACCCGCGAGGACTTCATCGCCGCGACGCACTACGCGCGCACGCGTCCCGACAGCTCAGGCAAGATCGGCGCGGTCGGCTTCTGCTACGGCGGCGGCATGGTGAACTTCCTGGCGTCGCGCATTCCCGAAATCGCCGCCGGCGTCCCCTTCTACGGCGGCGCGGGGCCGCTCGAAGATGTCAAGACCGTGAAGGCCGCCATGCTCGTCCATCACGGCGGCAACGACAAGCGGCTGGTCGAGGGCTGGCCGGCGCACGAGCAGGCTCTGAAAGCGGCGGGCGTTCGCTATGAGGGCTACGTCTATCCGAATGCGGAGCACGGCTTCAACAACGACACGACGCCTCGCTACGACGCGGCATCGGCGAAGCTGGCCTGGGATCGCACCATCGCCCACTTCAACAAGCATCTGCGGTAGCGAGTCGATCGGATCAGCTGGGTCTCTACGAGAGACCCAGCTGCGAGAAGACTTGCAGCCAGGGCACGACGGCGGCGAATAGATACAGCGCCGAAAGCGCGGCGAGCACATGATGCACGCCGGCGACGTACAGCACCGCGCCGCAGGCGCAGGCGATCAACTTGGCGCCGATCAACGCCGGCGCGGCGCCCGTAATCACCATCCACGTGGCGAGAATTGGATTGCCTTCAGCCGCGGTCCCGAATCGCTCCACGGCTGCATACGTCAGCACGCCGTCGGCGAGCTGCAACAGCACGAAGAACACGAGCCAGAGGCGCGGCCTCATGCCTCATGGAAGAGCAAACCAAATGCCGCATTTTCACTGGGAAAACGCGCGTTTTTTACTGATTAGTCTGCGCGCGGAATGACTTTAGATGGGAAGAGGCGGGTCTACTGGACCCGCCTCTTCAAGCACTGGGTAATCTGTGTTTAATCTGTGGGCTACTTCTTCGTCACCTTCAAGTTCGTCACCGTCGCCGCGGTGTTGTGCGCGAAGCGGACGCCGTAGACGCCATCGGTCGATTTCAGCTTGCCGGCGGTGACGACGTCGGCCTTCTTGTAGGTGCCGACCGTGGTGCCGTTGATGGCGCACGAGATCGTGTCACCGTCGACGGTGACCGCGATGTCCTGCTTGACCGGCGAGTTCTTGCCGGCGGCCTTGTTGATCGCCGCGTTCGGCTCGGGCTTGCGGGCGCTGACCTGGAACGGCGCCGGGCCCATGCCGCGGACGATGAACGTGCCGTTGCCGTAGGCCGAGCAATACAGGTAGCTCTGATTCTCCGTGCCGAGGTCGTTGCCGGCGATCACGATCCCATACGGGTGCGGGTGATCGTTGAGGCCCATGTAATTCGATTCGGTGAACGTCGCCTTCACGGTGTAGTTGCCGGTGGCGCGGTTGGCGGGGTTCCAGTAGGTGGTCGCCGGGCCGGTGCGTACCGTCAGCACGTTGCCCTTTTCCGACAGGCGGGCGTTCTCAATCTTCTGGCCGGCCTTCTCTTCCTGCGCGTCGATCTTGCCCTGCCATCCCTTGGCGAAAATGCCCCCGTCCTTCACCGCCACCGAGCCATCCTGCTGGGCGGGCGCCTGGGCGCCGAGGAATGGGCTGGTACACAGGGTCACAGCAACTGCAATCGCGAAACCGTTGAACAAACGCATCATCGTTTTCCTCTCAAAATGTTGGGCTTGAGGCCTGCCCGCCGAAGCTTTAGCGCAGGCGGGACAATAACTATACAGGAGTCTTGCGATATCTTTTCCGTATGAGCGCTACACGACAGCTCCTCCTGCCGTTCGTCACAATCCTCGCGGC
>DASUSZ010000162.1:0-9337 GCA_036374815.1 Vicinamibacterales bacterium | reverse complement strand
TCGAGCGCCGCGGGCACTTGGTCGCCGACGCCCATCACGTAACCGACGCTAAGGTTTGGCGCCACGTTGACGTCGAGCGCCTTTACCGCAATCTGCGGATCGACGAGCACGTGACGCCGCGTCGTGTGCGGGTACTCGATCACCTGGTAGCCCTGCGCGGCACCTCGAGAAACCGTCGAGGGTCCGCCTTCAGGCGGACCGACGGAAACGCGCGCACGCACCGTGAACTGGTTCCCGCCCGGCTTCATGGCCGCTGCCGCAAGCGTGGCCGCGGGCGGCGGCTGCAGCGCGAAGCGCACCGTCATCTGCTCGTCTTCACGCGAGAAGCTGACCGGCTGCGTTGCGGGCGTCGCGCGCCAGCCGGCGGGTAGATCGAGCGCGACATCCGCTTTCGCCGCGCCCTTCGAGTGATTGGTCACCGTGACGCGCACATCTTTGGTTCCCGGCTCTGGGCTCGCGGCTCCCGGCTGCGCGGTTGAGACCACGAGGATCTCAGGCGTGGTCGAAACCGCGAACGCGGGCACGACATGAATCTCGGAGCGCTTCTCGCCGGCGAAAATGTCGTGCTCGGATCGCGCCCGAATCGGCATGGTGATCGCGAACGGCGTGTCGTTCACCGACATCGTGAACGTCGCCGTATACGGCGTGGGCCGGAACGGCAGGCCGAACGGCACGTCGGGATCGAACACGTATCGCGCGCCCACCGGACCATTACGGAAATGCGCCGCGGTCAGCCTGGCGTCGAGCGGCACTCGCAGTTGCTGGCTGCATGTGTTGGTGGCAATCGGCGCAAACTCCATGTTGCAGCCGGTGCTTCCCATGAAGCCATTCGTGTCGGCCGTGATGGTCACTGGGGTCTTGCCTCGATTGGCCATCGGCAGATCGACCTGCACCATCTGGCCGGCCACTACTAATCCATCGCGGGCGACAGCATCGATGTCCACGTTCGTCGCGAGCAGCAGCGCCTGCGCGAACTGCGGTTCTTTCTGCGCGAGGCGGAAATCGATCTCGTACCTCGCGCTCTCCGAAAGATTCATCGTCGCGAGCGCAGCGCGCACATCGCGCAACGCTTTCAGGCCTGCGGTAAGCGGCGCAACCGCCGCCGCTTCACCGCCCGAGGCAAGCTGCTTGCGCGCATCCGCAACCGCGGCGCTGATGCGATCGAGCCCAGCGCCAAGTTCGGCCGGCGCGGCAGGCGCGAACGACAACAGGCTTCGCAGGCTCGTGTCGACGCCGTCGAAAATGTCTGCATCCGGCCGGGTGACGCCGCCGGCGAGCACGCTGTCGCGCAGCCGATAGTTGCGCACGCCTCCGGGTCCTGGACCGAAGCCGCCGCCGCCGCTGACCGGCGCAGGCAGCGGCAGCAGCTGCGACATGCCCTGGCATTTGTGCATGCTGCGCGCCTCGGCGCCAATCTCGTCGTAGGTCCGGCCAAGAATCGGATCGAACTGGGCGCCGCCGGTGAACGTGGTGTTCACCGGGGCCTCCGGGCCGGGGACGCCGCCAACACGCGGAGCGTTGGCGTTGCCGCCGGGGCCTCCGAAGCCGGCCGTGTAATAAAACTTCTTCGCCTGCCATGGCCGCAGGCCTTCCTTGATCTGATCCGGGAACTTCGCCGGATCCGCCGCGGCGCGGAACGCCTCAAGCGTCAGGCGCGACGAAGCCTGGTGATGCTGGCCGCCGCCGTCGCCGTCGAACACGAAGCCGACGATCACGTCGGGGCGAATCGTGCGGATCATCCGCACGTAGTCGCCGAGGATTTCCTGGTGGCCCCACTTCTCGAGCGTTTCTTCGACGCTGAACGAAAACCCGAAATCGATCGCGCGCGTGAAGAACTGTTCGGCGCCGTCGAAGCGATGCGCGGCCAGCAGTTCTTCCGTGCGCAGCACCGCGAGCGGCACGAACAACTCCGGCCCGATCTCGTTCTGCCCGCCTTCGCCGTGCGTCGCCGTGACCAGCGACGTGCGATAGCCCTTGCCGTGCGAGAAATACGCGAGCATCGCGTTGTTCTCATCATCGGGATGCGCCGTCGTCATCATGAAGTTGCCGACCGTATCCAGCCGGCGCATGGCGAGCTCGAGTGCCGGTGCCCCCTTCAATGCCGCCACCGGCACCAGTTGATGCTGCGCGCTGGAATGAGCCGAGGACACCGAGAGCAGGACAATTCCGACCAGTAGTGCTTTACTCATCGCCTTCACCTGCAAAAAGCGAGGACACGGAAGTTCTCCCTCCGTGTCCTCCGTACTCCTCCGTGTCCTCGTCAGTTAAATTCGTCCGCGTCAGAAGACGAATTTAAACCCCAGCTGGAACTGCCGCTGCTCGTAGCCGCCGGTCGGCTGCAGCTGGCTGCCCGAGGTCGGCAGCGCCGCGAGCGGAATGCCCTGCGCGTTGGTGGCGACCGTCGCGTTGACGCTCGAGACCTGCTCGGTGTTGAAGATGTTCTTCACCTCCGCGATGATCTCCGCCGCCATGCTGCCCTGGATGCCGATCCGGCGCGAGTAGCGGAAGTCGACGTTCTTGCGCGCCGGCAGGTTGAGCGAGTTGCGCGGCACGCCGTTCGGACGGTCGCTGCCCGTGCCGTCGTTGTTCAACTCCAGGTTGCTGCGCAGGTTCACCGGAATGCCGCTGGCCAGCTGAATCGCCAGGCCGAACACGTTGTTGTTGAGGATCGCGCCGGCGGCGCCGCCGCGCTCGAACCGCGGCGTCGCAACGATGCTGCCGACGAAGGTGTGGCGCTGATCGAGGATGTTCGGGCCGAGATCGCGATCGAGGTCGGTCATGTCGGAGCGGCCGGCGTCGCCCTGGACCGACAGCGCGTTGGTGATCGGCGCGTTGTCTTCGCTCTTGCCGAGCGTATACGCGAAGTCGAAGCCGATGCCGCGGTACTGTCGGCGCGTCAGCTGCAGCGTCATGTTCTGGTAGGTCGACTCGCCCGGCGACTGCACCATGTTGATCACGTTGTAGCGCGGATCGCGGCGGGTCGACGCGTTCACCGCGGTGCTGAAGATCGGCCGGCCGTCGCCGAGCGTGCCGATCGGGTTGATCGGGTTGATGTTCGTGACGACGGGAAGGTTGTAGCCCCTCACGTACGACGCGCCGATTGCGAAGGAGTAGTGGTCGCCGATGCCGCGTTCGATCTGCACGTTGTTCTGCCACGACCGCGCGAGCTCGAAGTCCGGATCGACCGTCCACGCCAGGTTCGGCTGCGCGCCGGATCCGGCGCTCAATAGCGCGGGGAACGCCGGGGCGCCCGCCTGGGTCGGCGTGAACGACGCCGAGGCGCGCGCGTTGGTGCCGTCGTTCTGGAGCGCCTGCTCGTAAATCGCGTTCAGCGTCTGATCGAACATCAGGCCGGTGTTGGCGCGCAGCACGGTGCGCTTGCTGTCGCCAATCGACCACACCATGCCGAGGCGCGGCGCGACGTTGTTCTTCGGCTGCGGGAATTCGCGCGACGTTTCGAGCGGCGCGTTGGCGGCGCCGTCCGGCGGCGCGTAGAGATCGTAACGGAGGCCGTACAACACCTTCAGGTCGGGCGAGACGCGCCAGTCGTCCTGCACGAAGAAGCCATACTGCGACGTGTTGTACTCGAGGTCCGGCAGGCCGAAGTACTGGGTGAAATTCGTGTAGCCGACCCGGTTTTCACCGGAACGCGCCGCGAGGTACGCGGCCGCGTTGGGGAAGGTGTAAACCGCGAACTGCGGCGTGACGCGCGTGTCTTTGACAAACTGCAGATCGAGGCCGGCCTTCAGCGCGTGGTTGCCTTTCAGCAGCGTCGTGCTGTTGTTGACCTGCATCACGTTCTGCGTGAAGCCGAAGCCCGCGTCCTGCGCGTTCGAAGTCGGGCTGCCGATGTTGGCCACGCCCGTGATGTTGACGGCCGGGCCGGTGCCCGCGAACGCGCCAGGGACGCGGCTTTGCGCGCGCGTGGCGTACTGCACGCGCAGCTCGTTCAAGGTCGTCGCGCCGAGCGTCGAGATCAGCTGCGCGGCGGTCGAGTGCTGCCGGTCGGCGAAGTCCGTCGCGCGTTGCACCGAGACGTTGCCGCCGCCGACGTTGGCGGTGATGAAGTTGTCGAAGAACATGTAGCGGACCGACAGGCGGTTGGCGGTGCTGAGCTGGTGATCGATCTTGCCAATCGCGAACTCGGTGTTCAATCCGCTCGGCATGTATCCCGGTTCGGTCAACCCGAGCAGCGCCTGGTTTGCCGGCGTGATGGTGATGACGCGTCCACCGGACAAATCGCGCTCGGCATGCTCGTAGCCGGCAAAGAAGTGCGTCTTGTCCTTGACGATCGGCCCGCCGAGATCGACGGTGTAGACGTTGACGTCCGTCGGCGGCTTCGCGACGCCCGGCGCGGTGAAGAACGGCATCTCGACCATCGGCTTGCGCTGCATCCGGTAGCTGCCCTGGCCTTTGAGCGTGTTGGTCCCCGACGGCGTGATGGCGTTGTAAACCAGGCCCATCGTCTGGCCGAACTCCGGCGCGTAGCCCGTCGTCACGACCTTCACTTCGCGGATCATCACTTCCGACATCGGCATCTGCCGCAGGCCGGCGCGATCCTTCTGCGTGTTGTTGCTGCCGTCGACCTGGTAGTTGACGCGCAGCAGCGCGCCATTCGCCGTGATGCGCGGCACGCCGAACTCCTGCGTCTCGAAGCCGACCACGCCGGGCTGGAGCAGCGCGAAGTTGTACGGATTGCGGGAGGTCAGCGGCAGCGTCTTGATCTCCGCTTCGCTCAACGTGCGGCCCTGCTCGATCTTCGCCAGATCGATGACGGGCGCGTCGGCGGTGACGGTGATCGTTTCGCTGACCACGCCGACGGCGAGAGAGACGTCGATGACCGCGGTCTGTCCCGCTCGCAGCGAAACCCCGGTCTGCTCGAACTTCTTGAAGCCCTGCAGCTCCGCGGCGACCCGGTAGGTGCCGAGCGACAGCAGCGGCGCGCGATACAGGCCGCTCTCATTGGTGACCACGACGCGCTGATCACCGGTGTCGATGTTCGTGACGGTCACCGTGACGCCGGGCAGCAGCGCGCCCTGCTCGTCCTTGACCGTGCCTTCGATGGTGCCGTTGATAGCGGTCGACTGCCCCGCCGTAGCCTTGGCGAAGGCGGGCGCGAACAGAATAGCCAGACTCAGGATGAACGCCGTGAAAGTGCGGAGCATGGGGACTAACGCCTCCAGTCAAAAGGACACTTGAGCAAAGTCCGAGTATATGGCCCGGACAGCCCGGCTTTGTATTCCGATGTCTGCGGGCCCGCTGTTCGTGTGGGCCTGCCCGGATCGATAAGCCGGCGGCGAAGCCGCCACCTGTTTAGAGTCGAAGGGCTACTTCCGGTTACGTCGATCGCCGGCCCGGCGTTCGCCCTTGCGGCGCTCGTCGATGCCGGGCGGCGGGCCGATGTTCACTTTCCGGCGATCGTTGCCGCGGCGCTCCTTCGTGCGGCGCTCCGTCTTTTCGGTCAGCGCCGCTTTGCGCGTTGCCTCGCTCAGCTCCTTCTGCAGGCGCACGGTGCGGCGAGCCGGATCGAGCACCTCGAGCAGGCCGTCGTGGGCGTTGCGCGCCGCCGGATCGATCGGCGGATTACCGAACCGCTCGCGCAGCAGCTGCGCCGCTTTCAGGATCGCTTCCCGCTGCCACGCCTGAAGCGGGTTGATGCGAAAAATTCCAGAGGTGTTCGAATCTGCCATACAAGGGGGCCTTCTCGATTTCGGATCTCGGATTTCGGATTTCGGATTTACAAATTCCTCGCAAACGAAAAGTATTCGTCTTCTTTCGAGTTCTTTCCCTGCACGCTTCGCAAAATGATCCGGCTGGCGAGGTACGCGCGCGCGGGATCGTGCAGCGTGCCGAACGCGAAGTGGTGAAACGGGAAGTTGCGATGCGAGCCCGCATAGAGCACGCCGTCGACAGGATGCGTCAGCGGCACGTCCCACCCGTATGCCGGCGCCGCGCCCGAGATTGCCGGATACATCCGCGACAGCTCGTACATCAACTGCCCGGTGCGCTGCACCAGCGTCTTGTCGCGCAGCCGATCTGGAGGCCGCTTCTGATCGGCGCCCGCGAACAGCGCGCGGTGATCGGCCGTCAGCCACAGATGGTGCGCGGGTGATTCGGTGTCGGTGAGGACGGCGGTGCGTTGTCCAAGTTGCGCGCGCACCGCGGCCGGCAGCGGTTCGGTGAGGACCGCGTAGCGATCCTCGTGACGCAAATGCCGCTTCAGCGGCTTGAACAACGCCGTCGGCTCGCCGATGCAGATCGCGAGGTTCGTGGTGGTAATGGCGCCGCCGTCGAGATACGCGGTGGCCGTCTTGCGCGTGAAGGTGATCTTCTTGACGCGCGATCGCTCGTAGACCTGCGCGCCGCGCTTGATCGCGGCGGCGAGAAAGCCGAGCGTCAGCTTGAACGGATCGACGAAGCCGGCATCCGGCAATCGCATCGCGCCGCCGGATTCAATGGCGGCCTGCCGCGTGATGGCGGCCGGCGCGATCCACGATCCTTTCACGCCCGCTTCGCTGCGCGCGCCGAGCTCGCGGCGAACGAGCTTGTCGGATTCTCCCGGCGCCAGCGTCCTGAATTGATCGGCGAGCTCGAGGCCGGCGCGGATGTTGAGCCGCTTGATCGTTGCCGCCAGCTCACGCGGCGCTGCCTGCATCGCCTCGAACATCGCGCGCGCCGCGCGCTTGCCGTGTCGCGCCTCCACCTCTCGGAGCGATCCGCTCGCTTCGCCGGAGAAGATCCCCGTCGCCCGCCCGCTGCCGCCAACGCCGATGCGTTCCGCCTCGAGCAGGATGACTTTGTAACCCGCGGAAGCACAGGCGTAGGCCGTCATCGCGCCGGACATGCCGCCGCCGACCACGACCACCGGGTGGGTGATCACGCCGCGAAAGGCCGGAAACTCGGGCCGTTTCTTGACAGGAACGGCATCAAGCCAGGGGCTGATGCCGTAGCGAATGGAAGGCACGCTAAATACTAACGTGCACTGGGTGCCCAGGGTGCACATTGTGCACTTAGTGCACTCTGTGCACGTGCAGCGGCTCGCCTAAACTGCGCGGTTTTTCTCGGCGATCAGCAGGCGAGCCTTGCGGTCCTTCCCCCACCGGTAGCCGCCGATCCCGCCGGCGCTCGGGACGACGCGATGACAGGGGACGACGAGGGCAACCGGATTGGTCGCGCATGCGCGAGCGACCGCTCGTACCGCCTTGGGCTTGCCGATGCTCTTTGCGACCTCGGCATACGCGCGCGTCTCGCCGTACGGAATCCGCTGCAGCGCGCGCCACACTTTCCACTGGAACGCGGTCGCGCGGACGTCGATCGGCAAATCGATGGAGGGTGCATCGCCCCGCAGATGCCGGGCGATCGCTTTCGTCCACTCGCTCCTGGCTTTCGAATCAACCTGGATCGTCGCGGCCGGGAACTCGCGATTGAGCTCGGCGATCAGCGCGGCTTCGCTGGCGCCGATCTTCACCGAGCACACGCCGTTCTCGGTTGATGCGATCAGCACGAGGCCGATCGGGCTTCGCACCGTTGAATAGGTGATCTGCATCCCGGCGCCGCCGCGCCGGTAATTCGAGAGGGACATGCCTTTCCCCGTCGGCGCCGCCTCGTAGACGCGGCTCGGCGATCCATAGCCCGCCTCGTAAATCGCCGTCGTCACATCGCGGCCGTCGCGCAGGCTGGTGCGCAGTTTTCCTGCACGCACGGCGGATTGGAACTCCCGCGGCGACAGTCCAACGATCTTCTTGAAGCGGCGCTGGAGGTGATGCGGGCTCATCGCCGCAACGCGCGCGAGGTGATCGAGCGTCACGGTCTGATCGGCATGCGCGGCGAGGTATGCGGACGCGCGTTTGACCGCGTCGATGCCCGGCTGCACCAGGCCAACGGTGTCGGGGCGGCAGCGCTTGCACGCGCGGAAGCCGGCGGTCCTGGCCTCGGTGCCGGTATCGAAGAACCGCACCCGATCGGCCCGCGGCCTCCGGCTCGGACAGCTGGGACGGCAATACACGCCCGTCGACGTGACACCGTAGACGAAGGTGCCGTCCGCGGCGGCATCCCGTGACGCCAGCGCCTTCCACCGCAAATCCAGTCCGGTCATCTCGCTCTGCTGATGTTGCATCATGCCCCGAGAGTAGGCCAGCGCGTTACCCCCGCGCGATCCGCGGATTGCGATCAAAGTGAACTGAAGACGGCTCTTGTGAGGGTCCGCCTTCAGGCGGACCGCGGCGGAAGCACCACGTGCCCACAGCTCGCACCCTGTGGGAGAATTCATCGAATGTTCAAGCGAGTCCTGCGCCTCAGTCTGTTCGCGCTAGCCGCGACCGTGGCGCTGATCGTCGCAGCGGGGTTTTATGCCCGCTCGCAGGTGCGCGCCAGTCTGCCGCAGATGAGCGGCACCGCCGCGGTGCCGGGGCTTTCCGCGAACGTTCGCGTCGATCGCGATGCGCTCGGCGTGCCGACCATCACCGGCGCGACGCGCGAGGATGTGGCGCGGGCGCTCGGTTTCCTGCACGGGCAGGATCGGTTCTTCCAGATGGATCTGCAGCGGCGCCAGCCGGCCGGAGAATTGTCCGCCCTCGTCGGCGCGCGCGCGATCGAAGTCGATCAGGACATGCGCGTGCATCGCTTCCGCAGCGTCGCGAAACGCGCGCTCGAGCTCGCCGAGCCGTCGTATCGACGGATCCTCGACGCCTACGCGGCCGGCGTCAACGCCGGCGTGAACGCGCTCGGCGCCGCGCCGTTCGAATATCTCGTGCTGCGCGCCACTCCCGAGCCGTGGTTGCCGGAGGATTCCATCCTCACCGTGCTCGCGATGTTCAACACGCTGCAGGGCCGGCAGGCCGCCTTCGAGCAATCGCACGGCGCGCTTCGCGACACCCTGCCCGAGCCGATGTTTCGTTTTCTTTCGACGGCCGGATCGCATTGGGAAACACCAGTAGTCGGGGATCCCATCGCCCGACCGCCGATTCCCGGCCCCGATGTCTTTGATCTTCGACGTGTGCATCAAACCGGCGCCCTCCGTGATCTCCGTAACCAGGCACCTCACCTCCGTGTCCTCGGCGAAGGCGACCCCGAAATGACGGCGAGCCTGGGATCAAACAACTGGGCGGTTGATGGCGCGCGCAGCGCATCGGGCGCCGCGATTCTCGCCAACGACATGCACCTGTCGATCGGCGTGCCGATCATCTGGTATCGCGCGTCGATGGTGTTCGCGGATCCGTCGCAGCCATCTTCGAATCAACAGATCACCGGCGTAACGCTGCCCGGCATTCCCGGTCTCGTCGTCGGCAGCAACGGCCACGTCGCATGGGGCTTCACGAACACCGGCGGCGACTGGAGC
>DASUSZ010000161.1:0-2844 GCA_036374815.1 Vicinamibacterales bacterium | reverse complement strand
CGGATCGCAAAAGCGCGGACGCAAACGCGGCGGACGGCGAGCGGCCAAGAAGCGCTGAACGCGTCGGCCAACCGCAGTGACCCCCGCACCGCACATCGTCCTGCTCGGAGACTCGATCTTCGACAACAGCGCGTATACCGGCGGCGAGCCCGACGTGGCCACGCACCTCCGACGGATCGTTCCGGCGGAGTGGCGGGCCACGTTGTGCGCCGTCGATGGCGCAACGACCAGCGGCATCCGCTCGCAGGTCAAGCGAACGCCCGCCGATGCCACGCACCTCGTCGTCTCCGTCGGCGGCAACGACGCGCTCGGCTATGTCGATCTGCTGTCACGACGCGTGGAGTCAACCGCCGCGGCGCTTCAGCTGTTTGCGGCGCCGCTCGATCGCTTCGCGCTCGATTACGAAGACGCCATCGGCATCGTGGCGCGCCTGGGCAAGCCGCTCATCGTCTGCACCATCTACAACGGCCGTCTCGAACGCAGCGTGGCCACGCCCGCGCGCATCGCGCTCGGCTTGTTCAACGACGTCATTCAACGCGCCGCCAATCAGCACCACGCGACGATCATCGAGCTGCGTTCGATTTGCAATGAGCCCGGAGATTACGCCAACCCGATCGAGCCGTCGGGTCCGGGAGGATTGAAGATTGCGCGCGCGGTTGCCGCCGCGGTCGAGAGCGCGGCAGCGAGCGCTGCGATCAGCTCGCGCGGCGATGAAGGACGAATTGCGGCTGCCGCTGGCGATCCTGCTGAACGGGCTCCATGAACGCGATCCATTCATGACGGCACGCATGACAGCGCATGCTGACCTCGATGAGGGCGCGGCCGGGAAGGGTCGCCGCCCTGAACGGAAAACCTGCGGCGGCATTGCAGGCGGGACACGCCAACGGAAAATCGTCGATTCGCGGGATTGGCGCCATGCGTTACCTTCGCATGCCGGCACTGACCTCGCCATCGGGAAGGCGCCGAAGTATCGAAAAATTCCGGTAACGCGGCATCATCACGCGGTCGTCGCGATGCCGCGGCGTCGCATGAACGCAGAGCTTACGCCTGCGTCGTCGCCCTTAATGGGATCTTGACGAACACAGTGCATCCCTGCCCGGCCATGGATTCGATCTCGAGCTCACCGCCGACGAGCGCCGCGCGTTCGCGCATGCTCACGAGCCCCATGCCGGCATCGGCCGTGGGCTCGGTGCCGGGAGCGAAGCCTCGTCCATCGTCCTCGATGATGAGCGACAGCTCATGCGGCTCCTGCTTGAAGATCACGGAGACGCGGGTCGCCGCCGCGTGCTTGGCGATGTTGGTCAAGGCTTCCTGCACGATGCGATAGACGTGCGTTTCGATGTCCTTCGCCAAACGCGGTTGCGGGGCCGGCGCCGCCGACGCATGAAATTCCGCGATGACACCGGTCATCGTTTCCCAATCGCGGATCAGCGTCGCCAGCGCCGCGCTCAGGCCCATGTCGTCGAGCGTGGCGGGGCGCAGGTCCCACGCCAGGCGATCGATGTCGCGATCGAGATCCGACACGATGCTCTGGATGACGCCGATGCGTGAGTTGGTCTCGCCGGAGGCGCGCGTGCGCTCTTTGACGGCGCCGATCGCGAGCCGCAGCGCGGTCAGCTGCTGGCCAAGATGATCGTGCAGGTTGCGCGACAGGCGGCGCCGCTCCTCTTCCTGGATGCCGACCAAACGCTCGAGCAGCGCCTTGACGCGTTCCTCGGCAGTAGTGCGATCGACGATCTCCCTTGCCAGCTCAGCCGCGCGCGCGCTCTCTCTCGCCAGCGAGCCGTGGCGCTCGCGCTCGAGCCGCCGCTCCTGCGTGATATCGACCAGCGCGACGAGCACGTCGGTGCGGCCGCGGTCGCGGCGCACCCGCGTGATCAGGCGGACGATGTACTGCGCCTCCGTCTTCAGCGAGATCTCGATCGGCGACGGGTCATCGACGTCGCTGCCGATGACGTTGAACAGGTAGAGGCGCAGCCGTTCACGATCGGCCGCGGCCACGAGCGCGGTGAACGGCAGGTTGAGCAGCACCGTTCTGCTCCGCCCCAGCAGCGCCGCGGCGGCAAAGTTGATCGCGGTGATCGCGCCCGTGTGATCGAGCGACAGGTAGCCGATCGGGGCGAAGTCATACAGATCGGCAAAGCGATCGCGCGCCTCTTCGATTTCCGCGCGCGCCCGCCGCAGCTCCTCGTTCTGGACCTCGACTTCTTCGGTGTAAACCTGCAGCTCGTGCAACAGGTCCTGGCCGCGGCGGCGACTGACGGGCGCCGGCGCGCGCGATGATTTCTTCTTGCGCGTTCCACCGGCCTTCACAGCTCGCGACTTACTCATCTGGACGGTTGCGCCGTGGCGGCACCCGGTCGCTTGACGCTTTCAACGTCGACCAGCGCGAGCACGGCGCCGTCGATCTTGTTGTCGACGCTCTTGTACGGCCGGATGCGCAGCGAGTACCAGCGGCCGTCGCGATCCTGGACGTCGCGCTCGATCGGCGACACCGTCTCCATGCACTGGATGATCAGCTGCTCGAGATCCGGGCAGTTGATGTTGGGATTGATATGGCCGATCGAGCGGTGCAGGTCCGACGGAATCAGGTTCATCAGCTTTTCCGCCATCGGCGTGAAGCGGCGGATGTGCAAGTCGGTGCCGACGATGATGATGGCAACCTGCACGCTGCCGAGGAGGTTCAGCAAGTCGCTGTTGCTGCGGCTGATCTCGTCGTTGCGCGCGATCAACTCCTCGTTGACGGTATTGAGCTCTTCGTTGGCCGACTGCAGCTCCTCCTTCGCGGTGTCGAGCTCCTCGTTGGTGCTTTGCAGCTCCTCGTTGCTCGACAGGATCTCCTCG
>DASUSZ010000160.1:0-16689 GCA_036374815.1 Vicinamibacterales bacterium | reverse complement strand
TTGTGTGCAGCGCACACGTCGGCGATCGCATCGAGCGGATCAATCGCGCCGGTGTTGACGTCGCCGGCGGTGGCGACGACGCAAACCGGATGATGTCCCGCCGCTCGATCGTTCGCAATCTGCGACGCCAGCGCGGCCACGTCCATTTGAAACGCGGCATTGACCGGCAATGCAACGATCGCATCCTTGCCGATTCCGAGCATCGACGCCGCCTTCGCGATCGACATGTGCGTCATCGACGAGGTGTAGATGCGCGGCCTGCCCGGCAAGGCGGTCACGCCGCGCTGATTGAGATCGACGTCGGTGCTCGCGCGTAACGCGACCGCGAGGCCGGCGAAGTTGGCCATCGAGCCGCCGCTCATCAACACGCCGACGCCGTCCGATCGAAAACCGGCCATCTCTTTCAGCCACTCGATCACCTGGTGCTCGATGGTCGTCGCCGACGGCGCGGATCGCCAGGATGTGACGTTTTGATTGAGCGCTGATGCCAGCAAATCGCCCATCACTCCGGCGAAACTCGCGGACGATTGCACGTAGCCGAACATGCGGGGGTGGCCGTTGTGCCGGCTGAATTCCATGACGCGCTCGACATCCGCCATCACATGGCTGACGCTTTCAGGACTAATCGGAAGCGCGGATGACAGCTGCGACGACATTTCTGACGCGCTCGCCGTTGGATAGACCGGCAGATGCGTCTGCTGCTCGAAGTAATCTAGAACCCATTCCAGACAGGCCTTGCCGAGGGTCTGCTTTTGCTCGGCGGTCAGCTCAATGCCGTTGGTCACGAGGGGATCGTACCCTCGTAGCGGCGGGGTTCCAAAGGGTTCCAGGGCGTTCCAAGGGTTCCAAAGGCAAAGTTCAAGTTCGGGCGGGGCGTCAGGGATTCGCCGCGAAGTGCGCAATCACCGCGTCCGCGGCTTTACCGCCGACGACGCGCGCGAGTTCTTCCCGCGTGGCGCGCCTCACGCCCGACAGACTACCGAATGCCGTAAGCAACGTCTTACGTCGCCGCAAGCCAATGCCTGGCACGACGTCGAGCTCCGATTGCAGATCGCGCTTGCGGCGCGACTGGCGGTGGAACGTGATCGCAAAGCGATGCGCCTCGTCGCGAATGCGCTGCAGCAGCCGCAGCGCGTTGCCGTGCGGATCGAGCGCCAGCGGCTCCATGCTGTCGCGCGTGAAGACCAGCTCCTCTTTCTTCGCCAGGCCAATCGCTACGAGGTTCGACAGACCAACCGACTCGAGCGCGGCGTAGGCAGCGTTTAACTGACCCTTTCCTCCGTCGATCACGATCAGATCCGGGAATGGGCCTCCGTTCTCGAGAACTTTTGAATAACGGCGGCGAACGACCTGCTCCATCGCTGCGAAATCGTCAAGAAACCGCTGTTCCTGGCCGCCTGGCGGCCCGACCGCCTGACTGCCTGCTTTGATCTTGAATTTGCGGTACTCGCTCGGCCGCATGCGACCTTCTTCGCAGACCACCATCGACGCCACGGTCTCAGAGCCCTGGATCGTCGAGATATCGAAGCAGTCGATGCGGCGCGGCAGCTTGGGCAGCCGCAACGCCGCCTGCAGCGATTCGAGCGCCTCGTAATTCGCAGTCGCGTTGGTATCGAAACGCTGACGATATCCGAGCGATGCGTTGCGATGCGCGAGCTCCATCATGCCCTTCTTGGTGCCGCGCTGCGGGACGACGATGCGGACTTTGCGATCGGCTTTCTGTCCCAGCCAGTCTTCGAGCAGCTGCTGCTCGTTCGGCGCCGACGGCACGTGAATCTCGGGCGGCGGTTCCTGGTCGATGTAGAACTGCTGGATCGCCGCTTCGATGACGTGCGCTTCGCTTTCACCGCTGTCGGCGGCATCCCACATCAGCTCGACGCGCTCGATGACGCGGCCGCCGCGCACGATGAACACCTGCACGACGGCGCCGCTCGGGCCGACCTTGACGCCGAACACGTCGCGATCGCCGAGCTCGGCGGAGGCCATCTTCTGCTGCCGCTCGCGCAGCGCCTCGACCGTGCGCATCGCGTCGCGCAGCTGCGCCGCTTCCTCGTAGCGCTGCTCGGACGACGCCTCGAGCATGCGGCTGCGCAGCTGCTCGGCCAGCTCCTCGTTGCGCCCCTCCAGGAACAACCGCGTGTCGGCAACGGCGACGGCATAACGTTCGGGGCTGCAGATCGAGACGACGCACGGCGCCAGGCACCGCTTGATGTCGTATTCGAGGCACGGCCGCTGTCGTGTGCCGGTGATCACTTCATTGCACGACCGCAGCCCGAACACCTTGTGGGTCAGCGACATCGTCCGGCGCGCGAACTTCGCCGGCAGGAACGGGCCCGCATACATGTTGCCGTCGCGCTCCACGGATCGCGCCACCAGCACCCGCGGAAACTGCTCAGTCGTGGTCAATTGCAGGTAGGGGTAGTTCTTATCGTCGCGCAGCAGGATGTTGTAGCGCGGCGAGCGCTGCTTGATGACGTTGTTCTCGAGCGCCAGCGCCTCGACCACCGAGTCGGTGACGATCACCTCGATGCGAGTCGCTTCGTCGAGCAGCGCATCGTGGCGCGGGCTCATCCCGTAGGCGTTCAGGTACGAGCGCGTGCGATCGCGCAACGATCGGGCTTTGCCGACGTAGAGCGTCTCACCTTTCGCGTTGTAATAGATGTAAATGCCGGGCTGCTCGGGCAGCCGCGCCATTTGCTCTCGTAAATCCTGAATTGCCACTGCTGTAAACGCCGATCGTACCATGCGGTCCGGCTAAAGCCGGACCCTCACAGGGACAGACCCAATGAGTTTGATGCTGCTGGCATGCAAGTGGCATCAAGGACCCCTCCGAAGGAGATCTCACATGCTCTCGTTGATTCGCACTGCCGCGCTGGCCGCGGCCCTACCCTCATTGCTGCTTGCCCAGGCAGGTCCGCCGCAAACGGTCACCAGCGCCGCGGGCCAGATCCGTATCGAAAAGCTGGCGGCGCTCGAGTTTCCGTGGGCCGTGGCGCCGCTGCCCGACGGGCGGCTGCTCGTCACCGAAAAGCCCGGCCGGCTCCGCATTTTTCAGAACGGAAAACTGTCCGAGCCCCTGACGGGCGTCCCGAAAACGTCGTACCGCGAACGCAAGCAGGAACAGGGCGGACTGCTCGACGTGATCGCGGATCCAAACTTCGCGCAGAACCGCCGCATCTACTTTTCGTTCACGGAGTTTGCCGACAAGCAGCCGCCGGGTCTCAAAGAGACCGACGACAAGCGCTTTGGCGGATTCCTGGATCTCAACGACAACCTCCTCGCCGGCGGCGCGGTCGCGCGCGCCACGCTCGACGGCAATGCGCTGAAAGACGTGCAGGTGATCTGGCGGCAGGATCCGAAGACGATCGGCCGCGGCCACTTCGCGATGCGGATGGCGTTCGCTCCGGATGGCTCGCTGTTGGTGACGTCAGGCGATCGCATGCGCTTCGATCCGGCGCAGGATCCGAAGGCCACGCTCGGCAAGGTGATGCGCATCAGCAGCGACGGCAACGCGGAGATCTTCAGCAGCGGCCACCGCAACATCCTCGCCATCGCCGTGCAGCCTTCGGGACAGGTATGGGGACTGGAGATGGGTCCGCTTGGCGGCGACGAGCTGAACCTGGTCGAGCGCGGCGGCAACTACGGCTGGCCGGTGGTGAGCGAAGGCGTCAACTACGACAAGTCCGCGATCCCGAACCACCAGACGCGCCCCGAATTCAAAGCGCCGGTCAAGGTGTGGACGCCAGTGATCTCACCGTCGGGCGCGATGTTCTATGACGGCAGCCTGTTCCCGTGGAAAGGCGATCTGATCGCGGGTGGACTGTCGTCGCAGGCGATCATCCGTTTGACGCTGGATGGCCGCACGGTAAAGAACGAGGAGCGGATCAACATGGGCCGCCGCATTCGTGACGTGGCCCAGGCATCGGACGGCGCGATCCTCGTCGTCACCGACGACAAGAGTGGCGAGTTGCTGCGCCTGACGCCAGCAGCCGCGAAGACGCGCTAGCCGATCTCGGATTTCGGATCGAGCGGATTTCGGATTATTTGAAGATCGACATCCGAAATCCACCCGATCCGAGATCCGAAATCGTCGCCGTTACCAATACACCTTCAGCCCCAGCTGTATCTCTCGCGCCGCCCTGGTGGCAATGATTTGCCCGAAGCGATCGCCCGCGACGTTGCAGGTGGTGTTCGAGGACGTGCAGGTGTTGTCGAGGCCGTTCGCCGCCGGATCCGACAGCCACTGCCGCTGATCGAACGCGTTGATCAGCTCGGCGCGGAACTGGATGCGCGTCGTGCTGGTCGGGTAGAAGTTCTTCGAGAAGTTCAGGTCCCACTGGTGGCGTCCCGGCTGGCGGAACGGCGCGCGGCCGGAATTGCCGAACGTGCCCGCCGCCGGCGGCGCGAACGCATCGGGATTGAACCAGTACGGCACGCCGTTGACGAAGCGCTCACCCACCATCGGGTCGCCGACGCGATCGGCGAACACACCGCGCCGGAAGGTGTCGCTGCCGACGAGGATGCGCGAGACCGGCTGTCCGGACGAAATGGTGACGATGCCGGCCGCCTGCCAGCCGCCGAGCACCGCCTCCGCGACACCGCCGGCGTCGCGGAAGAACGGCAGTTCATACGTGAAGCTGCCGTTGAAGATGTGGCGCCGATCGGTGCGCGCGTCCGCGTAGTCGGCGTCGGGATTCGCAGGGTTCTGCGGAATGTCGACCGCGTCGCGATCGTTGGTCGCATCGGTCTGGTTGCGGCTGAGCGTGTAGTTCAACGTCATGGCGCCATGACGGCCCGCCTCGATCTTGGTGCTGGTCAGCAGGCCGTGATACCGCGAGCGCGCCGTGGTCTCGCGCATGGTGATGGCGGCGTACGACTGATACGGCCGCACTGGGTTGACCGCGCCCGGCACCGTCGATTGCAGCGCAACGACAGCGGCCGGATTCGGGTAATTGATGTCGGTCGGCCGAATCAGGTTGTCGCCCCGGCTGCCGACGTAACTGGCCTCGGAGACCCACCAGCGCGTGACGCGCCGGGTGACGCCGACGTTCCACTGCATGGTGCGCGGATTGTCGAAGTCCGTTGACGTCGCCTGCAGCGTGCGCACGCCCGTGGTCGTCGCCGTCTGCCCGCCGGCCGGATTCGCCAGCGTGACGTTGCTGAACTGGACGTTGTTGACGATCGGCGGCGTGGTGAACGAGTTCTGCTCGAAGATGCCGACCAGCGGCTGATCGTAATAGATGCCGAAGGCGCTGCGCAGCACGGTGTCGCCGCTGCTGCCGATGTCGTAGGCCATGCCGATGCGCGGCTGCCAGCTGTTCTTCTTGAACTCGTAGATGCCGTCGCCGTAGGGCGAGTTGACGCCGCCCTGGATGATGCCGACCAGCAGGTCGCCGCGCGTGCGATCGATCAGCGTGCCCGTGGTGTTGGCGAACGGCGGCGCCGACGCGGCGTTGTAGCGCGACGGATCGAACGTCACCAGCAGGTTGCCCTTGTCGGTGAGCGGCGGATACAGCGAGTACCGCAGGCCGTAGTCGACCGTCAGGCGCGAATTCGGCCGCCAGGTATCCTGCCCGTAGAACTCGAAGCGGTTGAAGCGCAGCTGCATGTCGATGTCGCGCTCGGCTTCGGTATAGGTGCAGCCGGTGCAGAGCAGGTCGCGATTGCCGCGCAGGAAATTCTGGAACGCGGTCGCGCTGCCGGTGGTCGCCACGAACCCGAACGTGCCCTGGCTGCGGCTCGCGGCGTTTTCGTTCTTCTGCTCGAAGGTCGCGAGGCCGCCGAACTTGAACGAATGATTGCCGCGCTGCCACGAGAAGTTGTCCGTGATCGAGTGATTCAGGTACTGAATCCGGATCGGCTGGTTGGCGCCCATCACCGCGAGGCCGGCGATGTCGATCACCGGAATGACGTCGCCGACGTTCTCGGGGAAGATCTCCGGAATGTTGACACCGAACTCGCTGCGCGTGTTGCGGACGCCTTCGGCGCGCGCGGTCTTGATGTTGTTGGCGCTGAAGTGATAGTTGAGCTCGTTGAGCTTGTTGCTGCCGATGATGCTGCGCAGGCCGACGGCGCCGACCTGGCCGGGTACCCGCGTCTCCGTGCCGGATACGCCTGGGAACGAGGCGTTGAAGAACAACCCGCCGAGCTCCAGTGTTTCGCTGAGGTCGTGCGTATAGCGGCCCCAGAGGCGCTGCGTGCTGCTCAAGTCGTAATCCATCCGGATCACTTCCTGCCGTGTGTTGTTGATGTTCGGAGAGACCGTCTGATAGCGGCCGACACCATCGGGTGTCAGCGCCGGAGTGTTCGGCGCCGGGAAACCCGTCAGCAACCGGACGGCGATGGGATCGCGCTCGGCGACCGGCACGTAGTTGGCGCTCGTCGGATCCGTCAGCCACGTTGGATTCGGCACGTTCGCGGTAAGCGACGCCGGCGCGCGTCGGCTGCGGCGGAATTCTTCCGAGAAAAAGAAGAACAGCCGCTCTTTCGACGGCAGCACCGGGCCGCCGATCGTGAAGCCGAAGTTGTTGTATTTGAGCTCGGGCGGGTTGTCGCGGATCGCCGGGTCGGTGGCCAGTTTGCGGAAATACGAGTTGCTGTTCAATTTGTCGCTGCGGAAGAACTCGTAGCCGCTGCCGGAGAAGCGGCTCGTGCCCGACTTGGTGACGACGTTGATGATGCCGCCGCCGGAGCGCGGCCACTCCGCGGCATAGCTCGAGGTGATGATCGTGAACTGCTCAATCGATTCGAGCGTCGGCGTCGAGAGCAGCGTGATGTTGCTGCCGACGTCGACGTTCATGACGCCGTCGACGAGCCAGTTGACGGCGTTACGGCGCGCGCCGTTGACCGAGATGCTCATGTTGCTGGTCAAGCCGAGCGAGACTTCATCGGCAAAATCGCTCGACACGCCCGGCGCCAGCTCGGCGAGCTTGGCGAAATTGCGGTTGTTGATCGGCAGCTCCTGCACCTGCCTCGCATCGATCAGGTTCTGCACCGCCGTGGTCGTCTGCGTCAGCGTGGTGCCGGTGACCTCCACGACTTCGGTCACGCCGCCGGTGCCCAGCGTCGCGTCGACCTGGACGCGGTCGTTGACGTTCAGCGTGATGCCTCGCACCGTCTGCCCCTGGAACCCGGATAACGTGAAGGTCGCCTCGTAGGTGCCGATCGGGAGCGCGCGAATGAGATAGCCGCCTTCAGTGCCGGTAACGCCCTCGAACGTCCGGCCGGTGGCAATGTGCTTGAGGTTGACGGTTACGCCCGGAAGGACGCCGCCGCTCGAGTCGGTGACCGTGCCGGTCACGGTTGCGGTGGTTTCCTGGGCGCTTGCTGTGGGAACGGTCGCGGAACACAGAATCAAAAGACAACACAAGGTGGAGCACCAACGGCGCATACGCATCCTCCAACCGGTAAGGCTACCGCAGATTTACGCGCGCGTTGCCTTGAGTCTGCACGGCGCCATCGGGTACGCTTAGCGGCGCAAATGACCTTCACTGGCGCGATCGGCGCCGCGGCCATGCTGCCTCTCAGGGCCATCATCAACGCCTGCGTGGCTCTGGGCATTCACCCTAATGTTCTGACGCTGATCGGGGTGCTGATCAACATCTGGGCCGCCTATTACCTGGCGGTCGACAGCTTCTACCTCGCCGGCGTCGTGATGATCATCGCGAACATCTTCGACTTCATCGACGGCAAGGTCGCGCACATCACCGGCACGCAGTCGCAGTTCGGCGCGTTCTGGGACTCGACGCTCGATCGTTTTTCCGATCTCGCGCTCTTCACGGGACTGATTTGGCTCTACGCCGAGCTCGGGCGCAACGGCTACGTGCTGATCGCGACCCTCGCGCTGATCTTTTCGATCATGACGAGCTACGCCCGCGCCCGCGCCGAATCGCTGATCGAGAAGTGCAAGGTCGGCTTCATGGAGCGGCCGGAGCGCATCGTGCTGTTCATGATCGGCGCCTTCACCGATCGCATGGCCGGCGTGCTGTGGGTGATCCTGGTGCTGGCGATCATCACCGTCAGCAACCGCATCCACTACACCTACCTGGTGCTGAACGACAAGCCGATGCCGCAGGGATGGTTCGCGCGGTTCTTCTTCTGGCGTGACGAGCGGGCGACGATCCCCTACGACATCTGGGTGATCGTCATCCTCGCGTTCGTGTGGCTGGTGCCGCCGGACTGGATCAGCGATCCGACGGCCACCGGAATGGGCCTACTTGCGTTTCTTCGCTAGCTTCTTCTTAGGCTTGTAGCTGCCCCAGACAGCTTTTCTCGCCATCGTTGTCTCCAGGTTGTAAGGCTATGAGGCTTTCCGCTTCTTCGCCTTGATGCTCGTGACCTTCTTCGACGTGGCCTCGGCGGCCTTCGCCGTCTTCTTCTTCCCGGTGCTGACCTGGTCGAGGCTCTTGCGCAGCGCCTCCATCAAATCAACGACCTTCGGTGGTGCGACTTCCTCGGGCGCCACAATCTCCTCGCCGGCAATCTTGGCGTCGATGATCTTGCGGAGCCCTTCCTGATATTCGTCCTTGTAGTCCTCGAGGTTTAGCTCGCCCTCGATGCTTTCGATCACTTGCCGTGCAAGCTTCATCTCGGCGGGGTTGACCTTGCCGCGCACTTCGCGGAACTCTTCGATCTGGTCGATGGTGCGGATTTCGGCGGCATGGTGCAGCGTGTACATCACCATGCCCTGCTTGTGCGGCTTCACGGCAACCAGGTACTCGCGGCCGTGGATGGCCACCTTGCCGATGCCGGCCTTGCCCTGCATGCCCTCGCGCATCACCGAATACGCGTCGGCGGCCATCGGGCCTTCGGGCGCCAGGTAATACGCCTTGTCGACATACATCGGATCGATCGCGTCGACCTCGGTGAACTGGACGAGGTTGATGATCTTCGTCGACTCGGTCTTGACCTTGGCGATGTCCTCGTCCTCGACGACGACCCAGCGGCCCTTCTCGAACTCGTAGCCCTTGACGATATCGGCCTGCGTCAGCTCGATCTCGCACTTCGGGCACCACTTCTTCTGCTGGATCTTCGTCTGGCAGGCGGCGTGGAGCTGGTTGAACGAAACGGTCGCGCTCGACTCGGTTGCCGGAAACACTTTCACCGGGATGGTGACGAGACTGACCTTGATGTAGCCCTTCCAGGTAGGACGTGCCGCCATGTGACTCACTCCTTATCGGCCGTCGGCTGTCGGCTATCAGCTTCCGGCTTTCAACGATTTACACACTATTTCGTCAAACCGACTCGCGCGTATCCCTCGTTCCCAGATGCAAACCCGGGCCCGCTTCGAACTCGATGGCGTGCTCGCCGATCTTGTCCCTCAGGAAATGCCGGACCTCTCCCAGGTGAACACCCGGCACGCGCAGCCGCCGCGCCAGCGTCTTCTGCCGCGACGCAAGCACGAGCGTGTCGGTGCCCTTCCACGTCAGGCCGCCAATGTCGGTGTAGCGCATGAAACCGGTGTCGGTCCACACACCGTCGCGATAGAGGCCGCGGCGAATGCGCGTCGACAGCGGCAGCAGGTAGCCGTAATACAGGAACATCATCGACACCCCGAACATCGAGGGCGCCGCGCCCCACCCGCGTTGCTGGCGCGTGATCTCGACGTAGGCGGTGACGAACAACAGGATGCCGAGCAGCACGCCAATGGCCAGGTTGACGGCAAAGAACGGCGGCCGCGGACCTTGCCACGTGACCACGGCCTGGTGCCGGATCCGCCACCACCGGGCCAGCTGCCAGCCGACGTTGGCGTCGACGATGACGAACAGCAGACCGAGCGCGAGCAGGGCTTGCCGTAACAGCGGGGCAAGCTCCTGCAGTGTCATCGCGCTTTCCCGGACGCTTCCCGGATCGCCCTGGTCTCCTCTTCGCGCGACAGCGTCGGATCGAAGCAGTGGCGGCAGCGCGCCTCGTAGGTGTCCTGCGCGCCGAGCAGGACGCGATCGGAACTGACCACGAGACGCTGCGTGTGGTTGGCGGGATTGCCGCACACCATGCAGATGGCGCGCGTCTTGGTGATGTATTCCGCGATGGCGAGCAGCTGCGGCATCGGCTCGAACGGCTTGCCGAGGTAATCCTGGTCGAGGCCGGCTACGATCACGCGAACGCCGCGCCGCGCCAGCTCCGAACACACGGCAGGAAGCTCGGCGTCGAAGAACTGGCCTTCGTCGATGCCGACGACTTCGGTGTCGGGGCGCACCTGCGCCAGCAGCTCGCGCGCCGTCTTGGCGGTGTCCGACGGAATGCGCAGCTCGCTGTGCGACACGATGTGATCGGTCGCGTAGCGGGTGTCGACTGACGGCTTGAAAATCTGGACGCGCTGGCGGGCAATCTGCGCGCGTCGCAGGCGCCGAATCAGCTCTTCGCTCTTGCCGCTGAACATGCTCCCGACGACGACTTCAATCCAGCCCGTCGCCGGGGTCCGGACTACATCCATTTCTGGATTATTTCGGATTTCGGATTTCGGATCTCGGATTATTTTTCGATCTGCAAATACTCCGAAATCCGCTCGATCCGAAATCCGAGATCCTCAGGCGCGAGTCTGATACTCCCCTGTCTCGGTGTTCACTCGAATCACATCACCTTCATTGATGAAGGGAGGGACCTGGACGACGACGCCGGTCTCGAGCGTGGCCGGCTTCAGCTGGTTGGTCGCGGTCGCGCCCTTGATGCCGGGCGTCGTCTGCACCACCTTGAGATCGACCGTCTGCGGGATCTCGATGCCGATGGGGTTGTCGCCGTAGAACTCGACCTCGACCTGCATTTCGGGCATGAGGTAGCCGACGGTGTCACCCAGCAGATCCGCCGACAGCTGCACCTGCTCGAACGTGTTCGTGTCCATGAAGTGGTAGCCGTCGCCGTCGTTGTAGAGATACTGCATTTCTTTCTGCTCGAGCGAGACGCGCTCGACGATGTCTTCGGAGCGGAACTTCTCTTCCGACATCGCGCCGTTCTGGATGTTCCGCATCTTGATGCGCACGAAGCCGCGGAGGTTGCCGGGGGTGACGTGCATGCGGTCGAAAATCCGGTACAGCTTGTTGTCGACCTTGATGATCATGCCCTTGCGGAGCTGCGTAGCGAGGAGGTTGTCAGCCATAAAGCCTTTGTTATCAGTTAGTAGAACCTTGCGAGTTTAGCATACCCCTCGACCAGCCTTGCCTTGTCCCGGCCTCCGGCCGGGACAGTCGGTTGAACGGCGCCGCGTGCTACATTGGAAGAATTGTGGTCTTTGCCCGCTGGGACCCGTTTCGCGATTTGATCCGCATCCAGCACGGCCTCGAGCGCCTCGCGTCTCATGGTCCGCAGGGATGGGCGCCCGCCGTCGATTTGTGCGAAACGACGGATGCATTCATTTTCACCGCCGAGCTCCCGGGCCTGTCGCGCGACCAGGTGCGCATCGACGTCCAGGAAAACCGCGTCACGCTCTCGGGACGCCGCGAAGCGCGCGTGTCGTGCGAGCAGTACCATCAAGTCGAGCGCGGCCACGGCGAATTCATGCGCGCGTTCGTGCTGCCGCATCCGGTCAACGCCGACGGCGTCACCGCCGATTTGAGCGACGGCGTGCTGACCATCACGGTGCCGAAGCAGCCGGTCGAAGCGCCTCGCCGCGTCGTCGTTTCCTAGCATGATCAAGACGTTCTCCATGCTGTGCCTGCTCATCGCGGGCGTCCTTGCGGGCATCGTGATCGCCGGCCGCGCGACCGAGCAGCCGGAGATCATCGCGCGCACCACCGATGCGGCCGTTGAACCGGCGGCGCCACCTGCCGAACAAGCCGTCGGGGCGGCGCCGGCAGCGGGCCCGGACTTCACGCGCGTTGCCGCGCAGTCGGTTCGCGCCGTCACGAACATTTCGTCGGTGCAGGTCGTGCGGCGCCAGGCATCGCCGTTCTACAACGATCCGTTCTTCCAGTATTTCTTCGGCGACCAGGACGAGATGTTCGGCCGGAGCCGCGCCGAGCAGAGCCTGGGCTCGGGCGTGGTGATTTCGGCCGACGGCTACGTCGTCACGAACAACCACGTGATTGGCAACGACGTGGCGGAGGTCACGGTGACGGTCGGCGAGCTTCGCGACGTCAAGGCGAAGATCATCGGCGTGGATTCGTGGACCGACCTCGGGCTGCTGAAGATCGAGGCCACCGGATTGCCGGTCATCCCGTGGGGTGATTCGTCGAAGCTGCGCGTCGCCGAGTGGGTGATGGCCGTCGGCAACCCGTTCTCGCTCAATCAAACGGTGACGCTCGGCATCGTCAGCGCGCTCGGGCGCGCGAACGTCGGCATCACGCAGTACGAGGATTTCATCCAGACGGATGCGGCGATCAATCCGGGCAATTCCGGCGGCGCGCTGATCAACGCGCGCGGCGAGCTGGTCGGCATCAACACGGCGATCTTCTCCCAGAGCGGCGGCTACCAGGGCATCGGCTTCGCGGTGCCGAGCAACCTGGTGCGCCGTGTCGTCGACGACTTGAAGAAGTTCGGCAGGGTGCGCCGCGGATCGATCGGCTACGTCTCGGTGATTCCGCTGACCGCCCGCCTGGCCGGCGAGCTGCGCGCGCCGACCAGCGACGGCGTGGTCGTCGATCAGATGTCGCGCGATTCCTCCGCCTACAAGAACGGTCTCGAGCCGGGCGACGTCATCATCTCGGTCAACGGCACGACCATCTCCGATCCGTCGCAGTTCGTGCGCTTGATCGCCGACAGCAGCATCGGCAGCACGGCGCGGATCGAGATCCTCCGCGAAGGCCGCCGCTCGACGCTCCGCATTCCGATCGAAGCGCAACAGGAACGCAGAGTCCGCCGCAGATAAATGCAGGCGCCCGTCACGGCTCCCGCGCTACCGGCCTTCTTCACCCTTGAAGCCGCCGCCGCCGTCGCGATCGCCGGACTGATCGCCGCCGCGGTTGCGCTGGTGGCCGGCTCGCTGACACGGCGATTGCTGCTGAGCGTCGAGGGCGAGCGCTTTCACACGCAACCGATCGCGAATGCCACCGTCAGGGCGGTGCGACGCGTTACCTTCGTGCTGATCCTGCTGGTGCTGCTGTTCCCGGCCCTCGAGCTCGCGGGCGTCAGGATGGCAGTCGGTCTGCATCCCAACCAGCTGACACATTGGGTGACGCAAAACGGCGCGCGCATCCTGCTGCTGATCCTGCTGGCGTTTGCCGCGAACCGGTTCGCCGCCTCGGTGATTCGAAACGCGGAACACGAGATTGCGGCCGGGAGCGATCTCAAGTCGCTCGAACGCAGGAAGCGCCTGCAGACCGTTGGCGCCATCTCCCGCCGGTTCTTCTCGATCCTGATCTGGAGCGCCGCCGCGCTGATGGTGCTGCGCGAGCTCGACGTCGACATCACGCCAGTGCTCGCGGGCGCGGGCATCATCGGTCTGGCGGTGGGCTTCGGCGCCCAAACGCTGGTGAAGGACATCATCTCCGGACTGTTCCTGATCGCCGAGGATCAAGTGCGGCTCGGCGACGTCGCGCAGGTCAACGGCATCAGCGGCGCGGTCGAGGAGATCAACCTGCGCACGATCGTGCTGCGCGATCTCGAAGGCACGCTGCACTACATCGCCAGCGGTGAAATCCGCACGCTCGCCAACAAGTCGAAAGACTTCTCGTATTACGTGATCGACATCGGCGTCGGCTACGACGATGACACCGACCGCATCGTCGAGGTGGTGCGTGACGTGGCCCGCGAGCTGATGCAGGATCCCGCCTTCGCGGCCTTCATCCTCGAGCCGCTCGAGGTGCTGGGCGTCGACGCGTTCAAGGCTACGGAAGTGACGCTGCGCTTCCGCATCAAGACGCTGCCGCTCAAGCAGTGGGATGTGGGGCGCGAGCTGAGGCGGCGGATCAAGAAGGCGTTCGACGCGCAGGGCATCGCGATCCCCGGCGCGTCCATGACGGTCACGCTGAAGCACGGGCTTAAGGACTTAGGGACTTAGGGTCTTAGGGGCTTAGGGGCTTAGGGTCCTAAGTTTTACCCGGACACAACGTTCGCCACACTTCTGCCACAACTCTGCCTTCGCGCGTTCATACCGGCTGCGTCTCATTCAGTGAGGGCATATGAAGCGCGTACTGTGGATTGCCGGGGTGGTTGTCGCGGCGGCGGCCGCGGTCGGGTACTACATCAAGGTCGACGTCTCGGCGGCGCCGACCCAGCTGACATTCGACTCGGTGTCGAGAGGTGACGTGGTCGCGACGGTCGAGGCAACCGGGACGTTGCAGCCCGTCGATACCGTCGAGATCTCCACGCAGGTCTCCGGCACGATCGCGGCGCTCGGCACCGACTTCAACCAGCAGGTGAAGAAGGGCCAGGTGCTGGCGATGCTCGATCAGGCGCTCTTCCAGACGCAGATCGACCAGGCCAAGGCCACCCTGGTCCGCCTGCAATCCGACGTGGATCGAGCGACGGTCCAACTCGAAGACGCCCAGTTGAAATTGAAGCGCGCCGAACAGCTCGCCGCCGAGCAGCTGCTTGCGCAGCAGGAAGTCGACACCGCGCGCTCGACGGCACGCGTTGCCGAAACGGCGCTGACCGGCGCGAAGGCGCAGCTGACGCAGGCACAGGCCGCGCTGACGCAGGCGCAGGTCAACCTGTCGCACACGGTCATCACGTCGCCGACCGACGGCATTGTCTTGAGCCGCAACGTGGAGGTGGGGCAAACGGTGTCCGCGGGCCTTCAGGCCCCGACGCTGTTCGTGATCGCCCGCGATCTCACCCGCCTCGAGTTGCAGGCTCGCGTCGACGAGTCCGACATCGGCGGCGTGAAGACCGGCGCCGCAGCGTCGTTCACGGTGGACGCGTACCCGCGCCGCCGCTTCGAGGGCACGGTGCGCCTGGTCCGCCTGCAGCCGACGACGGTGCAGAACGTGGTCACCTACACGACGATCATCGACGTGCCCAATGAAGACGGGCAGTTGAAGCCGGGCATGACGTCGACGGTGTCGATTGAGACCGCGCGCGCGAACGACGTGCTGCGCGTGCCGGCCTCGGCGTTGCGGTTCACGCCGACCGAAGCGGTGTTGAAGGAGTTCGCCTCGGCGGCGGATGCCTCGCCGGAGGGCAACGCATCGCCTCGCCGCCGTGCGCAGAGCATCTGGCAACTGAACAACGGCCAGTTGCAGAAAGTCCCGGTGCGCGTCGGCGTCTCGGACGGCGCGAACGTCGAGATCATTGCTGACGGCCTGAGCGAAGGCGCGAGCATCATCACCGGCGTGGCGCGATCGGAGCAGGCCGAAGCAGCGGTTCCGGCCAACGGCGGTTCGCCGCTGGTGCCGCAAATGCCTCGTCGTCCCGGCGGTGCGCGGCAGGGGCGGTAACGGCCATGACCTTCAGCAGCACGCTCGGACTGGCTTTCGAAGCGATCACGCGCAACAAGCTGCGTTCGGCGCTGACGTCGCTTGGCGTCATCATGGGCGTCGCCGCGGTGATCGTGATGATGGCGCTCGGCGACGGCGCGAAGGCATCGATCGAGCAGCGCGTCTCCAGCCTCGGCACGAACGTGCTCACGGTGTCGGCCGGGTCGGCGAACGTCGGCGGTGTCCGCATGGGGCAGGGCGCGGTGGCGACGCTGACGCCGGCTGACGCGTCGGCGATCGCCACGGAGGTGCGCGGCGTCAGGGCGGTGTCGCCCGGTGTGTCATCGCGCGCGCAGGTGGTGGGGCCGGCGGGCAACTGGCAAACGCAGGTCCAGGGCACCGGCTCGGCATTCGCCGACATCCGCGTCTGGGATCTCGACAGCGGCAGCTTCTTCACCGAAGACGACATCGAGAAGGCGGCGCGCGTCGCCGTGATCGGCGCGATCGTGCGCGACCAGGTGTTCGGTGCGGGCGCCAATCCGGTCGGTGAGCTGATCCGCATCAACAACCAGCCGTTCCGGGTGATGGGCGTGCTCGATCGCAAGGGCCAGTCGGCGTTCGGGCAGGACCAGGACGACACCATCGTCGCGCCGTACACGTCGATCCAGAAGCGCCTGCTCGGCACCTCGCATCTGTCGAGCATCCTCGTCGCGGCGGAGCCCGGCGGCTCAACCACGGCGCTGTCGGCGTCGGTGAGCGACCTGCTGCGGCGCCGCCATCGCATCGCGCCGGGCGAGACCGATGACTTCACCGTGCGCTCGCCCGAAGAAATGGCGCGCGTGCTGTCGTCGACCACCGACACGATGGCCTACCTGCTCGCCAGCGTCGCGGCGATTTCGCTGATCGTCGGAGGCATCGGCATCATGAACATCATGCTGGTGTCGGTGACGGAGCGCACCAGGGAGATCGGCCTGCGCCGCGCGCTGGGCGCGAAACGGATCGACGTGCTGCGGCAGTTCGTGGCGGAAGCAATGTCGCTGAGCCTCGCCGGCGGCGCGATGGGCGTGGCACTCGGTGTCGGAGCGGCGTATGCGCTGAGCGCGCTCCTGCAGTGGGCAACGGCGGTATCGCCGATCGCGATCGCGATGTCGTTCGGCTTCGCGGCGCTGGTCGGCGTGGTGTTTGGATACCTACCGGCGCGAAAGGCGGCGGCGCTGATGCCGACGGAGGCGCTGCGCTACGAGTAGCGTCAGTTTAAGATTTAAAGGCTTGCCACACCAGACCGGGGCCCCGCGCGACACGTTCGGCGAGATTGTTTGGCGGCTCGCCAAGTACTCCCTGGCGGTGGCCGGCGCATTTGTCGTGGTTGCCGCGGTGCTCACGCTGATTCCGACTCACC
>DASUSZ010000159.1:0-4375 GCA_036374815.1 Vicinamibacterales bacterium | reverse complement strand
GCGCGTCCACGGAATCGCGTTGAGGCGCGCTTCCGCGATCGGCTCGCCGCAATCCTTGCAAATCCCGTAGGAGCCCTTTTCGATGCGCATCAGCGCTTCGTCGATCGCCTGCAGGATTTTCGCGTCGGTCTGCTTGAGCCGCAGCTGGATGTGGACTTCGTTGTTGCCGGCGGCCTGGTCCGCCATATCGCCCTGGCGGCCGTTGTTGTGTTCCATCGAGTCGCTCAGCGGCTTGAGACCCGCGGTCTCCTCGAGCTCGGACCGCTTCTTGAGCAACGCGTCCTTGTAGACCGAGACGTTCATGTAGTTGCTACTCCCTACTTCCCCTGACGGTCTCTTGTTAAACGAAGATCATAGCACCAATCTGCACGGTCCGGCTAAGGCCGGACCCTCACACGAAACCGCGTCGACAGGCGCGTCGCTCGAGACGAGGACATCCTGTGAGGGTCCGCCTTCAGGCGGACCGCGTCATTCCGCACGCAATGTCGCCAGAGGTTTTCGCTGCAGGACTTCCCAACTCGAGATCACGCCGATCCCCGCGACCAGCAACGTCGTGATGACGACGCCGGCGGTGCTGACGCCAATCAACGGCGTGAACGGAATATCGAGCGCGTACTTGCTGATCGCCCACGACAGCGCAATCGCGCCGCCGGCGCCGATGCCTCCGGCCAGCACGCCCAGCAACCCGTACTCGAGCAGCAGCACCGTGGCAATCAGCGACCGCGTCGCTCCCAGCGTCTTGAAGATGGCCGCTTCGTAGACGCGGCGGAACTTGGTCATCGCCACGGCGCCGATCAGGATCATCAGGCCGCTCACCAGCACCAACGTGCCGACGACGGTCACCGCCAGCGTGACGTTGTCGATGACCGCCGTGATGGCGTCGATGATTTCACGCCCGTCGATGACCGACACGTTCGGCGCGGCGGCGACCAGCGCCGCCTGCAAGCTCGCTCGCCGGTCTTGATCCCTGGGGCCGCGCAGGAAGCCGACGTAGCTGTGCGGCGCCTTCTCGAGGACGCCCGGGCGGAACACGAACATGAATCCGCCGGCGCGGCTGTCCGACCATTCCACGTAGCGGACGCTGGTCACCTTCGCTTCGATGACGCGGCCGAGCACGTCGAAACGCACCGTGTCGCCGATGTTGATCTTGAACGATTCGTTGATGAACTGCTCGATCGAGACTTCGGGTTGCTCCGACGGCGTCGGCTCCCAGATCTGCCCGGCGACGACCTTCTCGTTCGACGCCAGCTTGTCGCGATACGTGATGGTGTACTCGCGGCCGAGCGAGCCGCGGCCGCGCACGTCCTCGTAATTTTCGAGATTCACTTCGCGGCCGGCCACGCCGGTCACGCGCGCGCGCAGCACCGGCACCAGCGGCGGCGCCGTGACGCCGGGATCGAGGTGCGCGGCGATCACTTTCTCGACCGGCGCCACCTGGTCGCGCTGGATGTCGAGCAGGAACATGTCGGGCGAATCGGCGCTCATCCTCACGGCGAACTGATCGACCAGGTTCTGCTGCAGCGAACGCACGCCGATGATGAAGAAGCTGCCCAGGCCGACGGCCAGCAGCACGATCCGCATCTGGCTGCCCGGCCGGCTCAATTGCAGCACCGCGTGGCGGAGCGCAAACGAGCGCGAGCGCGCCAGCGGCTTGATCGCGCGCAGCAGCAGCGTGCCGGCAACGTGCAGCGCGATCGCCGTGCCGACGAACCCGGCAGCCACCATCGAGCCAATCCGCAGCGACCCGGCCTGCCACACGGTGAGCGCGGCGAGACCAGCCACGACCAGCACCGTCACGGCGATCTGCGTGACATCGGGCCGGCGCGTGCGGGTCTCGTCACGCAGCAGCAGCGACGGCTTGACGTGACGCACGTCGAGCAGCGGCACCAGCGAGAACAGCAGCGACACCAGCAGGCCGATACCGAGCCCCTGCACGACCGCCGGCAACGTCAGCGCGTAGTTGATTTCGACGCCCGGCGTCGCGCCCGCCAGGAACGACGGAATCGCGCGCATCGCCAGTTCCGCCAGCACTACGCCAAGCAGGCTGCCGGCCAGCCCGAGCACCGCCACCTGCGCGACGTAGACGGCAAGCAGCTGCGACGATCGCGCGCCGACGCACTTCAGCACCGCGATGCTCTTCATCTTCTGCTGCACGAACACCCGCGTCACGCTCGAGACGCCGATGCCGCCGAGGATGACGATCACCAGGCCGACCAGGCTCAGGTAATCCTCGGCGCGCGCGAAGTCCTCGCCGATGTCGTCTTCGACCGCCTTGTAGGAACGCACGCGCGCAAATTCGTTGGCGACGTCGGCGCGCAAGTCGACGATCAGCTTGTCGAACGCGGCATCCGGCACCTTCAGCAGGCGCTGTGACGCCGAGCGGCTGCCGAATTTCATCAGCCCGGTCTTCTCGAGATCGGCGATATCGACGAAGACGCGCGGGCCGATGGTGAAGCCGCCCAGACGCCGGCCCGGTTCCGACTCGATGACGCCGCGAATCGTGAACCGCTGCGATCCGATCGCCAGCCGATCGCCGACCTGCACGCCGAGCTGCGCGAGCAGCTCCGGCCGGACCAGCACGCCGAAATCCTCGAGCAGCGCATGGCTGAACGGCACGTTGTCGGCGAGCTTCAGCTCGCCGTAGTACGGGAAGCCCGGCTCGACCGCCCGCAGCTCCACCATGCGCGCCCGGCCGTCGGCGCGATCGGCGGCGCGCGCCATCGTCGCCAGCTCGATCGAGCGCATGCTTTGCGCCCCTGCATCGCGCAGCCGCTGGTCGATCTTCGCGACCACTTCAGGCTTCAGCGGCTGGTTGCTGGTGATGATCGCATCGGCGCTGATCAACGACCGCGCCTCGCCGGCGAACGTATTGCGCACGCTTTGAATCACCGATCGGATTGCGACGATCGCGCCGACGCCGATCGCGATGCAGACGAAGAAGAACAGCAGCCGCTGCCACGACGCCCGCATCTCGCGCGCCGCCATGAGAAGCACGAACTTCATCCCTCGACTCGCTTCCGCTCGCTCAGGACCGGTTGGCCGGCCACCGTCGACTCCTCGACGACCGGTCGGCCGTCGCGCAGGACCAGGCGGTCGTCGGCAACGGCGGCGACATTGGGATCGTGCGTGACCATGACAAGCGTCACGCCGCGCGCGCGGCGCACCTGCAGCAGCAGGTCGAGGATGTGCCGCCCGTTCGAGCTGTCGAGATTGCCGGTCGGCTCGTCGGCGAGGATCAGCGGCGGATCGTTCGCGAGCGCGCGCGCGATCGCAATGCGCTGCTGCTCGCCGCCCGACAACTGCGATGGATAGTGATGGCCGCGATCGTGAAGGCCGACTTCGTCGAGCAGCGCCTGCGCGCGCTCCTTGGCATCGCGTCGCCCGGCGATCTCCATCGGCACCTGGATGTTCTCGATGGCGGTGAGCGACGGAACGAGATGGAAGAACTAGAACACGAAGCCGATCTTCTCGCCGCGCAGGCGCGCGAGCGCGTCCTCGTCGAGCTGCGTGATGTCGGTGCCCGCGATCGTGATCGACCCGCTCGACGCGGAGTCGAGCCCGGCGATCAATCCGAGCAGCGTGGACTTGCCGCTGCCCGAGGGACCAATGATTGCGAGGCAGCGCCCGTCGGCAACGTCGAGATCGAGCGGATGGAGGATGGTCAGCGGATGCCCGCCGCTCATCACGGTTTTGCTGACGCCACGGAGCTGAATCATTCGGGGGTTGTGCGGGTCCTGAATTTCCTAACTACTAGCTACTAGCTACTATCTTGTTTGACGCCGCAGTTCCGGCTCCAGTTCCTTCCAGACGAGGTCGGCGATGATTTGCGCGCCGCGAGTGTTTGGATGAATGCCGTCGGCCTGGTTCAAGGACGCGTCGCCGGCCACGCCCTGCAGCAGGAACGGGATGAATTTCACTTTGTACTCCGCCGCCAGCTCCGAATACACGTTGCGGAACTCGCGCGTGTAGTCGGCGCCGTAATTCGGCGGCGCCTCCATCCCCGCGAGAATCACCGGCACATTGCGATCGCGCGCGCGATCGAGAATGGCTGCCAGGTTCTTCTTCATCTCGGTTACCGATAACCCGCGCAACCCGTCGTTCGCGCCGAGCGCGACCACGAGGAGACGCACGTTGCCCTCCAGCGACCAATCGAGGCGGCGTAATCCGCCGGCCGACGTGTCTCCGGAGACGCCCGCATTGATCACTTCGTAGTCGAGCCCCTGCTCCTCCAGCTTCTTGCCGACGAGCGATGGAAAACTTTGCGTCGACGCGAGACCGAGACCCGCGGTCAAGCTGTCGCCGAGAAACACGATCTTGGGCGCCTGCGGTGCCTGGGGTGCCTTCGGTGGTTGAGGCGCTTGCGGGGCAACCGGTG
>DASUSZ010000158.1:0-52848 GCA_036374815.1 Vicinamibacterales bacterium | reverse complement strand
ATAGCCGCGCGGCACCGCGGCCGACACCTGCAGCGGTTTGTTCTTCGGCGCCAGCACGATGTCGCGAGGCGCCTGCTGAGAGGCGCCGAGCACGGCCGGCAGCGTCAGTAACGGCAGGAGAACCAACAGCCGGCGCATGTTACTTGTGCGTCAGGCTGAAGCTCGCCGTGACGGCCTTGCCCACTGCCGATTTGTTGACGACGTACGTGGCCTGCATTTTCGAGGAAGACGAATCCTTCGCGAACACCAAATCACGCGATTGAATGCTCGATCGCAGCTCGGCGATCAGCGTGTTCGATCCCGGCTGGAATGATTTTGCCGGACGCTCGAATCCCGGCAGCGACTTCATCGGCTCGCGGCTGAGGAACACGAAGACGTGCTCGGTGCCGACGTTGTTGTCGAGCATGAACCAGTCGCCCTGCGGCACCTCGTACTCTTCGAACCGCCGCACGGCGTTACGGCCGCCGTTGATCTCTTCGTTGGGAAACAGCACCGTCCAGTTCCCGCTCGCGCCCTGCTGCGCGACATAGAGGTAACCGTCGATGTTCGCTTCGAACGCAAAGCGGATGCGATCGCCGGTGTGGAATTCCTTCGACGGATCGACGTCCATTGGCGCGTCGTTGGGGCCCGCCTGGATGACGCGGAAACGCAAACCGGGCGAGACGTTGGCGTCGTGCGACGCGAACATTTCCTTTGCGCCGAGCTCGCGCGGCGCCGCCGTCGGGGCCGGGGCCGTGCGATCCGGCGGCGTTACGGTCGCAGGCACGGAAACCGGCGGCGACGAGACGGCCGCTGAAGTCGGTGTCGTCGATGCCGGAGCAGCGGGCGCCGGCGCGGGCGGCGTCGCCGCAGCCGGAGTCGATAGGACTCCGCCTGGCACCCCGGCGGCGGACGCAGGCATCGGCTCTTCCATCTGTCGCGACGGCGCGGCGATCAGCAGCGCTCCGACCAGGACCGCCGCGGCAGCGCCGCCTGCGTACCACATGCGCCGCGAAGGCCGGGTCGCTGCGGATTCCGGTAATGCCGCCGGCATCGGCGCCGGGATGATGGTCGAGGCCGATCGGATGACGGTCGATCCGCCTTGCGATTCGATCGCCGTGATGCGCGCTTTCGAGGTTTCGAGGAAGTTGAGCAGCGCCTGCCGCATCTCGTCGGCCGACTGATAACGATCGGCCGGCGCCTTGGCCATCGCGCGGCTGACAATCGATTCGATCTCCGGCAGCATCCGGCTCATCTCCGTATCCATCGGCGCGGCCGGCTGCTGGATCACCTTGATGATCACCGACGAAATGCTTTCGTTATCGGGCTCGAACGGACGGCGCCCCGACAGCATCTCGTAGGCCATCACGCCGGTCGAATAAATGTCGGTGCGTCGATCGACACCTTCGCCCTTCAACTGCTCCGGCGATGCGTAGTGCGGCGTGCCGAGCACGTTGCCGGACGCGGTCAGCGTATCGGCGACGAGCACGCGCGCCAGGCCGAAGTCCATCAGCTTGATGGTGCCGTCGGCGCACAAGTGAATGTTGCTTGGCTTGATGTCGCGGTGGACGACGTCGAGGCCGTGCGCGTGATGCAGCGCTTCCAGCACTTTCGCGAGGATGCGGATCTTCTGTTCGAACGACAGCGATCCGGTGTCGAGCACATCCGCAAGGTTGTCGCCCTGCAGGTACTCCATCGCGATGAAGACCACACCGTCCGCCTGGCCGGCTTCGTAGACGGTGACGATGTTGGGGTGCGAGAGCCGCGCGCAGGCCTGCGCCTCGCGCATCATCCGCTCGAGATATTCAGGCCGGTCGATGTCGGGCCGCACCGTCTTTACGGCGACGGTGCGCTGCAGCGTGGGGTCGAAGGCCTTGTAGACCTCGCCCATGCCGCCGCGGCCAAGCACTTCCTGGATTTGGAACCGCCCGATCGAATCGGGCAGCGGTGTGTTGGCGCGTCCCATAGGGGTCTACCTCGTCAGACCGGCAACGGCATCGTAGGGTTGAGTTGCCGATCCGTCAATCAAACTGTGCAGCCCCTGGAAATGACTAAGGGCGGCGCCCCTATGCGGGACGCCGCCCAAAAGTTGCCGCCAACCTGGCTCCCCCCAGCTACTGCAGCACTAGTGCCACAGTAAACAGACTGGCGACGCCAAGTAATAATCCAAACTCCGTGCCGCGATGATTTCGGCCCGTTTTCTCCGATCTCTCACTCGAAACTTTGCACAGCGCATACGAAATTGATCGCTGTGATCACAGTTCTCGCTATTTCTAACCCGCGGCGCCCTCGGGATACTGCAGCGCCAGCCGCAATTCCTTCGTCAGGTTATCGACCGTCGTCCCCTGGCGCTTCCACGCGCCGTCGGTCTCGAAGCGCAGCGCGCCGATGCGGCGGCCCCACGGCGAGATCACGCGGCCGATGGCGCGGTAGTCGGTGCGATCGGCGTGGTGCTGATCGATCTTCTGGATGACGTCGGGTGCGACGCGGATGAACGCGCGCAGCGCCGTGGCCGACTTGATGCTGTACTTGCGGCCGTTCCACGCCGACTCGAAGATGCTGGCGATCTGCTTGAAGTAGTTGACGAAGAACTTCTTCGATTCCTCGCGGAACTGTTCGCTCTTGCGCGCGCCGCCGAGCGCGGCTTCGTCGGCAAACAGCTTCTTGAGCTCCTGCGCGAGCGGCGCCTGGCCGACGCGGCCCTTGCCGACGCCGAGCAGCTTGATTTCGCCGAACAGCGGCGACTCTTCGCGATCGTTGATGGCGCGGACGACGTCGTGCGCGGCAGCCAGCGCTTCGTCGCGATACAACTGGCGGCCCGACAGCGACACGAGGTGCGACGCATTGAGGCGCGTGTGCTTCGCGTTGATCGTCACGAACATCTGGACGATGTGATCTTCCGGAACGCGATCGAAGATGATCGCCGGCACGGTGAAGGGCTCGTCGCCGAAACGGTCGATATCGGCGTGCAGCGCGAGCAGGCGGTGCTGGCCGTCGATGGCGCGCAGGATGCCTTCGCGCTCGGGCACCTTGAGGCGGCCGACCCACGAGCCGCTTTCAACGGGCTCGAAACTCAATTTTTCGTCGCACGAGATGATCACGGCGCCGGGAATCGACGGCAGGTCGCGCGCCTGGCGGCACTGCTCGTAATACTGCACGAGCTCGTCGATCTTCTTCCGGATGATCTGGCGCTGGTAGGCCTTCTCGTTCGAGGCGATGCGGCGCTCGAGCAAATCCCAGTTGATCTTCGACTGCGGGCCGCCCTTTTTCTTGCCGCGAAGCCCGGCTTTGGCCTCGTCCTGATAGCTCAGCACTTCGAAGCGCACGAGCTTGTCGATATCGCTGGCCGTGAGGGAGGCCTGATAGAATTGCACGCCGAACTGCTGCATCCGGATAGCCGCTACGCTGATCATATGAGTCCGCCCAAAGAGTCGGATTCTATCGTTTGCTGACGCGGTCTCTCAACGGTTTTTGCCCGAAATCGTGAGGGTACGGACTCGGTCCCGGCCTCCTGAAAACCTGTAAGTCGTCGTATTTGAAGGGCTTATTCGCAATGACCAAAAAGATGCGCCTGCCAGGTATGTTGCTCGTCCTTGCCCTGTTTCTTAGCTCGGCAGTTCCGGCCAAGACGCAGGGACAAAAACCTGCCGCACCCGCCGTTCAGAACGACGCGGATTTTGCTGAGTTTGTGAAGAAAGCAACGACAAAGCCTGAATTCCTGTCGCCGCTTGTCGATCATTTGCCCAAGAAAACCGGCGTGCCCTCCCCGAAAGACGTGCTCGGGTACCACATCGGGACCGAGAAGAAGCTGACCTACGTCGCCGATCAGCAGCGGTATTTCCGCGCGCTCGAGAAAGCGCTGCCGGGCCGCGTCCGAACCGAGGTGAGCGGCAAGACGGAAGAGGGCCGCGACATCATGGTCGTCTACGTGACGTCGGAGGCGAACCTCAAGAATCTGGAAACCAATCGCCAGAACATGAAGAAGATTGCCGACCCGCGCGGGCTCACCGACGCGCAGGTGCAGCAACTGATCGCATCGACGAAGCCGCACTATCACATCAGCGCGGGACTGCATTCCGGTGAGACGAATCCGCCGGAAGCGGTCATCGAGCTCGCCTATCGGCTGGCCGTCAGCGAAGAACCTTACATCAAGCAGATTCGCGACAACGTGATCGTCAGCATTGTCGGCGCGACCGATGTCGACGGCCGCGATCGCTACGTCGATTGGTATTACGCCTACAAGATCGACGAACCGTACGACGGCGGGGAGAATTACGGCGGTCCGCCGTATTGGGGCAAGTACGTTTTCCACGACAACAATCGCGACATCAATTACGGCGTCGATTCGCTGCGGGTGCATCTCGATTGGTACCTGAAATGGGTGCCGCCGATCTGGCACGACGTCCACGAGGCGCAAACGCTGCTCTACACCTTCAGCGGCCAGCCGCCGCAGAACGCCAATCTCGATCCGATTCTCTACACCGAGCTGCCGTTCTTCGCGACCTACGAAGTGAACAAGCTGACCTCGTTCGGCATGCCGGGCGTGTGGCACTTTGGTTTCGTCGACATGTGGTCGCCGGGTTATCTCGGATTCGCGGCCGCGAATCACAACGGCATGCTGCGCATGTACGAGGTCTTCAACCAGGGCGGCGCCAATACGAAAAAGGCGCGGCTGCAGGGCAACCTATTGACGCGGCAGTGGTACCGGCCGAACCCGGCGCCGGCCGGCGAAGTCGACTGGTCGATCCGCAACTCGATCAACTACGCGCAGACCGGACTGCTGACCGCGCTCGAGCTGACGTCGAAGTTTCCGCAGATGGTGGTCGAGAATTACTACAAGAAGTCGGCGAATGCGGTGAAGCGCGGCGCCGACAAGCCGCCGCACGCGTTCGTGCTGCCGGCCGGTCAGCGCGATCAATCGCAGGTCGATCGCGTCGCCAACCTGCTGCGCCGGCAGGCGATCGAAGTGCATCGTGCCACCGCTGAGATCAAGGTAAAGGAAGGCACCTACGCGGCCGGCTCCTACATCATCAAGCTGAATCAGCCGTACGGGCCGCTGGCCAAGACGCTGCTCGAGAAGCAGACCTATCCCGATGCATCGTTGACCACCTACGACGACAGCGCGTGGTCGATGGGCATGGCCAACAACATCGACGTCAAGACCATCGAAGACAAGACGATCCTCGACGCAGCCGCGACGCTGCTCAAGGAAGACGTCACGACGCTCGGCCTGCTGCTCGATCCGAACGGCGCGATCGGCGCCAACGACTCCGTCTACATCGTCACGCACAATGGCGCGCTGAACCTGATCACGCTGCGGTATCGCCTCAAGGACGCGGCGATCAAGGCAGCCAGGGCCGCGTTCAAGGTCGGCGAGCGCGAGTTCCCCGCCGGATCGCTGCTGATCCCCGCATCGGATCGCGCGCGCAAGGAGATCGAGTCGCTCGGGCTGCAGGCGCTGGCGGTGCAGTCGGCGCCGGCCGACGTGCAGACCATCGACGTCGATCTGCCGCGCATCGCGATGTACACCACGTGGGCCAACACCGAGAAGGTCGGCTGGGTCCGTCTCGCGTTCGATCGCTGGGAGATTCCCTACGACCTGATTCACAAGGATCACGTGCAGTCGGGCGCGAACCTGCGATCGAAGTACGACGTCATCGTGATGCCGCACCAGACGAACAACGGCAAGTCGATCGTCTACGAAAACCCGAAGCTGTCGAAGCCGCTGCCCTACAAGAAGAACGACAAGTTCAAGTCGATGGGCATGTACGCGGAGACCGATGATGTGCGCGGCGGCATGGGGCTCGCCGGCGCGGCGGAGTTCCAGAAGTTCGTCGATGACGGCGGCGTGCTGATCACGATGGGCACGGCCAGCTACTTCCCCGCCGAATTCGGGATTGCGAAGGGCGTTGATGCGCAGTCCGCGCCGCAGGGCTTCTACGCGCCCGGTCCATACGTCAACAGCGAGATCCTGATGCCGGCGCATCCGACGATGTTCGGTTACGCGCAGAAGACGCTGCCGGTGCGCTACGCCGCCGGTCCGCTGTTGCAGGCGGGACCGCCGGCGGGCTTCGAGCAGTTCGCCGGCAGCTCACCCGAACGGCCGCAGGTGATCGCGCGCTTCACGGGCGGCGAAGCCGGCGTGCTGAGCGGCCTGATGCGCAACCCGGACGCGATCCGCAATCGCCCGATGGTGGTGGAGGCGCCGTCAGGCAAGGGCCGTGTGATCATGTTCGCGAACAACCCGATCTACCGCTGGCAGACCTTCGGCGAGCACGAGATGGTGTTCAACGCGCTGATGTTCTGGAACGATATGGGGAACGCGGCCCCGGCAAAAACGTCGACGGCCGCACAGTAGATCTCAGACGCGGCGCTCGAGGAACTCCTTCATCAGCGCCGCGTTTCGATCATTGGCTCGCCACCAGATGTCGACGAGCGGGCCAATCACCGGAATGCCGCCGAGCAGCACGTCGACGAGCACGTTCGACAGCATCTTCGAGACGAGCGACGGCGGCGGTCCGTACTGAAGCGTGCGCGCGATCAGCGTCAGCGAGATGCCCGCGCCCGCCAGGTTGCCGATGCCGGGAATCAGGTCGAGCACCGCATCGAGGCCGACGCGGCCGATGATCGGCAGGGTGATCGCGCTGTCCATGATCTTCGCCAGGCGATCGACTTGCGTCCCGAAAATGCGCTGCGCTTCGTCGACGCCGATGCCGCGTGACTGCGCGAAGCGGGCCATGCCCGTGAAGGCGCGCGCCGCGACGCCGCCAACGCTGCGATCGACGATCGCCGCGAACCGCTCGGCCGTGCGCATGAAGATCCAGCGCAGCGCGATGTAGCCAAGCACGGCGCCGGCGGCGACAACGACGAACGCAACCGTCAACCACAGCAGAAGGTCCTCGAGCATGTCGCTCGATTATCGCCGGGCGGGGGGCTTACGGACTACGGGCTTACGGGCTTGCGGGCATGCGCGTGGGCTTACGTCCGCTTCGCCGTCAACATCACGTTCGGATCAGCCACGGTGAGCTGGGTTGCCTTGCCATTCTCCCTGGCAAATACGATCTTCGCGGTGGGCACGCCGGTCGGGAAAAACACGAGGTTGCCCGTATGCAGCAGGAATCGCCGCGCCGGGCTGTTCGGGCGATCGATGCCGAGGCGATCCTGCTGCACGTCGACGATGAAGTGATCGCGCGGGCCGGGGCCATAAACGTATTTGCCGGCCAGCGCATCGCGATCGGCGGGCGCGAGCGGCTGCACCGGCGTCGGCGTGTCGGCATCGCCCAGGGTTGCAAGGTACTGCACGACCGCGGCGGCATCGGCACCGCCGGCCTTGGCGTGCGCCATCAGCGTGATGCCGTGCGGCCCGAGCGTGCGCTGGATGCCGGGGCGTGCGGCCACGAACGCCTTGACCGCATCCAGCTGACCCATCATCGCCGCCGAAAAGATCGTCGCGCGCGCGCCGTGCGCCAGCAGGAAGTCCGCAATCGGCTTGTTGCCGACGTGCGAGGCGGCATCGATGCAGGTCTCCCAGTCGCCGAAGCCCCAGTCGATCGACGCGCGCGCCATCGCCGGCTGTCTCTCCACGAGCTCGCGGATTCGCGCGAAGTTGCCGTGCGACGCGCCCACGGCGTCCTTGACGAGCGATGGGTCCTGCTGCGGAAACGCATCGGCGCTCGAGATCGCATACGGCGGCGGCGTTTGCCCCCAGACCCGGGCGGCCAGCGCGCTGACGCCGAGCGCGGAAAAAGCTGACAACGAGAAGAAGAAGCGGCGTGAGAACGGCATGCGACGGAACCTCCGATGGGCGTTATCGCAAGGCGCGCGTGTTCAGGGCAATGCAGATTGCGTTCAGGACGTAAGGCACGCCGTTGCCGTTAGTTAGCGCGGCTCTTCAGGACGTGCTCGCGGGTCGCCCGCTCGAATTCCTCGACAACGAGATCCTCCAGGCCGTCGAGATTCTGCTCGAAGTGCTGCAGCCGGTTGGCGCGCAGGTGGGCCTCGTCGCTCAGGCGGATGAAGTGCGTGATAAACCGCAACCCGCCCTCGCCCTGCTGGAGCTGGCCAAGCAACACGTAGTCGGCGCGCACGCCCTCAGCGACGGCCTTGAGATTGCGGATGTTACGCGGCTGCCGCAGGATCGCGGCGTTGCCCACGACGGCGATGCCAGGGTCGAGCTTCGTGAGACGCTCGACGACGAGATCGGACAAGCCCGCGACGCGCCGATCGAATTCAGGATTGCCGGTCTCGTTGTCGAACACGGAAACGGCGATGACGACGCCGGCGCGCGCTTCTGGGCCGCGCAGCCACACCAGCCCCGCAACGACCAGGGCAATCAACCCGGCACCCGCCAGAACCAAACCCTTGGAACCCGTGGAACCGTTGGAACCCCTGGAACCCCCGGAACCCGTTGCACCGAGGGAAGCCGGTTCTATCGGGGCAATAAACTTGAACCCCTTCTTCGGCACTGTCTGTATGAACCGCGGATTCTCTCCGCTGTCGCCCAGCGCCGAGCGAATCTGCGAGATGCAATACGCGAGGCCGCGATCGAAATCGACGTGCGTATCGCTGCCCCATACCGCATCACGCAGCTCCTCGCGCGAAATGATCTCGCCGGGCCGCGACACCAGCAGCGCGAGCGCCTTCGCGGGCTGCGGTTCGAGCGCCGCCGCGCGCCCGTTCTTCCGCAGTTCCTTCGTATCGCTGTCGAATTCGAAGACGCCGAACTTGTAGATCACCTACTTGATGACGAGCAGCCGGTAATTCGCCGGATGCAGAAACTGGATCCCGGCATCGGTCAGGATCGCATCGTCTTCGATCGGGATGCGCAGCTTCGCGCCGTTCCACTCGGCGATCGGCGTGTAGGCAAAGTATTCGAACGAGAACATGTGCTGGTCGTGCATCACGAACGTGGTCTGCAGCGGCTGCCACGTGGTGAGCGACGGGCCGATGTCGTGGCCGGTGTTGCCGACGGGGTGAAAGCCGTACACCACGTCGGTCTTGTCGTCCTTGTTCGGCCGGTTGAATTCGATGACGCCGAAGCCCGCGGCGCGCAGCGCCGCGTCCATGTTCTTCATCGTCTCGTCGGCGCGGATGCCGACCTTGATCGCCTTCTTGAAGACGTCGCGCACGCTGATCGCCTTGTCGAACGCATTCTGAATGCTCTTCGGCGGCGCGATTTCACCCGGCTTCAGCACGTAGGCGACTCGCTTCACGTCGGTGCCGAAGTTCATCAGCTGCACGCCCCAGTCGATCATCATCACGTCGCCGGGCTGGATGATGCGCGAGTTCGACGTCGCGGCAATGCCGTTCGGGCCGGTGATGTAGACGGACGGCATGTCGAACTCCGAGCCGAGCGCGCGATCGAGCAGCCGGTCCTGCATCCACCAGGCGACGTCTTCGAGCGTGGTCTTGCCGGGGGTGATCACTTCGTTCGAGAGCGCCCGCTCGGTGAGCTGGATCGCGATGTTGGCGGCTTCGCCGAACGCGACGATTTCAGCGGCAACGCGGTGCGACCGGAAATCGGCGACGAGCCGTTCCGCCGACACGAATCGCGACGCAAACGAGTCACCAAGCGTCTTCTTCAAATGCGCGAGCATCGTCACCGACAGGCCGTCGGCGGGACCGATCTCGTCGGACATGTTGAGGCCGATGCGCTTCGGGTTGCGCGCCTTGACGTGGTCGGCGAGCGTCGCTGCGGGCGCGATGATGTCGTAGGCGCCCGACTCGCTCAGCATGTAGCCGCTCGGCCCGAGCGCGGCGCGCTCGATGCGATCGCCGCCGCGATCGGTGAAGACGTAGTAGCCGATGCCGGACACGTAGCCGCGCCCGAGATCGTTCCAGAGCGGATCGTAGTGGTTCTCCTTCACCGCGACGATCCACATGTCGATGCCGTGATCGCGCATCGCGCGCGGCAGCACCTGCTCGAACTTGTCGAGGCGAATCTGGCGTTGCATTTCCCACCGCCTCCTCGCTTCTTGTGCGTACGTTGGCAGGACCTGCAACAGAACGATCGCAGCGGTGATCAGAAATCGCATCGTTTTTGCCTTGTTCGAAGTCAGTCTTCTTTACATTCGGTTACATGGAGAGCGTCGTTTTGAGCGACCATACACGGCTGCCAATGTACACGCGAATTGTTTTGTTGTTGCTGGCCGCGGCGTGCCTCGGTCCGGCCGCCGCATTTGCCCAGAGCGCCGGGAACGGCGCGATCGATTACGACACCGCGCGCCAGGAGCGGCGGCTGCAGGCCACGCAGGCGCAGGGCCGCATCACCCTCGATGGACGGCTGGACGAGGCGTCGTGGGCGCAGGCGCCGCTGGCGACCAATTTCGTGCAGAACGATCCGGAGGAGGGCAAGCCCGCGACCTACGACACCGAAGTCAAGCTGCTCTACGACGATCGCGCGCTCTACATCGGCGTGTTCGCGAAGGACCCCTCGCCCGACGAGATCATCGTCAACGAGCTGCGCAAGGACTTCAACACCGGCACCGCCGACGGCTTCCAGGTCGTCATCGATACGTTCAAAGACGAGCGCAACGGTTATCAGTTCGCGATCAATCCCTCGGGCGCGAAGTGGGATTCGCAGATGTCGAACGAGGGGCGCGAACAGAACTCGAACTGGGACGGCATCTGGGACGTCGCCACGCGCATCGGCGAAGACGGCTGGTACGCGGAGATCGAGATTCCCTTCAAGACGCTGAAGTTCGGACCCGATGCCATGCAGACGTGGGGCATCAACTTCCAGCGGCGCCTGCGGCGCAGAAACGAAAACAGCTACTGGTCGCCGCTGCGGCGGATTCACGGCCTGTCGCGCGTGTCGATGGCCGGCACCTACGAAGGCCTGCAAGGCCTGCGGCCGGGCGCGAACGTGCGCGTCAAGCCGTACGCGCTGGCCAATTTCAACCAGCTGCCCAACGTCGACCTCGACCGCGATTTCGACGCCGGCCTCGATGTGAAATACGGCGTGACCACCGGCTTGACGTGGGACTTCACCGTCAACACCGACTTCTCGCAGGTCGAAGCGGACGAGCAGCAGGTCAACCTCACGCGGTTCAGCCTGTTCTTCCCGGAGAAGCGCGACTTCTTCCTCGAGAACTCCGGCGTGTTCCAGTTCGGCTCGGGCAACACCGGCGGCGGTGGTGGTGGCGGCGGTGGCGGCGGCCGCCAGAACGCGTCCCAGGACATGATCTTCTTCTTCAGCCGGCAGATCGGCCTGTCGCCAACCGGTGATGCCATTCCGCTGCTGGCCGGCTCGCGCATCACCGGCCGCGTCGGCGGCTGGTCGGTCGGCGCGTTGAACATCCAGCAGCGCGAGCAGGGCACCACGCCGACGACGAACTTCACGGCGCTGCGATTGCGCCGCGACATCCTCGCGAACTCCGACGTCGGCGTGATGTTCCTCAACAAGGATCCGCGCGGCCGCGATCACAACCGCGGCATCGGCGCCGACGCCAACTTCCGCTTCTTCAACGATCTGACGATGAACGTGGCGCTGGCGAAGAGCGACTCGCCGGTGGCGCGCATTCCCGGCAAAGGCGATGACTGGTACTCGAAGAGCAGCATCGGCTGGCGCACCAACCGGTGGGAAGCGCGCGGCATGTACCAGACGATCGGCGGCCGCTTCAACGACGAGATGGGTTTCGTGCCGCGCACCGGCGTGGACAACTCCGAGTTCTATCTCGGCGGCCGCTTCCGGCCGCGCCAGGTCAATCGCTTGATCCGCGAGACCTTCCCGCACATCCAGTTCGAAAACTTCACGCGCCGCAACGGCGGCGGGCTCGAATCACGCTACATGGACTGGCACTGGCCCGTCACCTTCCAGAACAGCTCGTTCGTGGAGATCGGCACCAACCCGAACATCGAGGTCATCGACGAGCGGTTCACGATCAACAGCCGCCGCGGCATCTACGTCGACCCGGGCCGCTACGAGTTCAAGGAGCATTTCATCCTTGCCAACACCAACGCCGCGGCGCCGTTCTCGATGAACCTGCGCTACGGCACCGGCGACTTCTACGACGGCTACCGCCGCAACTACACGATCGGCGGCACGTTCCGCCTGAACCAGCACCTCAACATGTCCTTGAGCGATCAGATCAACGACATCGAGCTGGGCTCGGGATCGTTCACGACGCACCTGCTCACCGGCCGCGTCAACGTCTACTTCACCACCAAGATGTTCGTGAATGCGCTGGTGCAGTACAACACCGACACCAACCAGTGGAGCTCGAACGTGCGGCTCGACATCATTCACCGCCCGTTGAGCGACATCTATCTCGTTTACAACGAGCGCCACGACTCGCGCAGCGGCGCGTTGATCTCGCGGGCAGTGATCGCGAAAATGACTTACCTGCTCGCGTTCTGACGCTGAGCCCGCCTGTCGGGCAGCGAACTCCCGGCGGAAATCACTTCAAGATGGGCGCGACGATGCGCCACGGGCCTTGCAACTCGCGGCCTTCCATGAAGCGGTCCTTCCACCTGGTGATCGCGTAGAGCAGCGCGATCAGCGCCGCCGTTCCCGCCAGCGAGAACTCGAGCGGCAGCGCGCGGCGGAGTGGAATGGCGATGGCGCCGTAGGCCATCTCGACGTGGATCCAGTAGACGAATAACGACGATCGTCCGAGCGTCGTGATGACGCGCCCGGGAGACCCTTCGGGCAACCGGTCGCCGAACCGCGCGCGCACGGCGGCGTGGAACACGTCGATCGCTCTCGCGACCGGCAGCATCGCGGTGCAGATGCCAAGGCGGATGAAGAAGAAGGTCGGCGAGCTGGTCCAGAAGTTCGAGACCGGATAGATCGACGGGCGGAACGACGCCGCATAAGCGATCGCAATCGCCGCCGCTCCGGAGATCAGCAATCCCACCTGAAGCACGCGCTCGCGCGCGGCTGTTTGCGCGGCAAACACCAGCTCGCCGGCAATGGCTCCGCCAAACACGAACGCCATCCACGGGAACAACGCGAAGTTCGTTCTCCCGGGCAGCGGGCGGATGTAGGCCTCGATCACATCCGGCAGCGCGGCAAGCATCGCCGCTTCGCGCACCAGCGGCGTGCTCATCGCCACGACCGCCGTGGCCATCGCGAACAGCATGATGCGGACGATGCGATCGGTCGACAGCCGCCACAGCAACGCGGCCGCGATCATCGCGATGCCCATCACGTTGAGGATGTCGACTTTGAAGAAGTTGATGAAGGCGCCCCAGCCAAGCAGCTGCGACTGGAGCCGGAACAGGAATGCCAGCGCAAACACCTGCAGGCCGCGTTTCAGCGCCTGGTTCGCCGCTGCCTGGTGGCCGATCTTTTCCGATCGCGCCGAGGCGGCCATCGCGATCGTCAATCCCGCGAGGAACAGGAACAGCGGCGACGCCATTCCGGCAATCAGCACGGTGTAGCCGTAGAGCTCGCGGCTGCGATCCTCGACGCGCGTCCACGCGTCGGTGACATGCGCCACGACCATGACGACCACCGCGACGCCGCGCAGCCAGTCGAGATAAACCTTACGCCCTGCCCCGAGCGAAGGATTAACGGCCACCGGCCGTGGATCCTGAGTCGAAGGGGGCAGGAGCAACCTCGAACGTCGTCAACAGATCGATGTCCTGCCGCAGCGAGTGCCACACCGAGCAGTACTTGTCGCGCGACAGCTGGATGGCGCGCTCGACGGCGTGCGCTGGAATGTCGCCTTTCAACGCGAAATGCAGCCGGAAGCTGATGAAATGCCGGGGCGGATCCTCGCGCCGGTGGCCGACGATCTTCGTCTCGAAGGCGTCGATCCGGTGACGGCCTTTGGTGACGATGTCGGCGACGTCGATTGCCATGCAGCCGGCAAGCGCCATGGCGACCGCCTCCGGTGGTGATGGGCCGGCGGTGCTGTCGCTGTCGAGGATGATGCTGGTCTGCGGCGTCGCGGCGCGGAAACGGAGATCGCCCTGCCACGTGAGCGTGGCGGCGAGGGGCGGCTTGGTCACATACCGATTTTACGCGGCGCGGCTCGACGTTGCGGAGCGCGGCGTCTGGCGCCCGCCGGTCAGCATCGCAAGTAGCAGCCACCCGAGCGGTACCGCGACCAGCATGTAGGTCAGGTACTGGCCATACACGCCGTCCGGCCCGTACGGCTCGGTGGCCCAATGCAGCGCTTCGCTGTTCGGGAACAGATTCGCTTCGGTCAGCTCGTGGAAGCCGTAGATCAGCAGCTGCGCAACGAAGACCAGCAGGAAGATCGCCGTCACCTGGAAGAACAGCGCGAGGTTGACGCGGTGTCCGTACCGCGACCACAGCATCGCGACCGACGCCGCGGCGAGCGTGCCCGCCACCGCGCCCATGATGATCGTCATCGCCTGCACCTGCGTGAGCAGCGTGCCCATCAGCAGCGCGGTCTCCATGCCTTCCCGCGAAATCATCAACAGCGTGAACAGGAACACGCCGGTCCACGCGGCGGCGCCCGATTTTTCCGTCGACAGTCGCAGCTGCCCTTCGATTTCACTCTTGATCTTTTTCGCGGTGCGCCACATGTGCACGGTCAGCGTTGCCACCGACACGGCGGCCACCAGCGCCAGGACGCCTTCCCACAACGCCTGATTCGACGCCTGCTGGAAGAGCCACGCCGCGCCAATGCTGAGCAGCACCGACAGTGCGATGCCCCAGTGGACCGCGGGGATCAATTCACGACGGCCGCTCTTGCGCAGATAGGCGAGGCTGATGGCGATGATCAGGAATGCCTCGAGGCCTTCCCGCAGGGTGATCACGAATGCTTGCAACATACGGTTCGCGGTAGCTGGAAGTTGAGAATCAATCTCAGTTTGGAGATTTCAGCATATGCGACCAAATCAGTCCGCGCAAGTAATTGATCGATTACACGGAACTCTTGCGCCGTCGGCTTCGTAATGCTAAATAATCAGCAGGTGCAAAATTTTTAGCATGAGCACAAATTCCGACCCGCTTTCGAGGCGAGAACGGCAGATTCTCGACATTCTGTATGCGAAGAGCTCGGCGACCGCCGCCGAAGTCCGTGAGTCGCTGCCGGATCCGCCGAGCTACTCCGCCGTGCGCGCGTTGCTGCGAATCCTCGAGGAAAAGGGCCACGCGAAACACGAGACCCAGGGCACTCGCTACGTGTATGTGCCGTCGGTACCGCGCGAAAGCGCGCGCAACTCTGCCCTGACCCGGATCGTCCAAACGTTTTTCGACGGCTCGGCCGCGCAAGCCGCCGCCGCGCTCGTCGATTCGGGCAAGTTGTCGGAAGACGACTTGCAGCGCCTGTCGGAAATGATCGATCGCGCGAGGAAAGAAGGACGCTAATGGATCTCGAACTGATCGCACGCACGACGGCGATCCTCGTTGCGGCGTCGATCGTCGCGACGCTTCTGCGCCGCGCCGCTCCATCCACACGACATCTCGTCTGGCACATCGCCATCATCGTCGTGCTGCTCGCGCCCGTTCTCATGTCGCTCGCGCCCAGCTTCGCGGTTCCAGGGGTTCCAGGGGTTCCAGCGGTTCCAGAAGTTCCAAACGGCATTGTTCTAAATGAAGCGCCGGACGTTCCTCGCGAACCCGTCACGCAACAGAGCGATGCCTTGAGAACCCTTGGGACCCTTGGAACCCTTGGAACCTTTGGAACCTATGCCGTGGGTTCGTGGTTCTTGTTGTGTTGGCTGCTGAGCGGCCTCGCGGTGTGGAGAGGATCGAAACCCGCGCCCGAGACGTGGACGGGGGAAGCGCGGATGATCGCGCATCGAATCGGCTTGAAGTCACCGATCAAGGTGCGGCAGTTGCACCGCGAAGCGAGCCCGCACGTCGCCGGATTCTTCCAGTCGGTGGTGATGATGCCGCCGTCAGCAGCGTCGTGGACCGCGGAATCGCGGCAGGCGGCGCTCGTCCACGAGCTCACGCACATCAAGCGCCGCGATCGGCTGACGCAGGCGATGGCGCAGCTCGCGTGCGCGATTTACTGGTTCAATCCGCTGGTGTGGCACGCCGCGGCGGGGCTCGCGCGCGAGCGTGAGCGCGCGTGTGACGATGAAGTGCTGCGATTCGGGGCGAAGCCGTCGGCCTACGCAACATTGTTGCTCGACCTGGCGCGTAAACCGGGGTCGGCGTGGACTCCGGCGACGGCGCTCAGCATGGCCAGGCCGTCAGCGATCGAGGGACGGCTGCTTGCGATTCTTGCCGACGCCGTGCGCACGCCGCACCGTTCGACACGCTGGCTGGTTGGCTTCACGATCGTGACGGTCACGACCGCGATCCTCGGCGCGCAGTCGGCGACACCGTCGGCGCCTCCAGCGGCGGCGGTTCCGCAGGCAAAGCCGCGGCCAATCGTCGCACCGGCAATGGTGATGGCGCTCGATCAACAGGACGCGCCGGACGCCACCGAGGCGTTGGTGCAGGCGCTGAAAGATTCGGATCGGCAGGTCCGCGAGCACGCGGCAATCGGCCTCGCCGTCACCCCTGGCGCCGGCGTGATCGATCCGCTGCTGAACGCGCTCAGGGATCCCGATGCGCAGGTTAGAGAGAAGGCGGCGATCGGCCTGGCGTTCAGGCGCGACCCGAAGATCGTCGATCCACTGCTCGTGGCGATGGAAGACAGCGATTCACAGGTGCGCGAGAAGGCGGCGATTGCACTCGGCGCGAGCGGCGACACGCGCGCGATTGCCGCGCTGACGAAGGCGACGAAAGATCCGGATCCGCAGGTGCGCGAAAAGGCCGTGGCTGGTCTGGTGCTGCTGGGACTCAGGAAATGATCCTCGCCGCCGCGTTTGTTGCACAGGTTGCGCTCGCTCTCGCGCCGTGCTCGCTCGAGGGCGTCACCGGCCAGGCGCGATGTGGCACCTATGCGGTTCGCGAGGATCGCGCCGCCACTGGCGGCTCGACGCGCACGATCGACCTGTCGGTGATCGTCCTCGAAGCGCTCGAGCCTGCCAACGAGCTGCCCGATCCATTCTTCATGCTCGCCGGCGGTCCCGGCGATGCGCCGTCATTCAACGCGCGATTCTTCAGCCGCGTGTTTCACGACATCCGCAGGAAGCGCGACATCGTCCTCGTCGATCTGCGCGGCACCGGGAGGTCATCGCCGCTGTTTTGTCCGGAGCTCGCGGCTGCAGACAGCAGCGGCATCCACGATGAGCATCTGCTCAGTGCGGCTGCGGTTCGCGCCTGCCGGGCGCGGCTCGAGCAAACCCGCGACTTGAGCAAATACACCACCGAGATTGCCGTCGACGATCTCGAAGAAGTGCGGCAGCGCCTCGGATACGGCGCGATCAATCTCTACGGGACGTCGTACGGATCGCGCGTCGCCCAGGTGTACATGCGGCGCTATCCGAACAGCATTCGCGCGGCGGCGATGAAGGGCATCGTGCCGCCGTCGATGGCGATGCCGGAGACGCACGCGCGAGCGGGCGAAACCGCGCTGCAGGCGCTCTTCGCGCGGTGCCGCAAGGACAGCGTGTGCCGCGAGACCTACCCGCTCGCCGACGTGCAAATGCGCGAGCTGCTGAAGCGGCTCGAATCGAACCCGGTGATGACGCTGCCGGCAGGATCGCAGGGATTCGAAAAGCGAATCCGCGTGTCCCGCGGGCTGTTTGCGGAAGCATTTCGCAACGTGCTCTACACGCCCGAAGGATTGGCGCAGGCACCGAAGCTGATTCATCAGCTGGTTAACGGCGACGATCGCGGCATTGTCGAAACCGCGCTTTCCGGACGCAACGCGCTCGGTGGCGAGCGCCTGGCAGCAGGGTTCTTCCTGTCGGTGACGTGCACCGAAGACATCCCGTACCTCTCGCCGAACGCCGACGCGATGGCGGCGGGAACATTTGGCGGCGCGTATCGGCTCGATGAACAACGCGCGGCATGCCGGGAATGGGTGCGTGGCGCGGTGTCCGCGGATCACCGCCAGCCGGCGAGATCAGCAATCCCGACGCTGTTGCTGTCGGGGGAGTTCGATCCGGTAACGCCGCCGTCGGGAGGCGACGAAGTCGCGCGGTATCTCTCGAACGCCCGCCACGTGATCATCCGCAACAACGGGCATCCGATCGGCAACGCGGAGAAGTGCATCGGGATGATGATCGGCCAGCTGCTCGATCGCCGCTCCGCCGAGGGCATCGACGCGCGCTGCGCGGCGGCGACGCCGGCCTTGCCATTCGCGATCGCAGAAAAGAACAAACCATGACCAGCGTGTTCTCGGATTTGAAGCACGGATTTCGCGTGCTGCTCAGGACCCCTCTGTTCACGATCTGCACGATCGCCGCGCTGGCGATCGGCATCGGCGCGACGACGGCGCTGTTCAGCGTCGTGCACGCGCTGCTGATCCGGCCGCTGCCCTACAAGGATGCCGACCGGCTGGTCGTGATGTGGGAACACAACCTGCCGCGCAACCGGCCGCGCAACGTCATCAGCCCGGCGAACTTCATGGCGTGGCGCGAGCGGAGCCGATCGTTCGAGAGCATGGCCGCATTCACGCAGAACCGCGTCACGCTGACCGGATCCGGCGAACCGCAGGAGCTGGCGACGCTGGTGGTGTCGGCGAACATCCTCGACGTGCTCGGCGTCGGGCCGATGCTCGGCCGCGGCTTTGCGCAGGGCGAGGACATTCAAGGCGCGCCGCGCGTCATGATCCTGTCGCATGCGGCGTGGGTGCGGCAGTTTGGCGCTGATGCCTCGGTGATCGGCAGGCAGGTGACGATCGATGGCGGTCCCGTCACCGTGCTTGGCGTGATGCCGCGCGGCTTCGAAATCTTCGGCCTGCCTGCCGACGTCTACATGACCTATCAGCTGCCGCCGCAGGTGCCGTTCCGCGGCCGCAGCCTGATCGCCATCGGACGGCTGAAGCCGGGCATCACACGCGACCAGGCGCAGGCGGAGATGGAAGGGGTGTTCGCGCAGGTGACGAGCGAGCAGCCGGATTTCAACACCGGCTGGACGATCAACCTCGTGCCGCTGCGTGAGCAGCTCGTCGGCGACGTCAGGCTCGCCGTGCTCGCGCTGTTTGGCGCCGTCGGCGCGGTGCTGCTGATCGCGTGCGGCAACATCGGCAGCCTGATGCTGACGCGCGCATCGGGACGCCGGCGCGAGCTGGCGATTCGATCGGCGATCGGCGCGGGCACCGGCCGGCTGCTGACGCAGTTGATCGCCGAATCGCTGATGCTGTCGATCGCCGGCGGCGTGCTCGGCGTCGTGCTGGCGTGGTGGTTGCTGAGCGGCCTGTCGACGTGGGTCGGATCGCGTCTGCCGATTCCGCTGCTCTCGCAGATCGCGATCGATCCGAGCGTGCTTGCCTTTGCCGCGGTCGTGACCGTGGTGACGACGTTGATTTGCGGCCTCGCACCGGCGGTGGGCGCCACCGGCGGTTCGCTGGTGACGGCGCTTCGCGACGGCGCGCCGAGCGTGTCGGGCGGGCGGCGCGGCCGAATCATCAGGCAGACGTTCGTGATGGCTGAGATCGCGCTGGCCCTGACGGTGCTGTGCGGCGCAGGGCTGCTCGGCCGCAGCGTGATGGAATTGCAAAGCGTCAAGCCTGGCTTCACCGCCGAATCGGCATTGTCGTTGCGAGTAACGCTGCCGCAGCGCAGCTACGCGGATTCGAATGCGCAGCACGTTTTCTACACGCGCGTGATGGACGGGCTCAAGGCGCTGCCGCAGGTGACGTCGGTCGGGGGCACGTCGTTCCTGCCGCTGGCGGGCGTGGGTCCCGGCACGTCGTTCTGGCGCGCCGATGCGCCGCAACCGCCGCCGAACGAGCGGCCCGTCGTCGATGCGCGCCCGGTGACGCCCGGCTATTTCACGGCGATGCAGATCCCGCTGCTCGCGGGGCGCGACGTCAGCGACGCCGACAGCCAGGATCGCGAGCCCGTCGCCGTCATCAACGAAACGTTCGCGCGGCAGATTTATCCGGGCGACAACCCGATCGGCCGCAAGTTCATGCTCGTTCTCGGCAACGAGAAGCCGCACGAGATCATCGGCGTCGTCGGCGACGTGAAGCTCACGACCGTCGAGGGTGAGATTCGACCGACGGCGTATCTGTCATCGCGCCAGTATGCGTTTGGCGTGATGAACTTTGTGGTGCGCACTAATGGTGATCCGTCGCGCCTCGCGCCGGCCGCCGTGCGCGTGGTGCGCGAAATCGATCCGCTGCTGCCGGTATCGGCGGTGCGGCCGCTCGAGGAAGTGTTCGCGGAATCGATCGCGCGGCCGCGGCTGACGGCGGTGGCGATGAGCGTGTTCGCCGGCGCCGCGCTGTTGCTTGCCGCGCTCGGCGTTTACGGCATCGTTGCGTATTCGGTGTCTCAGCGCTCGCGCGAGTTCGGCATTCGCGTCGCCCTCGGCGCGCGCCCGTCGCAGATCATCGGGATGGTCGTCGGACAGAACTTGCGGATCGTCGCATTAGGATTGGCCGCCGGCCTGGTAGCGGCGATTCCGGCGACGCGGCTGCTGCGCGGACTGCTCTATCAGGTCGGACCGAACGATCCGGCGACCTTCGTCGCGATCGGCGTCGTGCTCGCCGTCGTCGCGACCGTCGCCTCGTATCTGCCCGCCCGCCGCGGCACGCAGGTCGACCCCGTGGTCACCCTCAAATCCGAGTAGCGGAGGGTGCCTGACACCAACCGCTACTTATCGGGTGCCTAGCAGTGGGTGCCTGACACCAACCGCATACTTTTCGCCGCAATAACTCCCACTTGTACGCAGAAACGACGCGCACAATGTAGCGGTTGGTGCTTCGCACCGATCGCTACTCGGCGTAGACGACGGTGCGGATGCTGCGGTGGCCGCGCGCGAGCTCGGCGGGCAGCAGCTTGCTGAGGTAAATCTTCGACTCGTTGGTGTCGCCGGGATGCGGCTCGTGCTTGACGACGTTGAACTGCAGCGACGCGAGCACGGCGCGCATGTCGTAGTATCGGTTCTTCACCTTCACCACGACTTCCTCGAAGCCGGCTGCCATCGCCCACACTTCCGATTCCTCGGTGAGCGCGCGGAAGTGGCCCTGGCCGCGCCAGTCGCGGCGCGTGCCGCCGATCCACGAATACAGAATCCTGCGGTCGTTGAACTTGACGGCGCCATCGAGGCGGCTGACCAGGTCGCGCAGCTTGGGCACCGACTCGTTTTCGCGAATCTCGTGGACGATCTTGTAGGACACCGGCACCAGCGCGCCGGTCGGATCGTCGGGCAGCGGCGCCTCCGCCATCAGGATCAGCGACTCGCGATCGCGCAGCCGCGTGATGATCTCGCTGGCGGTCTTGCGGCGCGGGAATTCGCCGAAGTACTCCTCGATGTACTGGATCTCCCACGCACCCGGCTCGAGGGCGTACTGCTTAATCAGGTATTCCACGCGTCCGAAGATTATACGAGAAGCGAAAGGCGGGACGTCAGCCAGCGCTGCTCGGGCGCGGAGCGCGCCAGGCCGAGCGCGGCGCGATAGCACTCGATGGCGCGATCGGTGTCGCCGGCCTCCCGCCACAGCTCGGCCTGAATCGCCGGCAGCAGCGGGTAGCCGTCGAGCACGGCGAGGTTGTCGATCGCATCGAGCGCCGCCAGCCCGGACAGCGCGCCGTCAAGACGCGAGATCGCCACGGCGCGATTCATCGCAACGACGGGCGAGTGCGTCAGCGCGAGCAGCTCGTCATACAACGCGACGATCTGCGCCCAGTCGGTCGACTCCCACGACCCGGCCGCGGCGTGGCACGCGGCAATGCCGGCTTCCAGGTGAAACGCGGTGACACGATCGCCCGCTGAAGCGCGATCGAGCGCGCGCATGCCGGCGGCGATCAGCGACGCATCCCATTTGCGGCGATCCTGTTCGCGCAGCAGGAACAGCGTGCCGTCCGAGTCGACGCGCGCCGGGAAGCGCGCCGCATGCAGGAGCATCAGCGCGAGCAGCGCCCACGCACGCGGCGCGGCGATCGCCGGATGCATCGCCACCATGCGAGCGAGACGAATCGCTTCGCCCGCCACATCGTCGCGGATCATGTGATCGCCGGACGTCGCGGCATAGCCTTCGTTGAACATCAAATACAGCGTGTCGAGGACCGAGTCGAGTCGTTCGGGCAAATGCGCGGGATCGGGCATGCCGAACGAGGCCTGCGAATCGCGCAACGCCCGCTTGGCGCGCACCAGGCGCTGGGCGATCGCCGATTCCTGCGACAGGAACGCCCGCGCGATCTCCCGGACGCTGAATCCGCCGACGAGCTTGAGTGCGAGCGCAACGCGCGCGTCGGCGGTGAGCGACGGATGGCAGGTGAGAAACAACAAGCCGAGCTGATCGTCCTCGACCGGCGGCAGCTCGCCGCGCAGCAGCGGCGGCGCGGCCGGTGATTCGACGGCCGTTGACGCCCGCGCGATGTCGGGCTCCTTGCCCGCGGCCATCTTGCCGTGTCGCAATCGATCGAGCGCGCGATTGCGCGCGACCTGGAACAACCACGCCTCCGGGTGGTCCGGCACGCCGCGAAACGGCCACTGCTGCATCGCCGTCATCAGCGCGTCTTGAACCGCGTCTTCCGCCAGCGACAGATGTCGAGGCCCGAGCGTTCTTGTCAATGTTGCGATCATCTGCCCCGCCTGCTTGCGGAACAGATGATCAACAATTGCGATCGGATCGCCAGTCGTCATCGCGGAAACTGCATCGAAAAGCCGGGGTGCGATGTCAGTCTTCGTTACAAATGGCTCACGTTGGCTGGACTTCGCGGATTTCGATCGAGCCGAAGTCGAGGTGCGGGCAATCTTTGCTCAGTGCGACGACCTCGTCGTAACCGGCGGCCTCGATCACGAACAGGCCGCCCATCACTTCCCTGGCTTCCGCGTAGGGGCCGTCGGTGATCTTCAGGCCGCTGCCGTTGGCGTTCAGGACGCGGCCCTGGCCGTCGTGCAGCTTGTGGCCCGTGATTGAACGGCCATTCTGTTGCACTTTCGCCCGCCAGGCGATGTAACGCTCGACGATCGCCTGCATTTCGGCGGCACTGATGTTCGGATCGAAGCGGCCGTCGTCTCGCAGGAACAAAACGAATTGAGGCATTGGAATCTCTCCTTCTGCCCTATTGACGAACGGCCAGACTGGAATTCGACACGCCGCCGCCCGCCGACATCAATATTCCATGCCGATGGCGCGGCCGTGGTCGTCGACGTCCAGCTTCTGGGCCTGCGGCACTTTACCGAGACCGGGCATCAGCATCATGGCACCGGCGATCGCGACGACGAAGCCGGCGCCGGCAGACAGAGACACATCGCTGATCGTCAGCGTCCAGCCGATGGGCGCGCCCATCAGCTTGGGATCGTCGCTGAAAGAGTACTGAGTCTTGGCGATGCACACCGGCAGCTTGCCGTAACCGAGCGCCTCGAATTTCTCGAGACGTGACTTCGCCGCCGGCTTGAACGACACCTTCCCCGCACCGTAAACCGTAGTCGCCACCGTCGTGATTTTGTCGACGAGGCTCGCGTCGGCCTTGTAGATCGGCTTCACGTTGGCCGGATCGGACGCGGCCGCCGCGGCGACGATCTTCCCCGCGAGATCCTGCATGCCTTCGCCGCCCTTGGTGTAGCCCTCGCAAATCGCGGCCTCGACGCCCAGCGTTCGGCAATACTTCATCACCTGGTCGAGGTCGTCGTCCTTGTCGCCGGGGAACCGATTGAGCGCGATCACCGGCGTCACGCCCCACCGCTTGAGATTGTCGAAGTGGCGCGCCAGATTCGGGAAGCCGAGATCGACCGGGCCGTCGGCGGCGCCGCCCTGCGTGCGCAGCGCCTTCAACGTGACGATCACCGCGGCCGCGGCCGGCACGTGGCCGCACATCGGCATCACGATGTCGAAGAACTTCTCCGCGCCGAGATCCGCCGCGAATCCCGTTTCGTTGACGACGTAATCGGCGAGATGGAGACCGAGCCGCTGAGCGAGGACGCTGCTGGTGCCGTGCGCGATGTTCGCAAACGGTCCGCAATGCACGATCGCCGGCGCACCTTCCGTCGTCTGGACGAGGTTCGGCATCAACGCATCGTTCAGCAGCAGCATCATCGGGCCGACGGCCTTGAGATCCGCGGCGGTCACCGGCTTGCCGTCGTAGCTGAAGCCGACGACGATCTTGCCGAGACGGCGGCGGAGATCGGCGCGGCTGTCGGCGAGCGCGAGGATGGCCATGATCTCCGAGGCCGCGGTGATCACGAAGCCGGTCTCGCGCGCGGGCCCGCTTTCGCGTCCGCCGAGGCCGGTAGCGATGCGGCGCAGCGCGCGATCATTCATGTCCATGCAGCGCGGCCACAGGATCTCTTTTGGATCGATCCGCAGGTCGTTACCGAAATGCAGATGCGTGTCGAGCAGCGCGGCGAGCAGGTTGTGGGCGGACGTAATCGCGTGAAAGTCGCCGGTGAAGTGCAGATTGATGCGATCGATCGGCTCGAGCGACGCCTTGCCGCCGCCGGTGGCGCCGCCCTTCATTCCGAACACCGGCCCCAGTGACGGCTCGCGCAGGGCCGCGACGGCGCTGTGCCCGAGCTTCACCAGCCCCTGGGTCAGGCCGATGGTGTTGACGGTCTTGCCCTCGCCGCTCGTCGTCGGCGTGATCGCCGTCACGAGGATGAGCTTGCCGCGGCGCTTTGGAAATTTCTCCAGCGCCTCCAGCCTGATCTTCGCGATCGCGTGTCCGTAGGGTTCGAGCAGGTCGGGCGTCAGGCCAAGGCGGGCAGCAAGTTCGGTAATCGGCAGCATAAGGAGCACGCCATTTTATTCATATCTGGCCTTCCCAACCTTTTTCACCACGATTCCGTCTCATACTTCGAATGTCTAGGTATCCCGCCGATTTCCTTCACGGCACGCTCGACACGCTGATTCTCAAGACGCTGACCGGCGGGCCGATGCACGGGTATGCGATCGGCCGCTGGATCGAGGAGGCGACCGACTGCGGTCTGGCCCTCGAGGAAGGGACGCTGTACCCGGCGTTGTATCGCATGGAAAAACGCGGCTGGCTCGACGCGGAATGGGGCACGTCGGAGCTCGGCCGCAGAGCGAAGTTCTATCGCCTGACTCGCGCCGGACGGCAGCAACTGGCGAGCCATACCGCGGCGTGGGCGGCGTTTTCGGCGGCGGTCAACCGCGCCCTGATCAAGGCGGTGTAACGGATGGCCATCCGCAAACGCCTGCGATCGCTGCTGTGGCGCGTGCCGATCGAACAGGAAGTGCATGAAGAGCTCGCGCATCACGTGGAGATGCGCACCCAGGAGCTGATCGATCGCGGCATCGATCCTGCCGAAGCGCGGGTGATGGCGCGGATGCGGCTCGAGAACGGAAAGGTTGAAGCAGTGCTCACGCAACTTGGCAGGCAGCGCAACAACTCATGGTCGCGCCGCGACTGGATCGACGAGCTGCGGCAAGATCTCCGTTTCGCATGGCGGCAGTGCGTCACCCGGCCGGGTTTCACGCTGGCGGCGGCGCTGACGCTCGGCCTCGGCATCGGCGCCACGACGGCGATCTTCAGCGTCGTGCATGCGGTGATCCTGAAACCGTACGCGTATGTGGATCCGGATCGCGTGCTGCTGGCATTTTCGATGCTGCGCGGCAATCGCGGGTCGTGGTCCGTCGGCAACTTCGAATATTTCCGCCAGCGGCTGACATCGGTCGAGGAGTTTGCCGCCGACACCGGAACCAGCTTCAACCTGTCGGACAACGGCGAGCCAGAGCGGATTTTCGGCGGCCGGACGACGTGGAACTACCACCGGCTGTTCGGCATCGAGCCGGCCTATGGGCGCACCTTCCGCGAAGACGAGGACCAGCCGGGCCGCAACAAGGTGGTGATCCTCAGCGATCGCTTGTGGCGGCGCCGCTTCGCTGCGGATCCATCGGTCGTCGGCAGATCGATCCGGATCAACAGCGAGCCGCACGACGTGATCGGCATCATGCCTCCGGCGATGGATCAGATCGGCGATGCGGCAGAGGCCTGGGTGCCGATTGCGTTTACGCCGGCGCAGCTCGCGATGTACGACGAGTTCTACCTCACCGCTTACGTGCGTCAACGCAAGGACGTGACGCGGCAACAAGTGCGCGACGAGTTCGTCCGCATCGCGCAGTCGCTTGCCAGGGATCACCCCGATCTCAATGCCGAACGGTCCGCGGACGTCGAGTTGATGAGCGACTTTTTCACCGGCGGCTATCGAACGCGGCTGTTCGTGCTGCTGGCGGCGGTCAGCCTGGTGCTCGTGATTGCGTGCGGCAACGTCGCGAACCTGTTGCTCGCGCGGCTGGCCGCCCGCTCGCGCGAGCTGGCGATTCGTGCCGCCGTCGGCGCCGGCCGCGGACGCATCGTGCGCCAGGTCCTGACCGAGAGCCTGCTGCTGGCTGGATTCGGCGGCGTCGCCGGCCTGGCGATCGCGTGGTGGACGCTGCCGGCGTTGATGCGCCTGGCGCCGCCAGGCGTGCCGCGGCTCGAGACCGCGGCGCTGAATGGGACCGTGCTGATGGCGGCGCTCGGGCTGGTCATCGCCAGCGCGATCTTCGTCGGCCTGTTGCCGGCATGGCAGGCGACGCGCCGCACCACGCTCACCGAAGATCTTGGCGACGGCAAGGGCGCGCTCAGCGGATCGCTGAAGCCGTGGATGCGCCAACTGCTGATCGGCGCGCAGGCGGCACTGGTGATGATCGTGCTCGCCGGCGCCGCGCTGCTGGTTCGCAGCGCGATCAACCTGCAGCAGGAACCGATTGGCTTCGATACCAACGGCGTGCTGACCGCGCGCATCGCGCTGCCGGCCGCGCAGTACGGCGACCCGGCCCGCGCGCGCGACGCCTATCGGCAGGTCCTCGATCGCGTGCGCAGCTCGCCGGGCGTCAGGTTCGCGGCGCTCGATTCGCAGGCGCCGCTGGTCGGCGGCGGCGGCTCGAACGGCCTGTTGGTCGAGGGCGTGCGCGATCGGATTCAAAGCACGTCGCACTTCGTTACCCCTGGCTACTTCTCGGTGATCAACAACCCGCTCAAGGCGGGTCGCACGTTCACGGATGCCGACATCCGGCAGGCCGAGCCGGTGATGATCATCAACGAGACGCTGGCACGAACGGCGTTCGGCAGCGCCGACCCGATCGGCAAGCGCATCGCGTGCTGCGAAGGGTCGCCCGATCAACCGCACTACAAGACGGTCGTCGGCGTGGTCGGCGACATCAAGGCACGCGGCCCCGCGCAGCCGGCGCGGCCCGAGTTCTACCTTCCATTGATGCAGATTCCGGATGTGGCGTGGACGTGGACGGGCCGCTCGCTGGTCGTCCTCACGCGCGGCGAAGACGTGGCGATGATGACCGCCGCAATCCGCGGCGCGGTGAAGGAGCTCGACAACACGCTGCCCGTGTTCAACATCGGCACGATGGACGAGGGGCTTCGCCGCATACTCGCGGAAGCGCGCTTCAACACGCTGCTGATGTCGCTGCTTGGATCGACGGGGTTGGTGCTGGCGGCGCTCGGCATCTACAGCGTGATCGCGTGGCTGGTATCGCAGCGCACGCGCGAGATCGGCGTGCGGATGGCGCTTGGCGCGTCGAAGCACGACGTCATCCGCATGATGAGCCTGCACGGCCTCAAGCCGGTGGTCGCCGGCCTCGCGATCGGATTCGCCGGCGCGATCGCGGCAACGCGGCTGCTGCAGAATCAGCTGTTCGAGATCGGCCCGCGCGATCCGATCACGCTCGCCGCCACCGCCGCGGTCTTGTTGAGCGTTGCCGCGAGCGCGGCGGTGATTCCGGCGTGGCGTGCCACCACGATCGATCCGTCGACGGCGTTACGGGAATAGCACGGGGCGCGCAGCGGACTGCCACTGCGCGTCCCACCGCTCGGGCGCGTTCGCGGCGAGCCACTCGCGGCTCTTGCTGAGAGGCGAATCGGGGACCGAGGCGCGATTGGCGACGCCGATCAACACGTTCGCCAGCTCGCCCGGATCGCGGAACGTCACCCCTTCCTGCCCGGCTGTCATCGCCTCGCCCAGCACGGGGGCGTAATCGTAGACGGCCGCCGGCACGCCGCAGCCGCGAAGATCGGCCAGCTTCATCGGTAAATCCAAACCCGATGACGACTGATGAAGACAGAGACCGAGATCGGCCAGGCCAATTAACTTCGGGTAATCGTCGGGCTCGAGCCAGATCGTCTTGACCGCAATCGCCTTGAAGTTGCGTCGCGCGGCGCGGGCCTCGAATGTTGCGCGCAGCGGCCCACGGCCGGTCAGGAACACCGCGAGTTGCGGCGCCGTCACGTCGCCCGCGCGGGCCAGGTGGCGCTCGGCGCGCTCGAGCGCCTCGAGCAGCAGATCGAAATCCTCATCGGGACTCCAGCTCGTGGGGCAGACGACAATCGGCGGACGTTCGGCGCCGAGTTGCGCATCCTTCGCGATTTTCTCCCACAGCGCCCGCGCATCGGCCGCGGCGGTGCGCGTGAACGCGTCGCCCGGCCGATCGTATACAACCGTCGCCTTCACCTTGTATTCCCGCGCCAGCCAGTCGGCGAGCGCTTTCGACACGGTGATGTGCGCGGTCGCGCGCCGGCCCCAGCGGCGTTCGCTCCGCGCCAGCGCCTTGACGGCGCGATGACGCTCGCCGAGTTTGACCGCGGCGATAGTGTGCGAGAGGTTGTGCCAGTCGATCACGAAACGCGCAGCGCGCAGCCGCGATGCGAGCCAGGCGACGAACAGCGTCGGAAACGCGGGCGGGTTCTGGACCAGGATCGCATCCGGCTTCGGAATGCGCATCAGCGTGGCGAACAGCCGGGCGCCTTGCCCGATGCCGCGCGCGAGCGAGCTGTAGACGAATCGCCGCACGCCACCCTTGCTGCGGCCGGTAAACGCACGATCGGGTAATCGATGCACGCGGATGCGCGAAATGGAAGCGACCAGCGGCATCACCGCCGCGCCTTCGAGACCGATCAGATCGACGTCGCTGCCCGCCGCGGCAAGCGACGCCGCGTGATACTGCATGCGCGGGCTGCGGCCAAGATCTCCGATTACGATAACGGCGGTTCGCATTGACTGTATTCCTGCTGCTCGGATTGAGTAGTGCCGCGCTGGCCGCGCTGCTGACCCCCGTGATTGGACGGGGCTCGGCCCGGCTTGGACTGGTAGACGCCCCGGGCGGCCGGAAGGTTCATACCGCATCCGTGCCGCGCACAGGCGGCGTCGCGGTGGTTCTGTCGGCCAGCCTCGCCCTGGTGTTAGTCACCGCGTTTGCGCCGTCGGCGATCGAACCGGTGGCGTGGGACGCGATGCGCCCGTTTTTCATCGCCGGCGGCCTGATATTCCTCGCGGGCCTGGTCGACGATGTGCGAGGGCTCGGAGCGGGAGCGAAGCTGCTGATCGAACTTGCCGCGGCGGCGGTGATTATGGCATCGGGATTATTGATCGAACGAATCACGCTGCTGGGCACGACGTGGCAGCTTGGCTGGATCGCGTGGCCGGTCACCGCGGCGTGGCTGGTCGGCATGACCAATGCGTTCAATCTGATCGACGGGGTCGATGGCCTTGCCGCCGGCATCACCGCGATCGCCGGCGCCGCGTGCGGCGCGATCCTGGTCGTGCGCGGCCACGCGCCGGAGGCGATGCTGCTCGCCGCGTTCGTCGGCGCGGCGATCGGCTTTCTGTGCTACAACTTCGCGCCCGCATCGATCTTCCTCGGCGATAGCGGCAGCCTGGTCGCAGGATTCTTACTCGCCGCGACGGCGATCACCGGATGGCAGAAGGGCGCAACGGCGCTGGCCACCGCCGTGCCGCTGATGATCTTCGCGCTGCCGATCGCCGACAGCGCGCTGGCGCTCGTGCGACGCAGCGCGGCGCGTCCGTCCGACGGCCGCTCGATTGGCGCGACGCTGCGGCAGATCGCGCAGCCGGATCGCGAGCACATCCATCACCGCATGCTGGCCATGGGCTGGTCGGTGCCGCGCACCGTGTTGGTGCTCTACGCCATCACCGCCATCCTGTCCGTGCTCGCGCTCGCGACCGCCGACGTCAACGCGCCATGAAACGCGTGCTGCTGGTGCAGCCATCGATGCAGCCGCCGGGCGGCGGCAACGGCGTCGCCGCCTGGGTGCTGCAGGCGCTGGCGGCGGATTACCGCGTCACCGTCCTGTCGTGGCGGCCGGTCGAGATCGATCCGATCAACCGCTTCTTCGGCACCAGTCTGCGCAGCGGCGATTTCGACACGATCGTCGTGCCGCGCTCGTGGCGGATGCTTGCCGATCACCTGCCGACGCCGTCCACGCTGATCAAGCTGTCGTTGTTGATGCGCTATACGCGCCAGGTCAGCGCCGGCTTCGACGTGATCTTCGGCGTCTACAACGAGACCGATTACGGCAGGCGCGGCATTCAATACGTGCACTACCCGACCTATTTGCGGCCGCGGCCGAAGGTGGATCTGCGCTGGTATCACCCGCCGCAAGCCGGGCTCAACGCGTATTACGCGCTGGCGGATCGCATCGCCGGGTTCTCGCTCGAGCGGATGAAGGCCAATGTCACGCTGGTGAACTCCGACTGGACCGGCCAGCACGTCGCGAAGTTTCTCGGCATCCCGACCCGCACCTTGTATCCGCCGGTGGTCGATCCCGCTCCGGGCCTGCCGTGGGATCGCCGTCGCAACGGCTTCCTGGCGGTCGGGCGCATCTCGCCGGAAAAGGAATACGAGCGCGTGATCAGGATCCTGTCGCGCGTCCGCGCGCATTCGCCCGACCTGACGCTGACGATCATCGGAACGTGGGACCGGCATGCGCGGCGATACTTCAACTCGCTGACCGCGCTGGCGCGATCGCTCGGCTCGTGGATCGAGTTCCGCGACAACCTGTCGCGCGACGAAGTGCGCGCGATGATGGCATCGCACCGCTACGGCATTCACGGCATGCGCGAGGAGCATTTCGGAATGGCGCCCGCGGAGCTGGCACGCGCCGGGACGATCGTCTGGGTGCCGCGCGGCGGCGGGCAGATGGAGATCGCCGCCGGCGAGCCGTCGCTGATGTACGAGTCGGAGGACGAGGCGGTCCGGAAAATCTCCGCGGTGCTCGCAAACCCGCGAGAGCAGCAGCGGCTGCGCGCGCATCTTGCCGCGACCAGCGAACGCTTCTCGACCGCCAACTTCATGCGCCAGGTGCGCGAGATCGTGAATGAGTTCGAGCCCCGATAAGCGCGTGCTGATCGTGCAGCGATCGTTGTCGCCGCCGGGCGGCGGCAACGCCGTCGCCGCATGGATGGTGCACGCGCTTGCGGGTGCGTGCCGGGTCGCCACGCTGACGGCATCGCCGTGGTCGGTGCAGGAGACCAACGCGTTTTATGGCACCGCGATTCCCGAAGGCGCGGTGCGGCAGCATACGGTGCCGGCACCATGGAAATGGCTGTCCGGACTGTCCGAGGATCGCCTGACGCGCGTGCGCATGGCAGCGGTGCTGCGCTACGCGCGCCCGTTGGCGGCGCAATACGATCTGCTCGTCACCGCGGACAACTACGCGGCGTTTGCGAAGCCGGGCATTCAATACGTGCACTACCCGGCCGATCTGGAGCCGAGGCCGGCGCGCATGCCGCAGCTTGTGAACGTGTACTTCGCCGCATGCAACCGGCTGCTCGGCGCGCGTTGGACCGACGCGGCGCGGAACATCACCTTCGCCAACTCGCGCTGGACCGCCGCCGGTCTCGAGCGGCTCGGCGAAGTATCGACGCCGATCGTGTTGTATCCGCCGGTCATCGATCCGGGCGAGGGACTGCCGTGGGATCGGCGCGAGGACACGTTCCTCTGCATCGGCCGCTTTCACGGGTCGAAGCGCGTGGAACTGGCGATGTCGATCGTCGGACGCGCGCGCGCTGCTGCTTTACCAAACGCGCGCCTCATCATCGTTGGATCGGCGGTCGACGGCGAATACACCTCGCGCATCGTCCGCATGGCGGCGCAGCATGGCGACTGGATCGAGTTCCGCGAGGACCTGTCGCGGCAGGAGCTCAATCAATTGATGGGCCGCGTGCGTTACGGTCTCCAGGCGATGGAAAACGAGCATTTCGGCATGGCGACAGCGGAGATGACGCGGGCCGGCTGCCTGGTCTTCGCGCACAACAGCGGCGGCACGCCGGAAGTGCTGAACAACGAAGCGGCGCTGCTCTGGGAGAGCGAAGGCGAGGCGGTGAAAAAGATAGTCAACCTCCGCAACGTCGACGCTTTGCGCGGCCGCCTGAGGGACCGCGCGCAAATGTTCTCCGCCGAAACCTTCGTCACCGAATTCCGGAAACGGTGCCTGACACCAACTTCGGAAGCGATCTGAGCGATCGGAAATTGGTGTCAGGCATCAATTGTCAGGTCAGTTGGCGGAACGTGGGGTCGGAGATGAGATCGGAAAAAGTGCCGATGCCGGCGAGCTTGCCGTCGCGTAAATAGATCAACTTGTCGCAGTTTTTGACGGTCGAGAGGCGATGCGCGATTGCGATCACGGTACGGCTGCGCAGATGCGCGATCGCTTCGGTGACCTCGCGCTCGGTCTGCGTGTCGAGGGCGGCCGTCGCTTCATCGAAAAACAGCACCGGCGGATCGTGATACAGCGCGCGCGCGATCGCCACGCGCTGGCGCTGGCCGCCCGACAGCCGCACGCCGTTTTCGCCGATCACCGTCTCCAGCTTCGCCGGCAGCGATGCGACGACCTCGTCCAGGCGCGCCTGCGTGACCGCCGTCGACAATCGCGACTCGTCGATCGCGCTGTCGGGCACACCGAACGCGATGTTGCGCCGCAGCGAATCGTCGAGCAGATACACGTCCTGCGAGACGTAACCGATCTGCCGCTGCCACGCGCGCTCGCGGCCCTCGAGCGGCTCGCCATCGATCAACACGCGCCCGGTGGTCGGCGGCAGCAAGCCGAGCAGCACGTCGACGAGCGTGCTCTTGCCGGCCCCGGTCGGCCCGACAATGCCGACCGATTGACCGCGCTCGATCGTGAAAGAAATATTTTCGAGCGCGTACGGCGGCCCGCCCTCGTAACCGAACGACACGTTCTCGCACGCCAGCGTCGACTGCATCAGCGGCCGGTCGTGCTCGTAGGTCCGCGCCGCCGGCACGCGCAGCTTGCGCATGTCGTCGTCCATGTTCGCGATCCACGGGTGCGCCTCGCGCATGTAGCCGACATTCAGCATGATGCGATTCGCCGACGGCACCACCCGAAAGCCGGTGTACGCGAACAGCGCCAGGATCGAAACGGTTGCGACGCCGGTCGCGTCCTGGCGCATGACGAGGAACACGACGAGCAGCATGCTGAGAATCAGCGTCGCCTCCACGCCCAGCCGCGCCAGCGTGGCGGCCCAGGCGCGCCGCTGTTTCGTGGCGCCGAGGTCGCGCTTGACGTGACGGAACCGCTCTTCGAAAAACGGCTGCCGGCCCGTCACTTTGACGTCCTTGATGGCGCCGAGACTTTGATGCAGCAAATGCAGCTGCTGTTGATAGAGCTGCCGCTCGGATTCGCCGATGCGCTCCCACGACCGGCGCGTCATCACGATCGGCACCAGCACGAGGCCGAGCACGATCGCCACGGTGATCAACGTGACCGGCGGCGCCGAGACCAGCAGCACGATCGTAAGTGCGGCGATGATGACCGCTTCGGCGAGAATGTTGACCGCCGAACCGGCGACGAGTTCGAAGGCGATGTCCGACGCGCGGGTCATCGGCTCGATCAGCGATGCCGATCGCCGCCTGGCGTGAAACAAGTAGTCGGCGGCAAGATAACGCGCAAGCAACCGCTCAGCGGCGATCGCCGACGATCGATAAATGATCCCCTGGCGCAGCCACTCGGCCCACGACAGATACGCGGCACGCAAGACATAGAACACGCCCACGCCAAGCGCGAGCAGCGCGACGACGGCGCGCGCGTCATTGCCGTTCATCATGATGCGCGCCAGATAGGACACCACCGGCGTTGTGTGCACGAGCTCCGGCGCAACGACGAGCCGCAACAATCCAAAAACGGCAAGAGCGCCGGCCGCTTCGATGATCGCCGCGAGCGCCACGACCGGCACGAGCAGAAGCCAGCGCCAGCGCTCGCGCGCGGGCAGCCAGCCCAGCACCGCTTTCAGATCGCGAATCACTCTGCAGATTCTGCCTTAGTTCCTCCTGCAATCAGCTACACTGCTCAGCTGCGCCGTATGCAAGACCTCACGACCGGCTCGCTCACGGGCCATCTCCTCAAAACCACGAGCTTCATGCTGGTCAGCATGGTCTTCCAGACGCTCTATGTGCTGGTCGATCTCTTCTGGGTCGGCCGCCTCGGCACCGATGCGATCGCTGCCGTCGGTCTCGCCGGGAATCTCTCGTTCATCGTCGTCGCGATCACGCAGGTCTTGAGCGTCGGCGCGACCACGCTGGTCTCGCATGCGTCAGGACGAAAGGATCAGGAACGCGCGATCTTCCTGTTCAACCAGTCGCAAGTGCTGTCGATGGTCGTCGGCGTGGTCTTTCTCGCGGTCGCACTCACGCTGCGGCACCAGTACGCCGCAAGCCAGAGCGCCAGCGAAGGCATGCGCATCGCGACCGAGGAGTACCTGCTCTGGTTCATTCCGGCGATGGCGCTGCAGTTTGCGATGGTCGGGATGGGCGCGGCACTGCGCGGCACCGGCAATTTCAAGCCCGGCATGTGGGTGCAGTCCGGCACCGTGATCATCAACATCGTCCTGGCGCCGTTCCTCATTTTTGGGTGGGGCCCGTTTCCGGAAATGGGCGTGACCGGCGCCGCGGTGTCGACGTTCGTCGCGATCGTCGTTGGCGTCATCTGGATCTCGTTCTACTTCGTCGACGCCAAGGCCTATCTGCGCTTCCACTTCGCGCATTGGACGCCGCAGTTCAAGGTCTGGTGGGACATGCTCAAGATCGGCCTGCCGGCCGGGGCCGAGTTCGCCTACATGGGCATTTACATGGCGGTGATTTACACGATCACGAAGCCGTTCGGCGCCGCGGCGCAGGGCGGTTTCACGATCGGCCTGCGGGTCGTGCAGTCCGTGTTCCTGCCGGTGGTCGCGCTCGGATTTGCGGTGGCGCCGGTCGCCGGACAGAACTTCGCGGCTCGCAAGGGTGATCGCGTGCGCGCCGCGTTCAAAGCGGCCGCCACGATGGCCGCGCTGGCTATGGCCGTGACGATGGTCGTGATTTATGCCGCGGCCGAGCCGCTGATGGGCATCTTCACCACCGATGCGGAGGTTACGGCGGTCGGCGTCGATTACCTCCACGTGGTCGTGCTGAATTTCGTGGCATCGGGGATCACGTTCGTGTCGTCGAGCGTGTTCCAGGCGCTCGGCAACACGATCCCTCCACTGGTGACGTCGACGGTGCGCCTGCTGGTCTCGGTGATCCCGGCGATCTTCCTGGCCCGCGTGGCCGGCTTCCAGCTGACGTGGATCTGGTATCTCAGCGCGGCCGCGGTCATCCTGCAGATGGGAGCGAACCTGATCTTGCTGCAGCGCGAATTCAGATTGAAGCTGGCGTAGCAATCAGCAATCAGCAATCGGCAATGAGGAAAACCACATGTGATGGCGGCGTCTTGCCTTGCTGGTTGCTGGTTGCTGGTTGCTGATTGCTATAGAATCTCCCCGAGTGAAGCTCGCCGTCCCGAAGGAATGCCGCCCCGGCGAACGCCGGGTGGCGGTCACCCCAGAAAACGTCTCGCGATTGATCAAGATGGGCTTCGCGGTCCTCGTCGAACACGACGCGGGCGCCGCGGCCTCTTTTGGCGACGATGATTACGTGGCGGCGGGAGCGGAGATCGCTCCCGACCCCCGCGCCGTGTGGCAGAACGGCGACATCGTGCTCAAGGTCCAGCCGCCGTCGATGCATCCGGTGCTCAACGTGCACGAGGCCGACCTGATCCGCGAAGGCGGCACGCTGATCAGCTTTCTCTACCCCGGCAAGAACAAGGACATCGTCGACAAACTGGCGGCGCGGAAGGCCAACGCGATTGCCGTCGATCAGATTCCGCGCATCACGCGCGCCCAGAAGATGGACGCGCTGTCGTCGATGGCCAACATCGCCGGCTACCGCGCGGTGATCGAAGCCGCGAGCTTCTACGGCCGCTTCTTCACCGGGCAGATGACGGCGGCAGGGCGCGTCCCGCCCGCGAAGATCCTGGTGATCGGCGCAGGCGTCGCCGGTCTTGCGGCGATCGGCGCGGCCCGCGGCATGGGCGCGATCGTGCGCGCGTTCGATACGCGGCCGACCGTCAAAGAGCAGGTCAAGAGCATGGGCGCCGAGTTCATCGAGCTCGACGTCCATGAGGACGGCGAGGGTGCCGGCGGCTACGCCAAGGAAATGAGCCCCGCGTTCATCAAGGCGGAGATGGAGATGTTCGCCGCACAGGCGAAAGACGTGGACATCATCATCACCACCGCGCTGATCCCGAACCGCCCGGCACCGATTCTGATCACCGAAGAGATGGTCAAGTCGATGAAGAAGGGATCGGTGATCGTCGACCTGGCGGCCGAGAACGGCGGCAACTGCGCGTTGACGCAGCCGGGCGAGGTGGTGGAACGCTACGGCGTCCACATCCTCGGCTACACCGACTTGCCCAGCCGCCTGGCACCGACCGCGAGCCTGTTGTTCGGCAACAACCTGACGCACCTGCTCGCCGATCTGGGCGGCGCCAGCCACTTCCATCTCGACCTCGCCGATGAAGTCGTGCGAGGCGCGCTGGTCGTCCAGGGCGGCGACGTCATCTGGCCGCCGCCGCCGCGTCCGCCGGCGCCGCTGCCGCCGAATCCGGCTGCGGTCGCGGCGAAAACGGCGGTGCACGCACCCGCGCAGAAGAAGAAATCGTCGGGCGCAGGCGCGGCGATCTTCGCGATCCTCGCCGCGGCGTTGTTCATTTTCCTGGGTCTCAACGCCCCGGCCGCGTTCCTCTCGCATCTCACGGTGTTCGCGCTGGCGTGCATTGTCGGATGGCAGGTGGTGTGGAACGTGACGCCCGCGCTGCACACGCCGCTGATGAGCGTGACCAACGCGATCAGCGGCATCATCGTGATCGGCGGCATGCTGCAGGTCAGCGGCCCACCGACGTCGACCATCACCATCCTCGGCGCCGCCGCGATCCTGCTGGCGACGATCAACATTGCCGGCGGATTCCTCGTCACTCAGCGGATGCTGAAGATGTTCCGCCGATAAATGCCTGAAACCCTCGTAACGATCGCGTATCTCGCCGCCGGCATCCTGTTCATTTTCAGCCTGGGCGGGCTGTCGGCACAGGAGTCGGCGCGCCGCGGCAACGTGTTCGGCATGCTCGGCATGGTGATCGCGGTGCTGGTCACCGCGTTCGGCCCGCGCGTCGAAAGCTACACGGTGTTGACCGGCGCCCTGGTGATCGGCGGCGCGATCGGCGCGCTGCTGGCGGCGCGCGTCGAGATGACGTCGATGCCGCAGCTGGTTGCGATCCTGCACAGCTTCGTCGGCCTGGCCGCAGTGCTGGTCGGCATCGCCACGGCCATGGATCGTTCGAAGGCGCTCTACGGCATCGAAGAAAAAATTCACACCACCGAGATCTTCGTCGGCGTCTTCGTCGGCGCGGTCACCTTCACCGGTTCGGTGATTGCCTACGGCAAGCTGCAGGGCCTCATCGGCAGCAAGCCGCTGCTGCTGCCGGGCCGGCACATCATCAACCTGATCGCGCTGCTCGCGTGCGTGTATCTCGGCTTCCTGTACGTGACGCACGACGAATACTTCGCACCGGTGTGGCCGCTCTACGCGTGCACCGCAATCGCGTTTCTGCTCGGCATCCACCTCGTGATGGCGATCGGCGGCGCCGACATGCCGGTGGTCGTGTCGATGCTGAACAGCTACTCGGGCTGGGCGGCGGCGGCCGCGGGCTTCATGCTCGAAAACGATCTGCTGATCATCACCGGCGCGCTGGTCGGATCGAGCGGCGCCATCCTCAGCTACATCATGTGTCACGCGATGAATCGATCGTTCGTGAGCGTGATCCTTGGCGGGTTCGGCGCGGAAGAAGGCGCGGCGCCCGGCGGCGCGTCGGCGCAGCCCGCCGGCGAAGTGAAGTCGGTGACCGCGGAAGAGACCGCCGACCTGCTGCGCGACGCCAAGAGCGTGATCATCGTGCCGGGCTATGGCATGGCGGTCGCGCAGGCGCAGTATCCGCTGTACGAAGTGACGAAGATCCTTCGCGACAAGGGCGCCAACGTGCGCTTCGCGATCCATCCGGTGGCGGGCCGCCTGCCGGGCCACATGAACGTGCTGCTCGCCGAAGCAAAGGTGCCCTACGACATCGTGCTCGAGATGGAAGAGATCAACGAGGACTTCGACGACACCGACGTCGTCATCGTGATCGGCGCCAACGACATCGTCAATCCTGGCGCGCTCGACGATCCGTCATCGCCGATCTACGGGATGCCGATCCTCGAGGTCTGGAAGGCGAAGACCTGCGTCGTGATGAAGCGCGGCATGGCCAGCGGCTATGCCGGCGTCGACAATCCGCTGTTCTACAAGGAGAACACGCGGATGCTGTTCGGCGACGCCAAGAAGATGATCGACGCGGTGCTGACCGCGCTCAAGTAAGCCGCAATGCTCGATCGCCTCGCGGCGTTCATCGTCGGCGAAGGCAACTGGCTGCCGATCGCGATGACGATGGCGCTGGCGGCAGTCGCGGCGGGGTGGAACCTCGACGCGGATCGCTCGAGGGCGGCGCGAACGCAGCGCGCGATGAACATCTTCGTCGGCGTGACGCTGCTGGTGATGGGCCTCGCGCACCTGGCGGCCGTCACCGTCAAGCTGCTCCAGGGAACGCTCGCCGCCGGCCCGGTGGTGCTCTATTTGATCGGCATCGCGATCGTGGTGCCGTCCTCGCTGCTGGTCGTTTACGCCGGCGGACGCTCGGCCGCGCTCAACATCTGGATGGCCGTCACACTCGTCCTGCTCGGCCTGATTAACATCCCCCTCGCGATCCCGCCGCTGCTCAGCGTCGCGTACGGCAAATACTCGCGGACGCGTGGCGGCGTGTGGATCATCGTCACGTTCGTGCTGGTGAACCTGGCGCTGTTTACGGGCGGCATGATGTTCCTGCTGAGCGGCGCGCGCACGTTCGAGGAGTTCAACCGCCTCCGCTGAATGAGCACACGAACACAACGCTCGAGCTGCACCACATTCGCCGCTAAGTAACGGACGGTTTCATTAAGCTAACTACTGGAGGCGTTGCCCTCATGAGCTGGCTGCGTTCGACTGTCTTTGCGTGCTGCTTCGCCGCTTCGGTTGCGGCGCAAGATCTTCCCCCTGCGCCGGGCAAGCTTTTCGATGTCGGCAGCGGGCGGCGGCTGCATCTGCTGTGCGGCGGAACGGGCTCGCCGTCGATCATCATCGAGGCCGGCGCGTCGGCGTTTGCGATCGACTTCACGCTGGTGCAGCGCGAGCTGCAGAAGACGCACCGCGTGTGCTCGTACGATCGCGCCGGATCGGGCTGGAGCGATCCGCTGCCGCCGTACACGCCGGCAAAGGACGCCGCCGATCTGCATGCGCTGCTGCAGGCGGCGAAAGAGCCGGCACCGTATGTGCTGGTCGGCGCATCGCGGGGCGGGCTGTTGATTCGCGGCTTCCTCAATGCCTACCCGTCGGAAGTCGCCGGCCTGGTGTTCATCGATCCGGCAACCGAGGATCGGCTGTTCGGCATGGTCGACGGGCGTCCGATGTCGATTGCGCAAATGACGGCCGAGCAGATGCGATCGACCATTCCCTCGCAAACGATGCGGGTGCCAAAGCGGCCGGTGCAGCAGGGACCGCCGTTCGACCTGCTGCCGCCCGAACTTTACAAACAGCGGCTGTTGCTCGACGAGCGGCTGATTGCGCAAATGCCTGCGACGCTGACGCCGGAACAGTTGCTGGCGTACCAGGAAAGCGAGCGCGTGTTCCTGGCATCGCTGCTGGCATCGCGAAAGGCGGGCAAGCCGTTCGGCAACCGGCCGACGATCGTGCTGGCGCGGGGCAACGATCGCAACGAGGGGCGTGAACAGAGCCAGCGGTTGGTCGGCGACCTGTCCTCCAACTCGCGGTTTTCCGTCATCGCCGGCTCAGGGCACGAGATCCACCTGTTCCACCCGCGAGCCGTCGTTAGCGCCGTCACGGACGTCGTCGAAGCGATCCTCAAGAAGACCCAGCTGCGTCCCGAATAATGCCGCGAGGCCAAGCTGACTTTACAATGTAAAGTGCTTTGGATTATGCTGGCGCGGTGCGTGACCGCCCTTCGATTCGCCGGGTCAAACTGATCCTTCCCGCGCTCACCGAAGCCACCAGCCCTTACTGGCGACCGATCAAATACTCGCTGTTTCCGCCGCTTGGCCTGGCGACGCTGGCCGCGTATCTCGATCCGGATCTGGAGATCACGCTGCAGGACGAGCACGTCGAGCCGCTCGATCTCGATGACGATCCCGACCTGGTCATCATCCAGGTCTACATCACCAATGCGTATCGCGCGTATCGCCTCGCGGATCACTATCGGCGCAAGGGCGCGCACGTGGCGCTTGGCGGGCTGCACGTCACGTCGCTGCCAGAGGAAGCCGCTTCGCATGCCGACACCATCTTTCTCGGCCCGGGTGAGGACACGTTCCCGCAGTTCCTGCGGGACCTCGCCGCCGGCGTGCCAAAGGCTCGCTACAAATCGACACTGCGGACGATCGAGGATGTCCCGCCGATCCGCCGCGACCTGATTCAACGGCATCGCTACCTCGTGCCGAACTCGATCGTGGTGTCGCGCGGCTGCCCGCATCACTGCACGTTCTGCTACAAGGACGCCTTCTTCGAAGGCGGCCAATCGTTCTACACGCAGCGCGTCGAGGATGCGCTGTCGGAGATCGCGCGGCTGCCCGGCCGCCATCTGTATTTCCTCGACGATCACCTGCTTGGCCACCGCCGCTTCGCGCGCGAGCTGTTCACCGGCATGCGCGGCATGAATCGGGTGTTTCAGGGCGCCGCCACGGTGGATTCGATCCTGCGCGACGACACGATCGAGCTCGCGGCCCGCGCGGGACTACGCAGTCTGTTCGTCGGGTTCGAGACGCTGTCGGAATCGAGCCTGCGAAGCGCGGGCAAGAAGCAAAATCTGGGGCGTGACTACCGCGCGGTGATCGGCAAGCTCGACGACCTCGGCATCATGATCAACGGCAGCTTCGTGTTCGGCCTCGACGGCGACGATCGCGACGTGTTCAAGCGCACGGTCGACTGGGCGGTCGAGAGCGGCATCACCACGGCAACATTCCACATCCTGACGCCGTATCCGGGCACGCAGCTCTACGCCGAGATGTCCGCGCAACGCCGCCTGGTCAGCGACAACTGGGATCTTTACGACACGCGCCACGTGGTCTACCGGCCGCACGGCCTTTCCGCCGCCGCGCTGAAGGCCGGCTACGACTGGGCGTACGAGGAGTTTTACCGCTGGGGAAACATCTTCAAGGCCGCGGGCGCGCACGAATCGGCAAAGCATTCACTGAAGCATCTGGCGTACAGCGCCGGCTGGAAAAAGTTCGAGCCGGCGTGGGACTTCGTGATTCGCGTGAAGCAACTGGCGCAAATGCGCCCGATGCTCGAGGCGGTGCTGGCGCCGGTCAACCCGAAGCGCCCCGGAGATTCGCGCGCGCCGGAAGGAGCGGGTTTACCGGCCGAGGCGCGCTAACATAGGCGCCTTGCACCAGGTTCTTACCGACATCGCGCTGGCCCGGCGCCTCGAGCGCACCGAAGGCCGCGGCAACGCTGCGTTCGTCGATGCGCAGGCGCGCATCGATCCGAATTCCGGCGCGATCTGGACGTCGGTCGGCGGCACCTTCGCCATGTTTGCCGGCGTCGGCTCGCCGATCACGCAGACCTTCGGCCTCGGCATCCACCTGCCGCTTGCGGCCAGGGAGCTCGACACCATCGAGCACTTCTTCCGATCGCGCGGCTCTGCAACGTTTCATGAAGTCTGCCCGCTCGCCGGCGTCGAGGTTTATGCGACACTGACGCGCCGGGGCTACATTCCGGTGGAGTTGTCCACGGTCCTCTATCAACCGATTGACGTGTCGACACGGGTTGGATCGAATGCGGCGCTGCGCGTCCGCCAGGCAGACCCAGGCGAGGCGGCGTTGTACGGCTCGGTCGCGGCGCAAGGCTGGAGCGAACATCCGGAGGCGATGCCGTACATTCGCGATTTCGCAAAATTGAGCCTGGCCTGCGCGACCTGTTTCTTCGCGGAGAAGGACGGCGTCCCGATTGCCACCGCGGCGCTGTTCATGCACGAGGGCACGGCGCTGCTTGCCGGCGCAAGTACGATCCCTGCAGGACGCCGGCAAGGCGCGCAGAACGCGCTGCTCGACACGCGATTACAAACGGCGGCATCAAACGGCTGCGATCTTGCGATGATGGTCGCCGCGCCGGGCAGCGCGTCGCAGCGCAACGCCGAGCGACAGGGATTCCGCATCGCCTACACGCGCACCAAGTGGATGCTCGAAGCATGAAGACGCTGCTCGCCTCGATCGTCGTGTTGTTGATCGCGGTCAACACCGCCGCGCAAACCACGCGCGCCGGAGCAATTGCCGAAGCGCAGGCCGAAAAGGCGAAGGGACTCGGCACCGAGGGGCCGTCCGAAGGCGAGCGCATCATCCGCCAGGTGCTGCTGTCACCGCTGCTGAGCGGCGGCGACGGCCTCTACCCGTGGTTTGGCAGCATCTACAGCGGCACCGGCATGGGCGCCGGCGTCGGCTACTTGAAGCGTCTCGAGAAGGACGCGAACTTCAACATCCAGACCGGCATTTCCCTCAACAACTCGATGATGGCGCGCGGCACGGTGGCGTCTCCCGAGTTGTGGAGGGGACGGCTCCAGCTCGATGCGTCGGCGCAGTGGATGGACGTGCGCGGCGTATCGTTTTACGGTTACGGCCAGGACTCCTCGCTCGCCAATCGGGAGCGGTTCGATTACACGCCGCTGGAGCTCGGCGCGAACCTGACGCTGAGGCCGGTGCGCTTCGTATCGATGACGGCCAGCTACACCGCGATCGAGTTCGACACGCATCGCGACACGCCGCGCTTCAGCGCCATCGAGGCGCCGGGCCTGGACCAGGATCTGGCGTACGACATCATCCGCGGCACCATGATGTTCGACTGGCGTCCCGCACCGGGCTACAGCACGCGCGGCGGTTTCTACCGCGCCGCATTCGAGCGCAGCAAGGAGGCCGCGGGGCTGCCGTTTTCATTCAGCGCCCAGGAATACGAGGTCGTGCAGCAGCTGCCCCTCGTGCGCGAGCAGTTCGTGCTGGCCGGGCGCGCGTTGATGACGCTGACGCAGCCGGACACCGGTCACGACGTGCCAGTGATCATGCTGCCGTATCTCGGCAGCGGCTCGGCGCTGCGCGGCTTCGCCAATCGCCGCTTCACGGATCGCAATCGCGTGTTGTTGTCGGGCGAATATCGCTGGCGGCCGTCGCGCTACATCGACATGGCCCTGTTCATGGACGCGGGCCAGGTGGCGCGCGAGCGGCGTGACTTCGACGTCAGCCGCTTCGATGTTGCGTGGGGGATCGGCGCGCGCTTTCACGGTCCGCACTTCACCGCGCTGCGCGTCGAGGCCGCGCGCGGACGGGAGGGCATCCGGTTGATCTTCGCCGGATCGCAGCCATTCTGATGAACAACGCTCGTATTGCAGTTATCGCGGCGTTGACCGCAATCTCATCGCTGACGCTTGGCGCGCAATCGCCGCGCTTCTATCCCGACGATCCGATCTGGGTCGAGCCGTTGACGCAGGACGTCAAGAACGCCGTGCGCTACGAGCCGGACCTGGCGTATCAGACGATCGAAAACCTGTTCTGGCGTCCGGGCGACAAGGTGCTCGGCCAGCGCGCGAAGAACATCAACACCGTCGACGAAGTGCCCGATGGCCCGTACTTCGTGAACCGCGCCGGCCGGATGCCGCTGACGCCGGCGATCGTTGCGCGCGGCGCGAACACCAGCGACGGCCCCGCTCCCGGCAAGTGGACGGTGGTCTCGGCGAAGAGCGACGGCGTGACGCCCGGCTTCACCATTCGCGACTCCGCCAACCAGATCTGGTTCATCAAGTTCGATCCGCCCGAGTGGCCGACGATGGCGACGGGGAGCGAGATCGTGGCGGCGAAATTGTTCTGGGCCGCCGGCTACCACACCGCCGAATACCACATCGGCAGGCTGCATCCGTCGAACCTCGTCATCGGCAAAGACACGCGAATCACGCCGCCCGGCGAGATGCCGCGCGCCATGAACCAGGGCGACATCATGTGGCTGTTGTCGCGCGCCCGGCTCGACTCCGACGGCACCTATCGCGTGATTCTCAGCAAGGCCGCGCCGGGCCGTCCGGTCGGACGCATCAAGTTTCACGGCACGCGCGCGGACGATCCGAACGACGTGATCCCGCACGAACATCGCCGCGAGCTGCGCGGCTATTTCGTGTTCGCGGCCTGGCTCAATCACGTCGATGCGAAAGGCTTCAATTCGCTGTCGACGCTGATCACCGAAAACGGCCGCAGCTGCATTCGCAATTACCTGCTCGACTTCGGATCGGCGCTCGGCAGCGCGGCGATCGGCCCGCGCGAAGGCTGGGAAGGCTATGAAGCGCTGGTCGAAGAGCCCGGCGCGATCGGCAAACGCGCGTTGTCGCTCGGCTTCAACATCCCGGTGTGGCGGACGCAGGATTATTTCGAGTCGCCGGCGATCGGCAGGCTGCCGCGCGATCATTCGAAGTGGAATCCGGAAGAGTGGTGGCCGCACATCACCAACGCCGCGTTCCGTCACATGCGTCCGGACGACACGTTCTGGGCGGCAACGAAGATCGCCGCCATCAGCGAGGACATGATCCGCGCCGCGGTTGCGCAGGGCCAGTTTGCCGACAAGGCGTCGGAGGATTTCCTGGCCAAGGCGATCGCGGAACGCCGCGTCCGCATCCTGCAAACCTTCCTCCCCAAGGTCAACCCCATCATCGATCCGGCGCTGGATCGGGAGGGGCGCCTGTCCTTCCGCAACGCCGCGGTCGACGCCGCAGTGGCGGACCGGGCTCCCGGTTACCGCGCGCTTTGGTACACGTTCGACAACAAGAGCAACAAGGCCACCCTGATCGCGACGACCGAAGAAACCCAGAGCCCGATGCTGATGCCCCCGATGCCGGCGTCGGACTACATTCAGGTCGACATCTCTGCCGTAGGTGGACCCGAGCCGTGGGCGAAGCCTGTTTCTGCATATTTCCGCAGGAATTCGGGTGGTTGGACCCTGGTTGGGTTCGAGCGGCAGCCGTGAGATACTGGAACCCGCGCTTTTCGCCGACAGTATTAATAACTACATAAGGATGTCGATGTTCGCTGTTCGCTTGCTTGCGAGTGCCGTCTTCGCCTGTGCGATTGCCGTCCCGGCGTTCGCGCAAGAGCCTGTTCCCGCCGAAGCCACCGATACGGTTGCGGCTAACGCGCCGGACGGAGCGACGGCCGAGCAGGTTGGGACGCCGCCGAACATTCCCCTGCGCCTGCCCCCCGAAACCGTGATCGTCGACGGCAATCCGTTCAAGCTGAGCGCCGGCGACTTCAAGAATTTCTTCAGCCGCGATACCGGAAAGACGTTGAGCGCCGTGGCAATTGTCGCGGTCGCGGCGGCGCCGTGGGACCGTGAGGGTGTGAACAACGGCTTCAACATTCCGACGACCCTGTTCGAGTCGGGCAACCTGATTGGCAACTTCGTCTTCCAGATCGGCGCCGGCTTCGCGACCTATTCAACCGGCAAGGCGTTCGGCGACAAGAAGCTCGCCTACGCGGGCCGCGACATCGTCCGCGCGCAGGTGCTGTCGCAGGTGATGGTGCAGTCGCTCAAGTTCACGATTCGCCGCGAGCGGCCGGACGGCAGCAACGACAAATCGTTCCCGTCGGGCCACGCCGCCAGCGGCTTCGCGACCGCGACGGTGTTGCAGCGTTACTACGGCTGGAAGGTCGGCGCGCCGGCCTACGCGCTCGGCAGCTACATTGCGCTGGCGCGCATGTCGTGGAACCGCCACCACGCGACGGACGTAGTCATGGGTGCAGGCTTCGGCATCGCCGCGGCACGCACCGTGACGATGGAAATGGCGAAGCAGCGCTTTAGCGTTGGTGTGCAGCCGCAGGTCGGCGGCGCATCGCTCAACTTCACGAAGATCTACAAATAAAGCGGAGGACTTATGGTCAGGTTCGGCGGCGCGTCGCTCGTTCCGCTCCTGGTCCTCCTCCTCTCCCCGCCTCTCGCTCACGCGCAAACTGTTGCTCCGGCGCCGGCCTCGGCCGAGTTGTCGGTCGCGCAGATTCGCACGTTCCTGAAAGAGGCGAAGGTGCTGCGCCAGCGCGGCACCCCGAAGGGCGTTACCGCGCCGAAACGCCTGACGCTGAGCGACGGCAACATCGAGCACGACGCCGTGTTCCAGGCGATCGACGATCGCAAGATGGTCGAGACCCTCGGTGGCGGCGGCCGGCCGCAGACGACCGAGCTCAACTTCGTCGACTCCTACAAATACAACATCGCCGCTTACGAGTTGGCCACGCTGCTCGGCCTCGAGCACATGATGCCGGTCTACGTCGAGCGGCGCTGGAACGGGCTGCTCGGATCGATCAGCTGGTTCGTGCCGACGCTGATGGACGAGAGCGACCGCATCAAGAAGAAGATCCAGCCGCCGAATCCGACCGACTGGAACCACCAGATGTACCGGATGCGCGTGTTCTCGGCGCTGCTGCGCGACACCGATCGCAACCTCACCAACGTGCTGATCACGCACCAGTGGAAGGTGATGATGATCGACTTCACGCGCGCGTTTCGTCTGCAGCACGAGCTGCTGCACCCCAAGGACCTGCAGCGGATCGATCGGGAGCTGTTCGCGAAGCTCGAGGCGATGACGCCCGAGAGCGCAAAGGCCGCGGTCAAGGACTACCTCACCAGGCACGAGCTCGAAGCGGTGATGAAGCGCCGCGAGCTGCTGGTCGCGCACTTCAAGAAGCTGATCGCCGAGGCCGGCGAAGCCAAAGTTCTGTATTAACGCACCGTCGGCGGCGGACGCCGGTGGCGCGTGGCGCGTTCGTAGGCCGCGGCAATCTCGAGCAGCCGCTGGTCGTCCCACATCCGGCCGAGAAACGAAACTCCCATCGGGTAGCGCCCACCGATGAATCCAGCGGGGACGGTCACCTGCGGCAGACCGGTTGCGGCGCTCTCCTCGCACGTGCCGGGCTCCGATCCATAACGCTCGAGGCCGCCCTCGTGCGTGTGCGGACGCGCGTGATTGGCCGGATAGAGCATCGCATCGAGCTGGTGCCGATCCATCACGTCAACCAGCAGCTGTCTGAACGTTTCGCGTCCGGTGATGAATCGCTTCGTGGCTTCCTCGAGGGCGGCGCCCGATGGGGTCGGCGCGAGCGAGCCTTCGAGCCGGCGAGCGCTGGCCGGCGCCATCTTGCCCGAGGCAATCAAGTCCTGGATGGTCAGCACCTTGTCGCCGGGCTTCGCGCCGCGCGACAGATACGCGATCCAGCCGTCGCGCAGCGAGCCGGGTGCGGCGCCTCGAGCGGCCGCATACCTGGCGTCGTAATCGGCGATCGCGACGTCGACCACAATCGCGCCGGCGGATTGGAGCTCCTTGATGACGCGCTCCATGCTGGCCGCGACTTCGCGTTCGCCGGTAAATCCAACGAAGCGCTGGCGGAACGCGCCAATGCGTTTGCCTTTCAACACGGCGGCGTCGAGGCCTGCGGCAAACGATGCAGGGATATGCCGCGCCGCGTCGGCGGTGACCGGATCCTCGGGATCGGCGCCGGTGACGAGATCCAGCGCGAGCGCCACATCGCGAACCGACTTCGCCATCGGCCCCACTGAATCGTTGTAGGTGTTGAGCGGCATCACGCCGGCGCGGCTGGTCAGGCCGCGGGTCACGCGAATGGTCGCCAGCGATGCGAAGGCGCTCGGGTTCGACAACGAGTTGCACGTGTCGGTGCCGAAGCCGAGCGCGGCGAGGCTTGCCGCCACGGCGGTGGCGCTGCCACCGCTCGATCCGGCGGTGCTGAGCGACGGATCGTAGGCGTTGCCGACCGTGCCGCCGACCGTGCTGATGCCGAAATCACCGAACGGAAACTCGTCGAGATTGGCCTTGCCGAGAATGATCGCGCCACCCCGTTTCATGCCGGCAGCGACTTTCGAATCGAGGCGCGGACGATGATCGGCGAGAGCGAGCGAGCCGCCGGTCGTGGGCAGCTCGATCGTGTCGATGTTGTCCTTGAGCACGATCGGCACGCCGTGGAACGGGCCGCGGGCCTTTCCGGATGCGCGCTCGCTATCACGCGCGCGCGCATCGGCGACGGCGCGAGGGTTGATCGCCAAGACCGATCGGAACGAGGGTCCGCTGCGATCGTACAGCGACAAGCGCGCGAGATACTCGCGCGTGATGTCCTGCGCCGTCAGCGGGCCCGACGTCATCGCGTTCTGCAGCTCGGTGACGCTCTTTTCGAACACCGAAAACGGCTTGACGGGAGCGGCGGCCAGGTCCCAGTTGGCGATCTGCGCCAGTTGCAGCGGCGTGAGACCGCGGACGTCCGGCGCCTGCACCAGCCGCGCTGCGATGTCCGCAACTCGCCTGATCTCGGAGCCGGCCGCGGGAATCTTCGCATCGGCGCCGGTGTAAACGGCTTCGCCGGTGACGAGCGCATCCTTGAAAGGAAGCGGGTAACCGCCGCGCGGATCGTAAACCTCGCTCAATCCCTTGACGACAAACGTCATCAGCGCGCGCGTTTCGCCGGGGCGCAGGCGCAGCGTGAAGACGTAGCCGATGTGCGCGGGATCGAATCCCGGCCAGACGTCGGCGAATGGATCGCCGTACATGTCGCCGATCGCGGTCAGCACGCCGGGGCGGCCCTGGCCGAGGACGTGCGCCGACGGCCCGTGACCGGACGGGCCCGTTGCAGGATTCGCAACGCGGCGGGCGTTCTGCATCACCGTGACGGCGTTGTCCGACACGTCAATCCGCCGATCGCCGCTGCTCGTCAGGGCCACGGCGAGTTGACCGCCGTCTTCGTAGGCCCCGGCGGCGCCGCCCCACGCGACCTGCACGATGCGATCTTCCGAGGACGTATTCGTGAACGCATCGACGTAGCGGAGATAGTGGCTGTCCTTCGACGTGGTGATGTCGCGAGCGGCAAGCACGCCTTCGATCAACACCGGCGTGATCGAGTCGAAGCGGCCGGCGCCATCGTGATGCAGGCCGAAGCCTTTCAGGTAGTGATTCCGCGCGAGTAACGAGTTGTCGGCGCGCCGCACCTGCAGCTTGAGATAGCCGAAGCCGTTGAACGGATTGGCGCGGCCGCCGGTGGCGATGCCGCCGCTGTCCTGAGACCACGGGCTGGTGTCCTGGATATCCCAGAACTGACCGTCGGCCGAAGGCACGCGCGTGACCGCGCTGGTGTGCGCAACGGCAAGCGCCGCGATCGCCGCCGCCGCCAGGCCTGCTCGAAGAATCCGCATCCGCGGAATATTACAGACTTTCGCGCACCGCTGACGGGGTCCTGCCGAAGGTACGGCGGAACGCTTCGGTGAAATGGCTGTGGCTCGAAAAGCCGAGATCGAGCGCGATGCCGATCAAATCGGCTCCCGGTTGGCGTAACCGCTCGAGGGCGGCGCGCAGGCGCAACTGGTTGCGGTAGGCGTGGAGAGAGAATCCGGTGCGCGCCCTGAAGGTCCTCGCCAGGTGAAAGACGGATGAACCCGCCGCGGCCGCGACATCGGACAGCGACAGGTTCTCGTTGAACCGGCGCGCGATCACATCGCGCGCGCTCTCGACGAGGTCGACGTCACGCCGGGACCGGGTCCGCCGCCCGCGCGGCGGCACGTGGGCATAGGCCAGCGAGGTCACATCCGCGAGTATGCCGAGCACGGCTTCTTCGACAAACAGACGATCGGGGCTCCGCTCCTTCGAGACGTGATGGAACACGAGTCGCTGCCGCAGGTAGCTGTCGGAATCGCTCGGACCGCGCGTGAACGGAAACGGCGCGGCGGGACGATCGATCGCCGCCGGCTCATGCGCCGACAACGTGCCGGCGATCACTTCCGGCGCCACGGCAAACCATTCGCACTGATCGCCGCGGCGGCTCAGCACGCGGCGGCGGTAACGCTGGCCCTTGTTGTAGTAGGTGACGGTATTTGCATCGGCGACAAAGGGCGCGCGCCCATCGTGCTCGATCCACACGCTCTCGCGAGGGAACACGAACAACGCATCGGAAGACGGACCCGAATCCACGAAGTGCGGATGATCGGCGGGGCACCGCCAGCGGCCGACGCGAACCAGCGGCGACGCGAACACGACCACGTCGATGTGATCGCGGGGGCTGCCGGCGTGCACGGCTACTTCCGCGGGCGGCGCGTGTAAATCAGATCGTAGTTCGGGCTCCACGTCCCATCCACATTCAGCGATTCGGAGAACTGCCGGACCTGGTTGGATCCGATCGGCGTGAATGACAGGCGAATCGTGCGGCGGCCCTGGAATCGCGACGCCGGCGGTAAAGGCACGCTGCCGATGAACACCATGTTGCCGTCCTTCAGTTCGCCCCAATATTCGTGCAGGCCGCCGTTGCTGTCCACCCACGTCTGGTGCCACTGCTTGCGCACGCGATCGTAGACGTTGAAGCTTTGTCCGGTGCCGCCGCGGCGGTCGTCCCAGTTTTCAATCACCACGCACCCGTTGTGCGCCGTCTCCACCACGTTGCTGGCCGGCTTGCTCCCGGCGGGCGGCGTGCCGGGCAGCGGCGTTGCGGGGTTTGGAACGACATCCCACTCTCCGACCCAGAAATCGAACTGGCGATGCTCGGGAGCCGAACAGTCGAACGGCTTTGGCGGCGGAGTCGGTGCGGGCGCCTGCAGCGCCGCCAGCAACAATGCGGTGGTCAACGTCATACCCGTTGATACCTGCGCACCATCCGGCGCGCTACCAGATTCGTGCGCGGTTGAAGGTAAGCTGTGGCGGACGTGAACCTGACACTCGCGCTGTTACTGCTCTACACGGTCGGCATCACCGCGTTCGGCATCTGGATGGGCCGCCGCGTGCGAGGCGCCGCCGATTTTTTCGTCGCCGGACGAACGTTGTCGTGGCCGCTGATCGCGGGCACGGTGCTCGCCGCGAACATCGGCGCCGGCACCACCGTCGGCGCCGCGGGTCTTGCCTATCGCGACGGCATTTCCGCCTGGTGGTGGAACGGCGCGGTCGGCATCGGCACGCTGATCCTCGCGCTCTGGGTCGGTCCTCGGCTGTGGGAGATTGCATCGCGCAAGAGCCATCTCACCTCCGGGGATTTTCTCGACGATCGCTATAACGCCACGGTACGCGGAGTGGTCGCCGCATTGTTGCTGCTGGGCACTCTCGCCATTCTTGCCGGGCAGCTGATTGCCGGGGCCGCGGTTCTCGAGGTGGTGGCAGGCCTGCCACGCTGGCAGGGTGTGATCGTTGGAGGCGTCGCCATGACGCTCTACTTCACCAGCGGCGGGCTATTGAGTTCGGTTTGGGTCAACGCGGTCCAGCTCGTCGTCCTGCTGGGCGGCTTTGCGATTGCGCTGCCGATGGTGCTGTCACGTATTGGCGGTCTCGACGCGATCGCGGCGGCGCCGGCCGCGCCGGCGACCTATTGGGATCCGCTGTACTCGGCGGGCGCGCGCTCGGGTTGGACGATGCTGATTCTGCTGACGCCGGGATTCATCATTTCCCCCGGCCTGGTTGGCAAGGCCTTCAGTGCTGAAAACGCGCGCGCGGTGCGCATCGGCATCGGCGCGGCCGGGGCCGCGCAGTTGATCTTCTCGTTCCTGCCGGTGCTGCTGGGCATGGCGGCGCTCGTCCATCATCCGGAGATCAAGGACATGAACCTGGTCCTGCCGACGGTGCTGGCCAACGAACTGCCAGTGTTCGTTGGCGCGCTGGCGCTGGCGGCGGTGTTCTCCGCGGAAGTGAGCACGTGCGACGCGATTCTCTACATGCTGTCGACGAGCAGCTCAAAGGACCTGTACCAGCGTTTCATCAACCCGTCGGCCTCGTCGGAACAGGTTCTCGCCGTTGCCCGCGCGGCCGCGATCGGCGGCGGCGTGCTCGGCATGGTCCTCGCCATTCAGCTCGATACCATCGTCGGCGCGCTGAGTATTTTCTATTCGCTGATGAGCGCGACGTTGTTCGTGCCGCTGCTGGCGGGTCTATTCCTGGACGCCGCCCGCCCCCGCGACGCGATGGCGGCGATCGTCGGCGGCGTGGGCACACTGCTGACCGTGTACTTCGCCACAGACGGGCGAGGCTGGTGGGATCCGAGCTTGTGGGGCCTGATCGGTTCGGCGGTGGGCTTTGCGTTTTCGTACGTCGCGCTGCCACGCCGGTGATTCGAGCGACTGAATCAGCCGGTTCGCGGCGTTGAGGGAGCGCTTCGCCAGTTGCGTCACCAGCACGAGCTCATCGTGCGCGATCAGCTGCTGGTCGTAGGCGTTGATGACGTGCGCGATCACACGTTGTTGCGCGGCCTTGGCCTCGCGCACGCAATTCGCAAATTCACGCGGATCGAGGCGCGTAGATCCGTCGGCGATGTGACGGGTTGCTGATCGGGCCGCATCGCTCAGCGCGGCCGAGGATCGGTAATGCGTCCGGAAATCAGGCGACAGCAGGAAGAGGTCGATGCGCAGCATCAACCGATGCGCGAGCTGCCACGCCACCACATCGCGCAGATCGTTTGCCGACATGGCGGCGCAAGGTGCAACCGCACTGCCACGCTGAACTTGCAGGATTCACGCGAGATTCGCTGGCACGAATTCGACAATGCCGCAAAACTTTCGCCGCCCCCGCCTCTTCCCCATCGCATTTCCTGCCACCGTAGCGGTCGGTGCGAAGCACGACCCGCTACAGGTGTTGGTTGGTGCCAGGCACCAACCGCTACAGGTGTTGGTTGGTGCCAGGCACCAACCG
>DASUSZ010000157.1:0-22452 GCA_036374815.1 Vicinamibacterales bacterium | reverse complement strand
CAGGCGAAGTTCGCGATCTCGAAGTTCCCCGAAGCAGAGCAGCTGCTGCAACTGAAGAAAACGACCACTGCCAGGCCGTAGCGGCCCGCCGGCAATGATCATCAAACGCCGTTCGATCCTGGCCGCGGCGTTGGCGGCCATTCCGTCGCGCGTTCTCGCGCAGCCGGGCCGACAGGCGCCGCCGCTCGAAATCGGGCCGGTGAGAAACGGCGCCGATCGGCTCGGTGAATCGCACACCATTGGCGCCAGCGCCGCGGCATTCAAGGTGCTGACCACCGAAAGCAAGGGTGCCGTCTTCATCATGGAGAACGTCCTGACACGCAAGGGCGGCCCTCCGCGCCATCTGCATCACGATCAGGACGAATGGTTTTACGTGTTGCAGGGCGACTTCGTCTTCGAGATCGGCTCGCAGCGCTTCACACTCGGCGCGGGGGACTCCATTCTTGGCCCGCGCGAGATTGCACACGCGTATGCATTCGTCGGCGAGCCGCCCGGCCGCCTGCTGATCGCATTCAATCCCGCGAACCGGATCGAGGAGTTTTTCCGCAATCGGACCGAAGGCGCGCAGTACTCCACCGACGCGGCGCGTTATAAGGCCTACGGGTTGGAGCTGCTTGGCGGTCCTCTACAGGTCGGGTAGCTCGACTATAGTCAGCCGTTCGATGCGCCGTTGTTTGGTCTAATGCCCCTAAATATTGTGGGTCTTTTCCTTCTTGCTACAACTTACGGTGCTTGTTAGACTGGCGGGCGTTTCCTCCTGAACCAGTCGCAATGCATCTCGAACGTCTAGAAATCTCAGGCTTCAAGTCCTTCTCGGATCGATCCGAGCTGGCATTCGACCGTGGCGTCACCGCCATTGTCGGACCCAACGGCTGCGGTAAGAGCAACGTGGCCGACGCGCTCACGTGGGTGCTTGGCGAGCAGAGCGCCAAGAGCCTGCGCGGCGACAAGATGGAAGACGTCATTTTCAGCGGCTCCGATGCGCGCAAGCCCACCGGCGCCGCGGAAGTGCGTCTCCGTTTCGGCAACGTCATCGTTCCTCCGTCGCTTGCAAAAGAACTGGGCGACGAACTGCCGGGAACCGCGAGCGGGGATCCGGGAGCCAACGGGAACGGTAACGGACATCATCCGGAAAGCGTCGGCCTGATCGAAAGCGTGACGCGCGAGGTCGAGGTCACGCGCCGCCTGTTCCGCTCGGGCGAGAGCGAGTACCTGATCGACGGGCAGACGTGCCGGCTCAAGGACATCCACGAACTGTTGATGGATACGGGCCTCGGCGCGAAGGCCTACGCGATCATCGAGCAGGGCAAGATCGGCATGATCCTGAGCTCGCGCCCGACCGACCGGCGCCAGCTGATCGAGGAAGCCGCAGGCATCACCAAGTACAAAGCGCGCCGCCGCGCGGCGGAGCTGAAGCTCGAAGCCGCGCAACAGAACCTGACGCGGCTCGAAGACATCATTTACGAGATCGACAAGCAGCGCGGCTCGATGAAGCGCCAGGCGGCCAAGGCGCGCCGCTACACGCGCCTGCGCGACGAGATGCGGCGCTGGGAAAAGGTGCTGTTCGCCCGCCGCTATCGCAGCCTGTCGGAGGCGATTGAATCGGCGCGCGCGCGGTTGAACGAAGCGCGCACCAACGAAGCGGCAGCGTCGGCGCGTCTGGCGGAAGTCGAGAACGAGCTCGGCCGCATTCGCATCGAGCTGGCCAGCGCGGATGCCGCGGCAACGCAGGCCCGCGAGACGGTGCACGCGCACGAGCTCGAGATCAACCGGCGCCAGCAGCAGATCGCGCTCGACACGCAACAGGCCGAGATGTTGAAGAAGCGAGCCGAGGAGCTCGAGGCCGAGCGTGTCCAGCTCGAAGGGCGGCGCGAGCCCGAGCGGGTGGCGCTCGAAGGCCGGCGTGTCGCGGCAGCGGAAGCCGCTGCCGCGCGAGACGAAGCGTCCGCGCTCGCGGCAGCCGCGGCCGAGGAGTACACGCGGGCGTGGATGGCGATCGAAGCGCTCGAACAGGATGTCGAGAAGGCGCGCGGCGACGTGTACGCGATCCTCAATACGATTACCGCGCTGACCGCCGCGCACGATTCCGCGGCGGCGCAGCGTGAGCGTGCCGTCGATGTTCACGGACGGCTGGATCTCGAAGCGCGCGAGCTCAACGCGGAGCTCGAGAAGGCGCGCGCGCAGCGGGTGGCCGCGGCCGAAGCGCTGCATCGCGCGCAGGACGGCCTTGAATCCGCGCGCATGTCGCGCGTGGCCCGCGACTCCGAGTTACAGAGCGCCCGCATCGAACACGAATGGCGTGCGCGCGAAGTTCGCACGCGCGAGCAGGAGCTGGCCGGCATGTCGGCGCGCCTCCATTCGCTCGAAGAGATCGACACGCATCGCGGCGGTTTCGCCGATGCGGCGCGGATGGTGCTCGTCAACGCCAACGGCAAGGTCAACCAGATGGGCGCCGTCGCCGACTTCATCGAAGTCGAGCCGCGTTACGAGCGCGCCGTCGAGGCGTGCATGGGCGATCTGCTCCAGCACATCCTGGTCGAGCGTCTCGAGCATGTCGCAGCCGGCCTCCAGCTGATTCGTAAAGAAGACGCTGGCCGTTGTGGCTTCATTGTTGGAAAGCCTAACGAGGACACGGAGATCCAGGTACTGACTACGGAGGGCACGGAGGGTGGCGGGTTCGTCTCGTCATTCCGATCGATGTTCGGCGGCACCTCGCCGGGCGGCGTCGATTCCGGCGGCGGGTTGCAGCAGTACAGCGCTCCGTCCGGCGCCGTGCCGTTGTCGTCGGTGGTGCGGATCGGCGGTCCGTTCCCGCGCGCGATTCAGGCGGTGATGGGCGGCGCGTTGATTGCGGAGTCGTTCGAAGCGGCATCGCGCATCGCGCAGACCGTCCAGGATCCGGTGGTGACGCTCGAAGGCGACGTCTTCCGCGGCAAGCACGTCGTCACCGGCGGCGACAAGAGCGAATCGCGCGGCATCCTCGCCACCAAGCGCGAGATCAAGGAGCTGCGCGAAAAGATCCATGAATCGACGGGCGCACTCGAGCGTTTGATCGCCGAGACGGCCGGCTTCGACCAGGCGATGGCGCATGCCACCGCCGCCATCGCGGGCCTCACCGACGAGATTCACCGCCAGGAAAAGTCGATCGTCGGCGTGCAGGCTCAGGCCGAACGCGCCAATGACGACGAGGCGCGGTTGCAGCAGCGCGTCGACCTGGTCGGGTCGGAGATCAATCGCGTCAAGGAAGAGATCGCGGGCCTCGATGCGCGCCAGTCGGAAGCGCGTGAATCGATCGCGCGGCTCAACGAGCAGAAGACCACGTCGGAGATCGCGCTGGCAGAGACGCAGAATCGTCTCGGCGACGCGCGCGACACCGCCGAAGGCCTCAATGCCAGGGCGGCGGAGGCGCGCGCCAATCATGCCGGCCTGGTCGAGCGCAGCGCAGCGGCGATCGCGGAAGTGTCGAGGCTCGAAGAGCTTGCCGCCGACCTCGAGCGGCGCGTCGAATCCTGCACGCGCGATGTCGCGTTGATGCGGGATCAGCGGGAGCGCCTGCTCCAGGCGATTGTCGACGGCCAGCGCCTGATGGACGAAGACGTCGCCAGGCTCGATGGCCTGAAGCAGGACATGGTCCGGGCCGACGAGCGCGCGCTCGAAATCAGGCAGTCGGCCGACAAGCAGGAAGAAGTGATCCGCGATGCCCGGCGCGCCGTCGATGCGTTACGCGCACTGGCGGCGGAAGTCGACGTGCAGCGCGCGACCGCGGAATCGGATCTGACGCACCTCGCGCAGCAGGCGCTCGATACGGTGAACAGCTCGCTCGACGAGATCAGGGAAGAAGTCGCGCAGATGGAAGCCGCCGGGCAAGTGCAACCGGACGTGCGGCAGATTCGCGCGGCAGAGGCAATCGATCCCGAAGAGCTCGAAGCCGAGGACACGGAGGCGGCTTCGCAGTCTGCGGAGGACACGGAGGCGGCGCCGGTCCAGATGACCGCCGAAGAGGCGATCGCCGAGCTCCGCGAAAAGATTGAGCGCATGGGCCCGGTCAACATGATGGCCATCGAGCAGTCGAAGGAGCTCGAAGAGCGTCACGGCTTCCTGACGACGCAGCGCACCGACCTGGTCGACTCGATCGCGCAGACCAACCAGGCGATCGCCAAGATCGACGAGACGACGCACGCGCGGTTCCGCGAAGCGTTCGCCGCCATCAACGAGAACTTCCAGACGATGTTCTCGACGCTGTTTGGCGGCGGCAAGGCCGGCATCATGCTGCTCGATGAATCCGATCCGCTCGAAAGCGGCATCGACATCGTCGCGCAGCCGCCCGGCAAGCGCCTGCAGAGCGTGATGCTGCTCTCGGGCGGCGAGAAGGCGCTCACCGCGATCGCGCTGATGTTCGGCATGTTCAAGTACCGTCCGAGCCCGTTCTGCCTGCTCGACGAGATCGACGCGCCGCTCGACGATGCAAACATCGGCCGGTTCATCGAGATGCTGCGCTCGATGATGGACAAGACGCAGTTCATCATCATCACGCACAGCCGCAAGACGATGGAGATCGCGAATCGTCTCTACGGCGTGACGATGGAGGAGCCCGGGGTTTCGAAGTTGATCTCGATTCAGTTGAACTAATCGCTTCGGTCAACAGGTTCCAGGGGTTCCACGGGTTCCAGAAGTTCCAAAGGCCAGGTTCGAAGGTTCGATTCTGGCCTTTGTCCTGTACGATGCGCTCGTGAAGCGCATTAAATGGAGCGCTGTTTTCGTCGGGCTCCTCGTCGACATCGGCGGAACGTTCTTCCTTGGCATCTCGCTGGTCGTGGCGCAGGGCATTGTCGGCGTCACAATCCTCGATGCGATGTCGCAAGACCCTCGGCAGTTGCTGTTCCAGTTCAGTTTTGGATTGGCGTTAACGATCTTTGGCGGTTTCGTGGCTGGTCTCGTCGCGCAACGGGACTTCGCGCTTCACGGAGCCGCGGTCGGCGCATTGACAGTGGTCATGTCAGTGATCAGCCTTCCGGGCTCAACAACTCCGCCGTGGTACGACGCGGCTTCGGCGCTCAGCGTAATTCCGGCGGGCGCATTTGGCGGGTTCCTCGCGACTTTCATGAACTGGACTGACCAGCGTCGACAGGAACCTCGCTAGAACGATGCCTTTGGAACCCTTGGGACCTCTGGAACCTTTGGAACCTGTTCGGCGAGGGGCGTGGCCGCCGCAACGATGCCGTTGACTAGCCGGTAGGTCACCGTTCGTGCCGCGGCCGCCGGCCGAGTCTGGGCTTGAAGCTCCGGAGGCGGAGGCTCGATCCACAGCGACAATTCGTTCTTGAAGATCAGCGCGGCGGCTTCCGGCAGCAGCGCGCCGAACACGTTCTTGAAATTCGCGCGCGTGGACAGATCGTCTTCGAGCACGACCAGCGTGTGGGGCGACAGATGGTCGTCCTGGATCGTCTTGATCGTGACGTTGCTGAGATCGCGCAGCTCCGTCCAGCGGACGTTGCGCGCCCAATACACGGGCAGCAGCAAGAAGGGCAGCAGCATCGCGGCGATCGCAAGCCGCCACGCGCGTTGTGGAGTCGCGGCGCGCGCAGTCGCGGCCAGCATCGCGCCGCCCGCAATCGCCACGCCGACGCTCGGGAACACCGCATACAGGCTCGAACGAATTGGCAGCCAGATCGTCACGGCGAATCCAAGCACCAGCCACACAGTGCCCATCAGCGCGAGCCTGCGGGCGTCACGATCGAGCTTCGGCGGCGTACGGAATGCGATCATCGCGGCGAAAATCACCAGGCCGGCCAGCGTCATCGAACGATCGGCGTATTCGAAGATGTTGGTCGCGACCGGGACCGGGTCGTAGACGAACCGGTAATACGGCGGCGCGTTGCTGATGTCGACAGCGCCGGAGTTGAGGCGCAGGACGAAATACGCGGCGAGCGCGACCCACATGCCTGCCGTGCGCCGTGGATCGATCTTGTTGATCAACGACCAGATCATCAGGATCAGCGGCAAGGCGAGCACTTCTTCCTTCGACAGGAACGCCGCGAAGGCGAGCAGCGCGGCGGCGATCGTTCGATTGCGCACGAAGGCGAGTGCGGCCAGCGTTGAAAACAACGTTCCGAGCAGCGACGTGCGCCCGCTCAGCCAGACGATCGCCATGTTGATGCCGTGGAAGTTGAAGGCCCAGAGCGCGGTCCCCGCAAGGGCGGCCCACGGGACCAATCCGATCGCGCGCGCCAGCTGGTAAATCGACGCCGCGCACGCGAGCCCGAGGAGCAAGTTGGTCAACGCGTAGGGCACCGGATCATTGCCGAACATCAGCTCGGTAACCCCGAACGACAGCTGCACCATCGGCCGGTAAAACACTTGCGCCGTGGTGAACGCGGACGTCAGCGAGGACACGCTGTCGATGCGGCTGTGGTAGATCCAGCCGAAGTCATCCTTGATGAACCCGCCGGGGACGGTCGGGCCGTATGCCAGCAGCCACGCGACGGTCAGCACGGCCGCGGCAAGGGCAACGCGACGCGACATCCTTCGCAGAATAGCACCCGGACATGCGACTGGAACCCGGGCCCGCCGCGCTCGTATAGTGGTTTATGCGCAAAATCTCTGTCCTCGCGGCGGTGCTCGCGGCCGGGCTGGCCACGACGGCCTGCGACATCAAGACCAACGCCAACGGCGACTTCTCGATGGACATCGCCACCGGGAAGGCCGAGGACACGTGGTCCCGGACCTACAAGGTGAGCGAGAAGGGCCGCTTCGAGCTGATCAATGTGAACGGCCGCATTACCGCGGAGCCGGCCGACGGCGCTGAAGTGGTGGTGGAGGGCAAGCGCACCGTCAAGGCGCGCTCGGATGAGGGCGCAAAGGAGATGCTCGCGCAGCTCGAGATTCGTGAGGAAGTTGGCGAGACCACCGTTCGCGTCGAATCGCGTTCGCCGCGGAATCGCGGATTCTCCAATTATCAAATCGAGTGGACCATCAAGGTGCCGAAGGGCGTCGTTCTCGACCTGCGCACCGGCAACGGCGGCGTGCGCCTGAATGGGCTGTCGAATGAGATTCACGCCAGGACGACCAACGGCGGCGTCAGGGGCGCCAGCATCACCGCCACGGTGGTTGAGGCGTCGGCGGTCAACGGCGGGGTCGAGTTCGAGTTCGCCGCGCCGCTCGACAGCGGGGCATCGATCGAAATGGAAACCGTGAACGGAGGCGTTGAAGTGGCCCTGCCGGCGGAAAGCAAGGTGACCATCGACGCGCGCTGCGTGAACGGCGGCGTGAACGTCGAGAACCTGGACATCGCCCGCGACGAGCAGCAGAGTGAATTCGACAAGCGTCGCCGCCTGAACGGCACCATGAACGGCGGCGGCGGCAAGGTGAACCTCAGCACGACAAACGGTGGCGTTCGTCTGTCGCGCGCCGGCAAGAAGCCAACGACTTGATTTCGAAATTCACATAAGCGTCCTGTTATGTCCCATAAAGAGACATACTGGGACGCCTTCCAACCGAAAAACGCCTAAAAAACCGCGTATTTACTGGCATTTTTCCTGCTTAGCTCTTGGGCTGGAATCGTGTCCATTAATTACCTTAAAAAGACACCGAGTCTTGTGGTGGAGGAAACCCTCACCTATGAGCCTCACTTTGGCCTGATCGAAAAGCCTTTCAGCCTGAACGCCGACTCGCGTTTCGTCTACGAAAGCGCCGCCTACGCGTCGTCTCGCGAACGTTTGCTGGCCGGCATCCGACGCCGTGAAGGGCTCAACGTGCTGACCGGCGAAATCGGCACCGGCAAGACCACGCTGTGCCGCGACATCATCGAGGAGCTCGGCCGCAAGACCTACAGCTCGATCGTCCCCGATCCGTTTGCGTCGCGCGAAGACCTCCTGAAGATGCTGTTGATCGACTTCGGCGTGTTGTCGATCCAGGACCTCACCAGCGGCCGGCTGCAGCAAGCGTCGCGCACCGAGCTCGGATACCTGCTCTCGGATTTTCTCGACAAGCTCACGCCCGAGTCGTTCGCCGTCGTGATGATCGACGAAGCGCAGAACCTGGCGCTGCCGCTGATCGAAGAGACGCGCATTCTCGCGGACACCTTCGGCGCGCATGGCCGGCTCCAGATGGTGTTCATCGGGCAGCCCGAGCTCCACTCGAAACTGAAGCTGCCAGAGATGCGGCAGGTCGATCAGCGCGTGTGCGGCTATCACCGCCTGTCGCCGCTCAACCTCGAGGCGGTGACCGGCTACATCCGTCATCGCCTGCACGCGGCCGGCGGCCGCGGCGATCGCGTGTTGTTCGCGCCCGACATCATCGAGACGCTGCATCGCCGTACGGGCGGCGTGCCGCGGCTCATCAACCGCGTGTGCGATCGCGCGTTGCAGCTGGCCTTCGAACAGCGCGCCAAAACCGTCGACCGCGAAACGCTCGAAACGGCGCTGCTCGAAGTCGGATCGACGACGTTATCGCCGACGTGGGACGCGATCATCGCGGAGTCGAAGCCGTCGCACGCGGCGGCCGCGCCGGTGGCGGCTCCCGTTCCGGCGGCGGCGCCCGTTCCACCCGCGCCCGTGACCGCCGCCAAGCCGGCTGCTCCGGCGATCGACGAAGACGACAGCTTCGACAAGCAGATCGATCACTGGGTGGAGAAAGACCTTGGCCCCGCGTCGAAGCGGCGTCCGTCCTCGGTGTTGTATGCCGACGCGCCGGTGCGCCGCTCGGCCGCGCCTGCCGTGGCGCGGCGGCCGTCGACCGTGCGCCAGGTCACCAGCGAGTGGCCTCGCGACGTCCGTTCGGAGACCTACATCGGACGGCTGCTGCGCAAGTGGGCGATGCGAGCGGCGCTTGCGTTTGCCGTGTTCATCTTCGCCAACCTGGCGCTCGGCGTCGGCGCGATGCTGCTTGCCATCCAGGAACCGGCGACGCTGCCGGCCTATCCCGCAGCGCCGGCGAAGCCGCTGCCGGCCGTGATCGCCACCGTCGCACCGGACGCGGCAACAACCAGTAGCCCCAGCCAGTAGCCAGAGTAGCCAGAACATCCGGGATACTGGATACTGGCTATTGCGTTGAACGAAGACAAGGCCACCCGCTATCACCGCCTGCGCCGGCGCGCCGATCTCGTTGGGACGGCGGCGGCCGGGGTTTTTCTTCTCGCGCTGTTGCTGCTCGGCGGCGCGCACCGGCTGCGCGAGGTCGGGGCGGCGATCGCGCAATGGGCGCCGGGCGGGATCGAAGAGGGCATCACGGTCGCCGTCCTCACCGTCCTGCTCGTGCTGTTGCTGCAGATCCTCGAGCTGCCATTCGCGTTCTACCAGGGACATCTGCTGGAGCATCGCTACGGCCTCTCCACGCAAACGGCGGCGCACTGGCTGTCGGATTACGGTAAGGGCGTCGCGCTCGGCGTGGTGCTGGCGGCCGCGGGGACGTCGGTGATGTACTGGGCGCTGCGCCAATCGCCGGACCACTGGTGGTGGATGTCCGCGGCCGTCTTCGCGCTGGCGACGATCGCGCTGGCGCGCATCGCGCCCGTATTGCTGCTGCCGATCTTCTACAAGTTCAAGCCGCTCGATCGGCCGGCGCTCGTCGATCGCCTGATGGCGCTCGCGACCCGCGCCCGCACCGACGTGGTCGGCGTGTTCGAGTGGGTGTTGAGCAGCCATACCAGGAAGGCCAACGCGGCGCTGGCCGGCATGGGACGGACGCGGCGCATCCTGCTGTCCGATACGCTGCTCGCCGATTATTCCGAAGACGAGATCGAGGTCATCCTCGCGCACGAGCTTGCCCACCACGTGCACCGCGACTTGTGGCGCGGCATCGCGCTGCAGAGCGTGATCATGGCCGGCGGGTTTTTCGTGGCCGACCTGGTGCTGCGCGCGGTTGCCGATCCGCTGGCGCTGCGCGGCATGTCGGATCCCGCGGGGTTGCCGGCGCTGCTGCTGGCCGGCGGCGTGTGGACGTTTCTGGCCCTGCCGCTCGCCAACGCGATGTCGCGCGCGCAGGAGCGTGCCGCCGACCGCTACGCGCTGACCACCACGCGGAACGTCGATGCCTTCGTCACCGCCATGAAACGCCTCTCGCAGCAGAATCTGGCGGAGGAGTATCCTTCACCCATCGTCCGCTGGCTGTTTTATTCGCATCCGCCGATCCGGGAGCGTATTGAAGCCGCCCGCGCATTTGCTCGAGAGGGAACACATGCTGCGTAAATTTGGGGCTTGGAGTGTGCGGCTTGGAACTTGGGGCCTGGTCATCATGATGGCGGCAACCGGATCGGCGCAATATTCGAAGAAGACGCTGGTCGCGCACCGCGGCGCATCGGCATACGCGCCCGAGCACACCCTCGCCGCCTACAAGCTGGCGATCGAGATGGGCGCCGATTACGTCGAGCAGGATCTCGCCGTCACCAAGGACGGCGTGCTGATCTGCCTGCACGATGCCAGCCTCGAGCGCACCACCAACGTCGAGCAGCTGTTTCCCGATCGCGTCAGCACGCAGACCATCGAAGGCAAGACGCGCAAGGCGTGGCTGGCCAACGATTTCACGCTCGCTGAAATCAAGCGGCTCGACGCCGGATCGTGGTTCGACAAGAAGTTCGCCGGAGAAAAGATACCGACGTTCGACGAGGCGATCGCGCTGATTCGCGGCAAGGCCGGCATTTTCCCCGAGCTCAAGACGCCGGAGATTTACGCCGGACGCGACATCAGGTTCGAAGAGATGGTCGCCGCCGCGCTCGACAAGAACGGCTTGCGCGGTCCGAAGGCGGATCCGAAGACGCCGGTGATCCTGCAGACGTTCGGACGCGAGACGGCGAGGAACCTGGCGAAGATGAAGATCGGCGTGCCGGTGGTGTGGCTGATCGAGTACGAGAACCGCCCGAAGACGGCGGAAGAAGTGCGTGCCTGGAAAGGCATCGTGCAGGGTTTCGGTCCGACCAAGCGCATCGTCTCCGAGAACCCTGACTTCGTGAAGTGGGCGCACGCCGAAGGCATGACGGTGACACCCTACACCTTCCGTGAATCGGATCCGCTGAAATCAGGCTTCAGGAACGTCCACGAGGAGATGCAGCATTTCCTCCATCGACTCGACGTCGACGCGGTCTTCACCGACAATCCGGACAAATTCCCGCGCCGCTGATTATTTCTGACGGACGCTGAACGTCCCGGTCATGTCCTTGCAGGCGGGGTCGGTCGTCAGGTTGCAGTAGAAGCGGAACGCGCCGGGCTGGTCGGCGCGGAACTCGAACGTGATCGATGTCTTGCCCGGCACCCGCTTGATGATGCGATAGGCATCGATCGCGAAGCTCACCGGCACGTCTTCGCTGCGCAGCGTGATCTTCACCAGATCGTCCTGCGAGACTTCAATCCTGTCCGGCGAGAAAACGTGGTCCTTCGCGACGATGGTGAACTCGCGGCGGTTCTGTTGCGGGTCCTGGCTGCTAAAACCATACACAGCAGCACAAAAGCACAGAAGCACGGAAAGCCTTTTGTATTTTTCCAAAATCAGCTTCCGTGCTTCGGTGTTTCCGTACTGCCGTGTATGCTTTTCGCTACTCGCGACGCGGGCCGCGATCGCCGCGGTCGCGGCGCGGGCCGCGGTCACGGCGCTCGCCGCGATCCCCGCCGCCCCCGGCGCCTGCCGTGGCGCCTTCGCCGTTCTCGCCGCCATTGCCGCCGTTGCCGGCCGGCGGCGCGCCGCCTTCTTCCGGCGTGATCAGCGCCTTGCGCGACAGGCGGATCTTGCCGGTCGGATCGATGTTGATCACCTTCACCAGCACCTGCTGGCCTTCCTTGAGCTCGTCGCGCACGTCCTTGACGCGGTAGTGCGCGATTTCCGAGACGTGCAGGAGGCCGTCGGTGCCCGGCATGATCTCGACGAACGCGCCGAAATCGGTGATGCGCTGGACCTTGCCGAGGTAGGTCTTGTTGAGCTCCGCCGTCGCGGTCAGCTCCTGGATCATGCCGATCGCCTTGTTGGCCGCGGCTTCATCCGAAGACGCCACGTTGACGTGGCCATCGTCCTCGACGTCGATCTTGACGCCCGTCTTCTCGATGATGCTGCGGATCATCTTGCCGCCGGGGCCGATGACGTCGCGGATCTTGTCGACGGGAATCTTGATGGTGATGATGCGCGGCGCGTAGGCCGACATGTTCGAGCGGTGCGTGGACAGCGACTCCAGCATCTTCTGCAGGATGTGCATGCGGCCGGCCTTCGCCTGAGCGAGCGCGTCGCGCATGACCTGCGGCGAGACGCCGCTGATCTTGATGTCCATCTGCAGCGCGGTGATGCCGTTGGCGGTGCCGGCGACCTTGAAGTCCATGTCGCCGTAGTGATCCTCGGCGCCCGCGATGTCCGACAGCACCGCGTACTTGCCGGTGGCTTCGTCCATGATCAGGCCCATCGCCACGCCGGCGACCGGCGATTTGATCGGCACGCCGGCATCCATCATTGCCAGCGATCCGCCGCACACCGACGCCATCGACGAGCTGCCGTTCGACTCGAGAATGTCCGAGACGATGCGGATCGTGTAGGCGAATTCGCTTTCGGCGGGGATCATCGGCGCCAGCGCGCGCTCGGCGAGCGCGCCGTGGCCGATCTCGCGCCGGCCGGGGCCGCGCATCGGCTTCACTTCGCCGACCGAGAACGGCGGGAAGTTGTAGTGGAGCATGAAGCGCTTCCACGTTTCGCCGTCGACCATTTCGATCTTCTGCTGGTCGTCGGCGGTGCCGAGCGTGGCGGTGACGAGCGCCTGCGTCTCGCCGCGGGTGAACACGGTGGAGCCGTGCACGCGGGGCAGGACGCCGTTCTCGATCGTGATCGGGCGGATCTCGTCGAACTTGCGGCCATCCTGGCGGACGCCCTTGCCGAGCACTTCCTCGCGCAGCGCGCGCTCCTGCATCGCGTGGAACAGGCCCTTGGCCTCGAGCTTGTGGTCCGCGAGCGTCTCCGGAAGGCCGGCGAGCATGTCCTTCTCGACCTTCGCGACCGTCGCGTAGTTCACGAGCTTGCCCTTGATGCGCATCGCATCGGCCAGCGCGCCGTAGGAGTTGTCGACGTAGGCCTTCAGCTCCTGGTTGACGCTGACTTCGGGCTTGGCGAGCTTGGTGCGGCCCGCGTCCTTCGCCAGCGCATCGATCATCTCGACCAGCTGCTTGATCGCGTTGTGCGCGGTTTCGAGCGCGGTGATCGCTTCGTCTTCCGTCACCTCGTTGGCGCCCGCTTCGACCATCACGATGCCGTCTTTCGTGCCGGCGACGACGAGATCGAGCTTGCTTTGCTTGCGCTGCGGGAAGGTCGGGTTGACGATGAACTGGCCGTCGACCAGGCCGACGCGAACCGCCGCGACCGTCTTCTCGACGGGCATCTCGGAGCAGGCGAGCGCGGCGCCAGCGCCGGTCAGCGCGAGCACGTCCGAATCATTTTCCGTGTCGGCCGACAGCACGAACGCGATCACCTGCGTTTCGTACGACCAGCCGTTGGGGAAGAGCGGTCGAATCGGCCGGTCGATCAGGCGGCTGGTGAGCGTTTCCTTTTCGGTCGCCTTGCCTTCGCGCTTGAAGAAACCGCCGGGGATTCGTCCCGACGCGTAGGTGTATTCGCGGTAATCGACGGTGAGCGGAAGGAAGTCGATTCCTTCGCGCGGGCTGGACGAATGGCACGCGGTCACGAGGACCATCGTGTCGCCCATGCGGACGACGACTGAGCCATCGGCCTGCTTGGCCAGCCGGCCCGTCTCGATCGAGAGGGTCTGAGTGCCGAGAGATAGATCTCGCTTGTGCATAGCTGCGCCTGTCTGGATGCGACCCGGGTTACTTACGGATGCCGAGGCGCTTGATCACCTCAGCGTAACGGTCGGCGTCCTTGCTCTTCAGGTAATCGAGCAGCCGCCGGCGCTGGCCGACGAGCTTGAGCAGCCCGCGGCGCGAATGATGATCCTTGCCGTGCGACTTGAAATGCTCGGTCAGGTAATTGATGCGTTCGCTGAGGATCGCGACCTGGACTTCTGGAGAGCCGGTGTCTTTGTCGTGGGTCTTGTATTCGCCGATGAGGGCGGTCTTCTTGTCTTTCGTCAGTGCCACTTGCTTACCTCCACGCACAGCCAAGTAGTCGCCACGAGTTCGCGAACAACCGAGCCGCCGTATATGGCGATTCCTATATCGCCTGTAACCTGAATATGTTACTTCAGGACGGTCTGAGGGGCTAGGGTCTTAGGGACCCAACACCACCCAGCCGTGTAGAAATCCGGGCGTTTTGCCCGGTTTTGCCAAGCCCACCAAATCGCCGTCCGGCCCGAGCAAACGAACGATCGGGGCGAGGGCAGCGAGCGGCGCGACGAGGTCGGCAGGGCCCATTTCGACGCCGTTCTTGAGGCGCTCGAGCTGGGCCGCTGAACGCAGCTTCACCGCTGGCAACTCGGGCAGCAGTTCCCTGAATGGAATCATGCGCGACGCCACGGTCTCGCGGGGCGATTGCAGCACGTCCGCCAGCGCGACCGCACGATCGAGCGTGAAGTCCCCTGACCTCGTGCGCCGCAGCGCCGTCAGCACCGCGCCGCATTCGAGTGCCTCGCCCAAATCGTGCGCCAGCGCGCGCACGTAGAATCCGGCCGTCACCTGCATCTCGAGCCGCGCGGTGTCGCCGTCGAACGACAGGATCTCGAGCCGCTTGACGGTGACGGGCACCGCTTTCGGACGTGCATCCGTGCTCAGCTTTCCGCGCCGGGCCAGATCGTACGAGCGTTCCCCGTCGATGTTCTTCGCCGAGAACACCGGCGGCGTCTGCGCGAAGGTGCCGCGAAACTTTTCGATCGCGGCGGTGAGCGCTTCACGCGCCGGCCGTCGTTCGCAGGTCGTCACGATCTTGCCGGATGCATCGTGAGTGTCGGTGGTGCGGCCGAAGGCGATCGTCGCTTCGTAGGTCTTGTCGCCCGCGGTGAGGAATTGCGCGAGCCTGGTCGCGCGGCCGACCACCAGCGGCAGCACGCCGGTCGCCATCGGATCGAGCGTGCCGGTGTGGCCGATGCGCGACACGCCGAGCGCGCGGCGCGCCAGCGTGACGACGTCGTGCGACGTCGGGCCCTCGGTCTTGTCGACGACCAGAACTCCGCTGAGGTCTTGCGGGCCGGCGGGCGTGCGGGCTTGGTTCACTTGCTGCGAACGGCTTCAGTCAGCAGCTGTCCGAACTGCTTGTAGACATCGTCGAGCGGACCTTTCGCAGAGCACCCGGCCGCATTGGTGTGGCCGCCGCCGCCGTGCGCGCGCGCGATCACGCCGGTATCGACGTTGCCTTTCGAGCGCAGGCTGACGCGCCAGTCGTCGTCGCCGACTTCCTTGAAGAACGCGACCGCTTCGATGTCCTTGACCGTCAGCGGAAAGTTGATCAGCCCCTCGAGATCGTCGGTGGTGCCCTGCAGCTCCTCCATGGTCCGCCGCGTGATCGACAGCAGCGCGATGCGGCCGCCGTCGACGATGACCATGCCGTTCATGACGGCGCCGAAAATGCGGACACGGGCCAGGCTGTTGCTGTCGTAGTGCGTCCGTGCTATCCACTGCGGATCCGCGCCCGCTTCGACGCAGCGCCGCGCGATCTCGTAGGTGCGCGGCGTCAGGTGCGAGAAATGAAACGAGCCCGTATCGGTCAGCACCGCGAGATAGACGTGCGTGGCGACGTCCTTGGTGAGCGGTGCGCCGAGCGCCTCGATCAGCGTGAACGCCATCTCGCCGCAGGCCGCCGCCGATTCGTCGATCCAGTTGATGGCGCCGTAGCTGTTGTTGCCGGGATGATGATCGATGTTCATCACCGGCGAGCGATCGAGGCCCTTGACGCCGGTGCGCGACAGCTCGCTGCATTCCATGATCAGCGCGGCGTCGTACTGGTCGGTCACCTCGGGCGTGATCTGAATCGACGCGACCTCCGGAAACGGTTGCAGGAACAGCGGCGGAATGGCGTCGGTCACCACGGTGGCGCTCTTGCCCATGGCGCGAAGGGCCAGCGCCATCGACATCGACGAGCCGATCGCATCGCCGTCGGGGCGTTGATGCGACGCAATGATGAAACGCTGACCGCGCTTGATGACCTCGACCAGATCCGCAGGGGGCCGTGAAAAGGACATCAATCTGTGTTCAATCTGTGGATCATCACTGGCTGGGCTCGTCACTCTTGACGGTCGTGTCGTCTTTGCCGTCGACGACGGTATCGACGACTGCGGGGTCCTGAACGGTGCGCGCCGCGTCCTCGGCGTGAATTTCCTGGATGATCTGCTCGATGCGGTCCTGTGCCGCCACCGACTCGTCGAAGATGAACTTCACTTCGGGCGAGCGGCGCAGCGTCAAACGCTCGGCGAGCAGGTGGCGGACGAAGCCGCTGGCGCGCTCGAGCGCTTTCTGCGTCTTCTTGCGCTCGTTGGCGTCACCGATGATGGTCCAGTAGATGCGCGCCAGCGACAGATCGGCGGTGACCTTGGCGCGGGTGACGGTGACGAGGCCCACGCCCGGATCGCGGACCTCGGTCGCCAGCATTTGACTGACTTCCTCGCGCACCTGTTCCTGGATGCGCTCGACTCGATGTGTCAGAGCCATTGCGGCCCCCTGTGTGTCGTGCCTAGGCCGGCTGTGCGACGCGCTCCATCTGGAACACTTCGATCACGTCGCCGACCTTGACGTCGTTGAAATTCTGCAGGCCCATGCCGCATTCGAAGCCGGCCTTGACCTCCGACGCATCGTCCTTGAAACGCTTGAGCGATGCGAGCTTGCCTTCCCACACCACGACGTTGTCGCGGAGCAGGCGCGCCTGGGCGTCGCCCTGGCGCGTGATGCGGCCCTCGGTAACCATGCAGCCGGCGATGGTGCCGACCTTCGGCACCTTGAAGGTCTCGCGCACCTGCGCGCTGCCGATCCGCGTTTCCTTGAACGTCGGCTCGAGCATGCCCGCCATCGCCTTCTTGATCTCGTCGGTCACGTGGTAGATGACCGAGTGCTGGCGGATGTCGACCTTCTCGCGCTCGGCGACCTCGGCGGCGTTGCGATCCGGCCGCACGTTGAAGCCGATGATGATCGCGTTCGACGCGGTGGCGAGCAGCACGTCGCTCTCGTTGATCGCGCCGACCGCCGAGTGAATGATCTTGATGCGCGTCTTCTCGTCCGACAGCTTGGCGAGCGTATCGGCGAGCACTTCCGCGGAGCCCTGCACGTCGGCCTTGATGATGATCGGCAGCTCCTTCGAGCCTTCTTCCGACAGCTTCTCCTGCAGCGACTCGAGGGTGAGGCGCGAGCCGCGTGCCGCATGCGCCTTGTCCTTGGCCTGGCCCTGGCGGAAGGTCGCGATCTGGCGCGCCTTCGCGGCATCGGCCACCTGCTGGAAGCCGTCGCCGGGCGAGGGCAGCGATTCGAGGCCGAGCAGTTCGACCGGGGTCGACGGGCCGGCGGTCTTCAGGTTGCGGCCGCGATCGTCGATGAGCGCGCGCACCTTGCCGACCACGGGTCCGGCAATGACGTTGTCGCCGACGCTCAGCGTGCCGTCCTGCACGAGCACCGTCGCGACCGGGCCGCGTCCGCGATCGAGCTTGGTTTCGAGGACCGTGCCGACCGCGCTGCGCTTCGGGTTGGCCTTGAGATCATCGAGCTCGGTGACGAGCAGGATCATTTCGAGCAGCGTGTCGAGGCCGGTCTTCTTCTTCGCCGAGACTTCGACGAACACGGTCTGGCCGCCCCAGTCTTCCGGCATCAGGCCGAGATCGGTCAGCTGGCGCTTGACGGTCTCCGGGTTCGCGCCCGGCTTGTCGATCTTGTTCACCGCGACGATGATCTTCACGTTCGCGGCCTTGGCGTGATCGATGGCTTCCCGGGTCTGCGGCATGACGCCGTCGTCAGCCGCCACCACCAGCACCACCACGTCAGTCACCTTCGCGCCGCGGGCGCGCATCATGGTGAACGCCGAGTGGCCCGGGGTATCGAGGAACACGATGCTGCGGCCGCTCTGCGTCGGCACCAGGTAGGCGCCGATGTGCTGCGTGATGCCGCCGGCTTCGCGCTCGGCGACGCGCGCCGAACGGATCGAGTCGAGCAGCGTGGTCTTGCCGTGATCGACGTGGCCCATGATCGTCACCACGGGCGAGCGCGTGACCAGGTCCTTCGGGTCGGCGGCCTTCTCGCTCTCCGCGACGATTTCCTGCTCGAAGCTGCGCGTCTCGATCTCGGCGCCGAAGCCGGCGGCGAGCAGCTTGGCGGTCTCGAGATCGATCGCGGTGTTGATGGTCATCATCAAGCGGCGATCGAGCAGCGCCTTCAACGCGTCCTTGACGCGCACCTCGAGCCGATCGGCGAGGTCCTTCACCGTCATGCCCTCGGAGAACGTGATGGTGCGCGTGATCGGCGGCGGCGCGGCCGGCGCGGGCGCCTGCTGCCGCGGCGTCTGCAGCGCATCGCGCTTCTGCGCGGGCTTCAGTCCCGACGGACGATGCTGCTGCTGCGGACGGAAGCCGGGCCGCATCGGCGGCTGGCCCGGACGCTGCGGCATGCCGGTGCTCGGACGCACGGGCTGCGACGGCAGCGGACGAGGCCCACCGAGCATCGCCGCGGTGTTGCTCTGCGGCGGACGCGGCTGGCCAAACGGGCGCTGTCCCTGCGGACGCGCCAGATTACCGGTCGCGGCCTGTGGCGGACGCGGCGGGGCAGGCGGCACCACGCGCGGCGGCTGCGGCACCAGCTGCCGCTTCGGCTGCAGCGGCGGCGCGCTTGGCGGCGCCTTGCCGGGTTCTTCAACGCGCAGGCGAATGCTCGGCGGCACGAAGCGGCCGGATTTTTCGCGCGCGGCTTCCGCGGGTTCAGCGGGCGCGGCGGGTGCAGCCGCGGCGGCAGCGGGTTCGACGGGCGGCGCCGGTTCAACGACCGGCGCTTCGGCGACCGGGGGCGGCGCGACTTCGATCGGCGCTTCCACCGGCGGCGGCGCGGGCGCCTCGACCGGCGCGGCGACCGCCTCGTCGACCTTCGGTTCGGCCGGCTTGGCCTTCTTGATCAGTCGCGGCGGGCCGAGCGTCGGCGCGGCCGGCTTCGGCGGCTCCGGCGCGGCGGCGGCGCCCTTCTTGCCGGGCGCGGCTTTCGCCTTCGACGCGGTCTTCGCCTGCTTCACCGCCGCTTCGGAGAACATGTCGCCCTTCGGCAGGGTGATGCCCTTCTGCTTGGCGAGACGCTCGACGAATTGGCGCGCGACGATCTCTTCGAGCGTGCTTGACGCGCTCTTCAGCTCGATGCCGTGGTTCTTCTTCAACAGCGCCAGCACGTCATTGCTGGTGATGTCGAGCAGCTCGGCGACCTTATAAACCCGGACGGTGGACAAACTTGTTTATCCCTTCGATTCTTCGCCTTCAACCGCGGCGGCGGGCTCGGCCTCGGGCTCGGCATTCGCCGCCTCGAGCGCTCCGAACTGCGCCTCCACATCCTTGCGCTTCTCTTCTTCGCTCTTGATGTCGATGCGCCAGCCGGTCAGCTTGGCCGCCAGCCGCACGTTCTGGCCCTTCTTGCCGATCGCGAGCGACAGCTGGCTGTCCTCGACCACGACCTCCATGACCTTTTCCTTGTCGTCGACGATCGTCACGCGCTGCACCTTCGCGGGGCTGAGCGCGTTCATCACGAACTGCACCGGATCGTCGGAGTAGTCGACGATGTCGATCTTCTCGCCGCGCAGCTCGCGGATGATCGCCTGGACGCGCGTACCCTTCATGCCGACGCAGGCGCCGACCGGATCGACGTCGCGCTCGCGCGAGTAAACCGCGACCTTGGCGCGATCGCCGGCCTCGCGCACCGCGCCGCGGATCATCACGGTGCCGTCGTAGATTTCCGGCACTTCCTGCTCGAACAGCTTGATCAACAGGGCCGGATCGGTGCGCGACAGCACGATCTGCGGGCCCTTGGCGCTCTTGCCGACGGTGCGGATCACGGCGCGGACGCGGTCGCCCTGCGCGTAGCTTTCGGCGCGCGACTGCTCCTTGCGCGGCAGGATCGCCTCGACCCGGCCGACTTCGACAATGATGTCGCCCTGCTCGAAGCGCTTGACCACGCCGTTCATCACTTCGCCGACGCGCTGGTTGTATTCCGCGAACACGTTCTCGCGTTCGGCTTCGCGCACCTTCTGGAAAATGACCTGCTTCGCGGTCTGCGCGGCGATGCGGCCGAGCACGTCGGTGCGCTTCGGGAACTCGATCTGGTAGCCGACTTCGACCTCGGCGTCCTCGCCGTAAATCGACTTGGCTTCGGCGATCGAAATTTCCTTGCCTGGTGCAGTGACCTCGTCGACGATCGTTTTCACCGCGAACAGCTCGATCTGGCCGTTCTCGGGATTGAACTTCGCTTTCAGCTCCTCATCGTCGTTCTTGTAGTACTTGCGCGACGCGGTGAGCACGGCTTCTTCCATCGCCTGGATCACGACCTCGGGCTCGATGCCCTTCTCCTTGGCGAGCGCCTCGATGGTTTGCTGCAACGGATTCGCTGTCGACATCAGAATTCAACCTCTAACCTTGCGCGACTGATCAACCGAAGCGGAAGCTTCATCAACTTCTTGCCTTCCGATTCGAACAACACGTCGTCGCCTTCGATCCCCTTGACGCGTCCGGCAAACGCCGTCTGGCGCTGCACCGGCTGCGACGTCACGATCTTCGCCCACCGTCCCGCGAAGCGCCGATAGTCGTCGGCGGTGCGGAGCGGCCGATCCAGTCCCGGTGACGACACCTCGAAGGTGTAGCCGCCCGGGATCACGTCCTCGACATCGAGCAGCGTGCCGAGCTCCTCGGCGACGCGCGCGCAATCCTCGATGCTGACGCTTTCTTCCGGCGTGGCCGCGGGCCCGGGCCGATCGACGTAAACCCGCAACACCTGCTGGCCGCCTTCGCGCTTCAGCTCGACGTCGAAAATGTCGAGGCCGTAGCTTGCCGCGACCCGTTCCGCCAGCTCCCGGACACGTTCTAAAGGGCCCATAAAAAACAAAAAGTGGGCTGAATTACAGGCCCACTCTGGTTTCCCAGACTAGTAACCGACCTCAAATTGTAACACGTACGGCCGCTAGGGAGCCGCGACGGGCCGGGCGATCAGGTCGTATTCCTGGGAGCCCACGATTTCAACGTCGATGAACGCGCCCTTCGGGAATGCCGAGGGGTCGCAATCGGTCAGATAGACGACCGGGTCAATTTCCGGCGCCTGGCCCGCAAGTCGTCCTTGCACAACAAGTTCGTGCTCCACCGAGGGGCCGTCAATGACCAGGCGGGTCCGCTCGCCGCGGCGCGATTCCTGGCGGGCTGCGACAAGGCCGCGCTGGCGGGCCATCAGTCTTTCCTGGCGCTTCTTCTTGGTCGCCGCCGGCACGTCGTCTTTCAATTCGTGCGCGGAGGTGCCTTCCTCGTGGGAATACGTGAACACCCCGACGTGATCGAATCCGATCTCCTCGATGAACGACTCGAGCTCGGCGAAATCCTCGGCGGTCTCGCCGGGGAAGCCGACGATGAACGTGGTTCGCAACGCAACGTTTGGAATGCGGGCGCGAATGTTTTCGAGCAGGCGCACGTACGATTTGCGCGTGCCCGGCCGTTTCATGCGCTTCAACACTGAATCCGACGCGTGCTGCAGCGGCAGATCGATGTACTTCACGACCTTGTCGAGATCGGCAATCGCATCGATCACCTCGCCGGTGATGGTCGTCGGGTAGAGATAGAGCAGGCGAATCCACTCGATGCCGTCGACGCCATTCAGCTCGCGCAGCAATTTCGGCAACGCGCCGCGCTCGCCGCGGTCGATGCCGTAGAAGGTCGAATCCTGGGAGATGAGCAGCAGTTCCTTGACACCCTGCGCCGCGAGCTGTCGTGCTTCCTGCACGATCGAATCGATCGGCCGGCTGCGATAGTGGCCGCGCATCTTCGGGATGATGCAGAACGCGCACTTGTAGTCGCAGCCTTCCGCGATCTTGATGTACGCGTAATGGCCCGGGGTCACGCGCTTGCGCGGCGTGTTGGCGTCGTAGATGTAGGTCGGCAGATCGACGCCGAAGACCGGGGACGTGCGATGAAACGTGAGCGGCTTGGCGGCTCCCGGCCCGCGGCTCCCGGTTCCCGACACGGCGGCCGTGAACGCGTCCACTTCACCGGTGCCGAGCACAGCGTCAATTTCCGGAATTTCTTTCTTGAGCTCCTCGCGATATCTCTCCGCGAGGCATCCCGTCACGATCAATCGACGGCCGCCCGCTTGCTTCTTGAGCTCGGCCATCTCGAGGATCGTGTCGATCGACTCCTGCTTGGCGCGATCGATGAACGCGCAGGTGTTGACCACCAGCACGTCGGCCTGCGACGCGTCGGCGGTGATCTCGTGGCCTTCCTGCTCAGCCATGCCAAGCATGACCTCGGAGTCGACGAGATTTTTCGGACACCCTAAAGAGACGAACCCGATCTTCATGCGAACTACCCAGTGTAGCAGGATCGGGACTCAGGTAGTCAGGCGG